>NZ_MPZR01000004.1:0-444676 GCF_002020075.1 Thioclava sp. F36-7 | reverse complement strand
GATATGCTCCGGTCCGCATCGATCATCGACCAAACCGCCCGCATATCTCTTCAGATATCTATCAATGTCAAAGAGCGCGGAGACAAAATCAACCGGCCTCGCCTCAATCTCTTGGGGCGCCGCCTGCCAACCGTATCTCCAAAATTTCCTTCGCCTTCAGTCTCTTGCGATCCCTTCCGGCGCCCCGTTGCGGTGTGTGCCGCTTCGATGAGGCGGTATTTACGGATCACTCCCGGGAGTCGCAAGTGCCTTTTTCGAAAAACTGTCACTTTTCTCGAAAGAACTCACCAACTCACTGAAATCGCTACGCTTTCAACACCACCGCAAATGCACCCAATTCACACCAAACCAGCGCAGGGAAGAATCTTGCGCAAATCACCCACCCCCGCGAAACCTCCTGAGGACCATGCCCCAAGGGCAGCAAACCAAACCAACCGAGTCACCAGCGAAACGAACGGAATCGCACCGCAATCAAGGCGACGAAAACACCAAGCCAGAGCCAACCCTCGCTGGAAATCACCTTCATCTGCCAGAGGTAGTGAATCACGCCGAGCGCCACCGCCGGGTAAACCAGCATGTGAATCCGCCGCCAGTTCTTCCCCAGCTTGCGGATCGAGGCGTTGTTCGACGTCACCGCCAAGGGGATCAGCAGCACAAAAGCCGTGATGCCGAAGAAGAGGTAGGGGCGCTTGATGAGATCCGCCGCGGCTTGTGCCCAGAGCATCCCCATATCCAGCACCACCCAGGCGATCAGGTGCAGCGCCACATAGAAGAAGGCCAGCAAGCCAATCGCGCGGCGATACTTGATCAGGTTAATGCCGAGGAATCGGCGCGCCGGTGTGATGGCCAACCCGCCGATCAGGAACCACAGGGCGATCTTGCCCAGCCGATGCTCGATCGCTTTCACGGGATCGACGCCGATGCCGCCGGTCAGTGTCAGCCAGACCACCCATGCCAGCGGGATCAGCCCCGCCAGATAGACGGCCCAGCTGGGCACACGACGCAGCGCGGTGTTGATCGGGGCGGAGAGGGTTGCGCTGATCATCAGTAATACTTCGCGAGGTCCATGCCCTTGTAGAGCTGCGCGACCTCGTCACCGTAGCCGTTGAACATCAACGTCTCCTGACGGCCGGCAAAGAGGCCCGCACCCACGCGGCGTTCGGTGGCCTGCGACCAGCGTGGGTGATCCACTTTCGGGTTCACATTGGCATAGAAGCCGTATTCGCGCGGCTGAAGCTGGTTCCACGTCGTCGGCGGTTGCTTGTCGGTCAGCGAGATTTTCACGATGCTCTTGATCGACTTGAAGCCGTATTTCCACGGCACGATCAGGCGGACCGGCGCGCCGTTCTGGTTCGGCATCTCTTCGTCATAGAGCCCGGTCGCCAGAATGGTCAGCGGGTTCATCGCCTCGTCGATCCGCAGCCCCTCGACATAGGGCCAGTCGATACCACCCTGTTTCTGCCCCGGCATCTGCTCGGGACGGTAGAGGGTCTGGAAGGCCACGTATTTCGCGGACGGCTGCACGCCCACGCGGTTCAGGAGGCTGGACAACTCGAAGCCGATCCACGGCACGACCATCGACCACGCTTCCACGCAGCGGAAGCGGTATATGCGCTGCTCGAGCGTCACGGGCTTGAGGAAATCGTCGAGCGGATAGGAGCCGGGCTTGTCGACCATACCGTCGATCTCGATCGACCACGGGTCGGTCACCAGCTGATCGGCATATTTCGCCGGGTCGGACTTGTCCCAGCCGAACTCATAGAAGTTGTTGTAGGAGGTGATCTCCTTGAGCGTGTTCGGCTTGGCCTCGGTCGAGAATTTCGAGGGCTTGGCGTCGATGCTGGCAAAGCTGGGCCCGGCAATCGAGCCAAGCGCCATGGCCCCCGCGCCTGCCATGATTTGGCGGCGGTTCAGGAAGTCGGCCTTCGGCGTCACATCGGCCCAGCTCGGATCGTTCGGTCTTATGTTGCGCATGGAATTCTCCTCTCTGCCCCTACATATGGGGCGGTGCCCGTCGCTTACACTTCGGAGCTTACAGCGACATTGTTACCTCTAGGCACGTATAAAAATACGCGCCAGTATCGAGACTGGATCAACGGACGGCGCAAAGTCGTCTGATCGGGAGACAAGGGAGAGAGAGATGAAACGCTTCATCGGCGCCGCACTCGCGGCGGTCATCACAGTGGGGGCGAGCGCGGCAACGGCCGGGGACGCCCATACCTGGACCACCGAAGACACCTTCGACAACGTCACCTTCGCAGTGCAGAACGCAATCATCGGCGCGGGGCTCGTGGTGGATCACGTCAGCCATACCGGTGACATGCTGGAGCGCACGAAAGACGCGGTCGGCAGCACCAAGACGCTGTTCACCGGCGCGGACGTATTCTCCTTCTGCTCGGCGCAGACGTCGCGCGAGGTGATGGAGGCGGATATCACCAACTTCCAGTACTGCCCCTACACGATCTTCGTCTACCAGACGCCCGAGGACACGGATCACGTGACGGTGGGCTTCCGCTCCTATGACGAAGAGTCGATGCAGCCGGTCACCGATATGCTGACCGGGATCGTCAAAGACGCACTGATGCTCGACTGACGGATATATAGCTCGCGTGCGCACCCGCGCGCGCGAGCACAGCAGCTCAGCTCGCGCCGCGCTCGGCCCGGGCCTCCAGCTGGCTCTTGCGCACATGGCGGATCACCTCGACCAGCAGCGCGGTCAGAAGCCCCACATTCAGCAGCCCGTTCGCCGCCGCCATCCCGCCAAGGATGCGCCATTGATGCGAAAGCAGGATGTCGCCGTATCCCAGCGTGGTGAAGCTCACGAGCGAGAAGTAGACGGACTGCTCCATCGTGTTGAACACGCCCAGGATGCGGAAGCAGAACGCCCAGAGCCAGACGCCCGCCGTAACCATCGCCAAGGCCCAGAGGGCGGCGACGACAACCATCAGCATCAGTTTCGGACGGTGCGGCTCACGCAGCATCCACCAATGCAGCCGCGAGAACGTCGCCTCGATCGCCCAGGCGCTGAGCGCGGCGATGCACACAGTCAAAAGCATCATCACCGAACCGATGGCGATCTGAATGATCATGGGCGTTCCTCCTGCCCTAGCTATTTCGCGCCACCGCACGGGCGTCAAGCGTAGCGGTGCCGCACTGGACAGAGCCGCTTGCCTGCCCTATCTCGATGCGACTATGGCAAAGCATTCAGACCCCAATTCCAAGCTGATCGCCGAGAACCGGCAGGCCCGTTATCACTACGCCGTCGAGGACACCCTCGAGGCGGGCATCGTGCTGCAAGGCTCCGAGGTGAAATCGATGCGCGTCGGGCAGACGAACATCGCCGAGAGCTACGCCTCGGTCGAGGATGCCGAATTGTGGCTGATCAACTCCTATATCGCGAGCCTGAACCAAGCCTCGCATTTCGGCCATGAGGAGCGGCGCAAGCGCAAGCTTCTGGTGTCCAAGCGAGAGCTGGCGCGCCTGTGGAACGCCACCCAGCGCGAGGGTATGACCATCGTGCCGCTGAAGATGTACTTCAACGAGAAGGGCATCGCGAAGGTTCTGATCGGGATCGCCAAGGGCAAGAAGCAGGCCGATAAGCGCGAAACAGAGGCGAAACGTGACTGGAACCGCCAGAAACAGCGCCTTCTGAAGCAGAATTACTAGGGGCACGGGGCGGATTTACCCGCCCTGCCCTTGCGTCTTGCGCGCCGCTGAGTCTAAGCAATCCCGACCGGCAAAAGAGGCGCATGACGATGGATGACCCGAAAACGCTCGTATCGACGGATTGGCTTGCTGCCCATCTGAAGGACCCCGACCTGCGCATTCTGGACGCTTCGTGGTTCCTGCCGCAGATGGAGCGGGATGCGAAGGCGACCTATGACGCCAAGCACATCCCCGGTGCGCGCTTCTTCGACATCGACGATATCGCCGACAATCGCTCGGATCTGCCGCACATGGCGCCACCGCCCGAGAAGTTCATCTCTCGCATGCGCGCAATGGGCGTCGGCGACGGCCACCAGGTCGTGATCTACGATCAGCATTCGATCTTCTCCGCGCCGCGCGTCTGGTGGACCTTCCGCCTCATGGGCAAGACGGATGTGGCGGTGCTCGATGGCGGTCTGCCGAAATGGGAGGCCGAGGGCCGCCCGCTCGAAGACATGCCGCCGATGGTGCGCGACCGTCACATGACGGTGCAGCGCCACCCCGGTCTAGTGAAAGACGTCACGCAGGTCGCCCATGCCAGCAAGCTCGGCGATCACGAAATCATCGACGCGCGCCCGAACGAGCGCTTCCTCGGCAACGGCACGGAGCCGCGCCCGGGGCTGCGTTCGGGTCATATCCCCGGCTCGCGCAACCTGCCCTTCGGCGAGCTGCTGACCCCCGAGGGCACCTTCAAATCCCCAGAAGAGATCAAGGCCCTGTTCGAAGCCGCCGGCGTCGACCTGTCGAAGCCCGCGATCACGACCTGCGGCTCCGGTGTCAGCGCCGCGATCCTGTCGCTCGCGCTCGAGCTGATCGGCAAGTCCGACTGGTCGCTCTATGACGGGTCTTGGTCGGAATGGGGCATGTATAACGACCTCAAGGTCGCAACGGGAGAAGCATGATGCTGAACAATCTCAAGCCGCAGGCGCCAGACAAAATCCTTGCGCTGATGGAAGAATACCGCGCCGATGAGCGCGACCAGAAGGTCGATCTCGGCGTCGGCGTCTACAAGAACGCCGAAGGCGAAACCCCGATCATGCGCGCCATCCACAAGGCGGAAAAGCAGGTCTGGGACAATGAGACCACGAAGAAATACGCGGGCCTCGCCGGCCAGCCGGAATTCCACGCGGCGATGGCCGAGATGGTTCTGGGCAAGGGCTACCCGGCCGATCGTCTGGCCTGCCTCTCGACCGTGGGCGGCACCGGCGCCTGCCGCATGGGCTTCGAGCTTGCCCGCATGGCGAACCCCGGCACCAAGATCTGGGTCTCCGATCCGACCTGGCCGAACCACCTCTCGATCCTGAAATTCATGGATCAGGACTTCACAACCTATCGCTATTTCGATGCCGAGACCCGGTCGGTCGATTTCGACGCGATGATGGAAGACCTAAAGGGGGCCGCGGAAGGCGACATCGTGCTGCTGCACGGCTGCTGCCACAACCCGACCGGCGCGAACCTGACGCTCGAGCAGTGGGGCAAGGTTGCGGACCTTCTGAAAGAGACCGGCGCCGTGCCGATGATCGACCTCGCCTACCAGGGCTTTGGGGACGGTCTTGAAGCCGATGCGGCAGGCACCCGCCTGATCGCCGAGCGTCTGCCGGAAGTGCTGATCGCGGCGTCCTGCTCGAAGAACTTCGGCATCTATCGCGAGCGCACCGGCTGCCTGATGGTTCTGGGTTCGGAAGAGACCAAGAAAACCGTTCAGGGCAACCTCGCCTATCTCAACCGCCAGACCTACTCCTTCCCGCCCTATCACGGGCAGGCGCTGGTCACCCGCGTGCTCACCGATCCCGAGCTGCGCGCCGATTGGGAAGCCGAACTGGAAGAGGTTCGCACCGGCATGCTGGAATTGCGTCAGCAACTCGCCGACGAGCTGCGCAAGCTGTCCAACTCCGACCGCTTCGACTTCGTGGCAGAGCACCGCGGCATGTTCTCGCGCCTTGGCGCCACGCCCGAGCAGGTCGCTGCGATGAAGGAAGGCAACGCGATCTATATGGTCGGCGACTCGCGTATCAACATCGCGGGCCTCAACAAAAACAGCGTGCCGCTGCTGGCCCGCGCGCTGATCGACGCTGGCGTCTAAACCATTCCGACAACAAGTGAATTCAGAACGGCGGTCCATTCGGGCCGCCGTTTTTCATGGCGGATTTTTCCGCGTTGCGCCCTTGAAATAATAAGCAGGCTCATAATATAGAGGCTTACTTTAATTTCAACGGAGCCACGGATGCCCGATCAGAGCCTAGGTTTTCTCCTGCATGACGCGACGCGGTTGATCCGCCGTCGCTTCGAGGCACGCGCCAACGAGTTCGGCCTGACGACCGCGCAATGGCGGCTGCTCGTCTACCTCAAGAAGGAGGGCGCGCTGGCGCAGGCCCGGCTGGCCGAGCTGCTCGAAATCGAACCGATTTCGGTCTCGCGCCTCGTCGACCGCATGGAAGAAGCCGACTGGGTCTGCCGCAAACCTGATCCGAACGATCGACGCGTCAAGCTCGTGCATCCCTCGGCCAAGGCGCGCAACGCCTTCGAGAATGCGCGCTCCATCGCGGATGACATCTACGAACAGGCGCTGGCCGGACTGAGCGATGACGAAGTCGCGACCGCACTGAACACCCTGCGGGCGATCATCCGTAACCTCTCCGAAGACACCTCCTCCACGTCAGAGACAAATCATGAGTGACCAGAACCCGACCGCGGACAGCGCGGCAAACCAACCGAAACAGAAACAGAAGAAGGGGCCGAAATTCTGGCTCCTTATTCTCGTGCCCGCCCTCATCGTACTGGGCGGCGCGTGGTACTGGCTGAGCGCCGGTGGCTCGCAAAGCACCGAGAACGCCAACTATCAGATGGCGCGGATTCCCGTGGCCTCGCAAATCTCGGGCCGCGTGACCGAGGTGTTCGTGCATGACAACGAGCACGTAAAAAAAGGCACACCGCTGTTCGAGCTCGACAAGAAGCCCTACGAATTGGCGCTGGCCAAGGCAGAGGCCGCACTGTCGCAGGCCCGCCTGCAGGTCGAACAGCTTCGCGCCTCCTACAAGGCTGCGCTCGCCGACGAGAAACAGGCGGCGGATAACGCGGCTTATCAGGAGAAACAGCTGAACCGTCAGGAAAAGCTGATCAAATCCGGCACCACGACGCAGCAGGCGCTCGACCAGCAGCGCACGGCGACGCAAGCCGCGCAGAACACGCTGGCCGCCGCGAAGCAGAAAGTGGCGTCGGCGAAAGTCGCCCTCGACGGCAATCCCGAGATTCAGGTCGATGAACACCCCTCGGTGAAATCGGCAATCGTGGCGGTCAACGACGCCAAGTACAATCTCTCGCAGACCGAGGTCGATGCGCCCACTGACGGCATCATCTATCAGGCCTCCTCGTTCAAACCGGGCGAGATGGTCGGTGCAGGCGCCAGCCTCTTCACGCTGGTCGATACCAGCGACGTCTGGGTGATCGCGAACTTCAAGGAAACCGCGCTGACCCATATGCAAGAGGGCCAGTCGGCCACCGTCGAATTCGACGCCTTCCCGGATCGCGAATATCACGCGACGGTTGAAGCGGTCGGCGCAGGTACGGGGGCCGAGTTCTCGATCCTTCCGGCGCAGAACGCGACCGGCAACTGGGTGAAAGTAACCCAGCGTGTTCCGGTGCGCCTGCGTCTCGACGAAGGCGCGAACCTCGACGGCCTGCGCGCAGGTCTCTCGGCCAGCGTCACCGTCGATACCGCCTCGCAGCCGCGTTACAAGCGCATCCTCGACAAGGCCAACAGCTCGGCCGCGGTGGCGGGCACGACCCAACAGGGGCAGTAAGTCATGGCCGAGGCCGCAGAGAAACAACCCAAGGGGATCGATCCGCATAACGTGCCGCATCGCGCGCTGATCATGGCGTCGCTGATGCTGGCCGTGATCATGCAGGTGCTCGATACCACCATCGCGAACGTGGCCCTGCCCGACATGCGCGCCGACCTCGGCGCGTCGCGCGATACGATCAACTGGGTGCTGACTTCCTATATCGTGGCCGCGGCCATCGTGACGCCGCTGTCGGGGTGGCTCGCCAACCGTTTCGGGCGGCGCGAGATCTTCATGGTCGCGGTGATCGGCTTCGTCGTCTTCTCGATGCTTTGCGGGATCGCGTGGTCGCTCGACGTGATGGTGATCTTCCGCCTCATGCAGGGCGTGTTCGGCGCGGCCATCGTGCCGCTCGCGCAGAACTTCATGCTCGACATCAACCCGCGCGAGAAGCACGGGCAGGCGATGGCGATGTTCGGTGCCGGCATCATGCTTGGCCCGATCATCGGCCCGACGCTGGGCGGCTATCTGACCGAGGTGATCAACTGGCGCTGGGTGTTCTACATCAACGTGCCGCTCGGGATGATCGCGATCGCGGGCTCCGCCTTCTTCCTGCCCGAGACGCCCAAGAAGAAGATCGGCTTCGACTTCTTCGGCTTCGCGGCGCTGGCGGTGGCCATCGGGTCGTTGCAGATGATGCTCGATCGTGGGTCCGATCTCGACTGGTTCGCCTCGCGCGAGATCTGGATCGAGGCCGCGCTCGCGATCAGCGGGTTCTGGGTCTTCCTCGTGTGGATTTTCAGCGCGAAAAAGCCTTTCCTCGAGCCGAAGATGTTCCTCGACCGCAACCTCTCGATGGGGCTGCTGTTCATCTTCGTGATCGGGATCATCCTGCTCGCCTCGCTGGCACTGCTGCCGCCGATGCTGTCGAACATCTTCAGTTATCCGACGCTGACGACGGGCCTCGTGATGTCACCGCGCGGCGTGGGAGCGATGATCATGATGCTGCTGATCGGGCGATTGGTGAAGGTCATAGACCTGCGCATCCTCGTGGTGGTCGGGCTGTCCTTAACCGCCTATTCGCTGCACATCATGTCGACCTTCTCGCCGCAGATGGGGCCGAAATGGATCATCATCTCGGGCGTGATTCAGGGCTTCGGGTTGGGCTCGGTCTTCGTGCCGATCTCGACGCTGGCCTTCGCCACGCTCGCCCCGGAATATCGCGGCGACGGCACGGCGCTGTTCTCGCTTCTGCGCAATATCGGCTCGTCCATCGGGATCTCGATCGTGACCGCGCTGCTCACCCACAATATCGCGGTGAACCATTCCGAGATCGTCTCTGCGATCAATCCGCAGAACCTGTCGGGCGTGATGAACGGCGCGAGCGGCATGTCGCGGGAGGCGGCCCTGACGGTGCTCAACAACCTCGCGACGCAGCAGGCGGCGATGATCTCTTACGTGGACGATTTCAAGTTCATGATGTGGGTCACGCTGGCGGCCATCCCGCTCGTCTTCTTCCTGCGCAAGCCGGATTACCAGAACAGCGGCGGCGGCCAGAAGCCGCAAGGCGCTCCGGTCACCGAGTAAGCCGACACCAGACGCAATGAAAAAGGCCCGGGATCGCTCCCGGGCCTTTCGCTTTGTCTTGGATGCGGCGCCTTAGTTGACGAACTCCGGATAGGCTTCCATGCCCAGTTCCGCCTTGTCGAGGCCCATCATCTCGTCCTCGGCCGGGGCGCGGATGCCCATGACGGCTTTGAGGATGAACCAGATGATTGCCGAGACCGCGAAGACGAAGATACCGACGATGATGATCGAGACGATCTGACCGTAGAAGGTGCCGTCGGGGTTGGTGATCGGAACAGCCAGCGTGCCCCAGATACCAGCGCCGAGGTGGACCGGGATAGCGCCCACGACGTCGTCGATCTTCAGCTTGTCGAGCATCGGAACCAGCAGGACCACGATGATACCGCCGATCGCGCCGATGATGGTCGCTGCACCGAGGCTCGGGGTCAGCGGCTCAGCCGTGATCGACACGAGGCCAGCCAGAGCGCCGTTGAGAACCATGGTCAGATCCGGCTTCTTGTAGAGGATCTGGGTCAGGATCAGCGCTGCGATCGCGCCACCGGCAGCTGCCGTGTTGGTGTTGGCGAAGATGCGCGAGATATCGGCGACGTTGCCTACGGTGTTCATGTAGAGCTGCGAACCGCCGTTGAAGCCGAACCAGCCGAGCCACAGGATGAAGGTACCGAGCGTGGCGAGCGTCAGGTTCGAACCCGGCATAGCCTGGACCTTGCCGTCCTTATACTTGCCGATACGCGGGCCGAGGATCAGAGCGCCTGCGAGAGCTGCCCAGCCACCGACCGAGTGCACGACGGTCGAACCAGCGAAGTCGAGGAAACCGAAATCGGCGTCCAGGAAGCCGCCGCCCCATTTCCACGAAGCCTGGATCGGGTAGATGAAGCCCGTCAGGATCACGGTGAAGATCAGGAACGGCCACAGCTTGATGCGCTCGGCCAGGGTGCCCGAAACGATCGACGCGGTGGTGGCGCAGAACATCAGCTGGAAGAAGAAGTCCGAACCGACCGAAGCGTAGGTCAGGTCGACCGAATCCGCGCCGACGCCAACGGGCTCGAGCGAGGTGGTCGAGAAGGCACCGAGCACGCCGTTGATCGACCAGCCGTCGCCCGGGTACATCAGGTTGTAGCCGATGAGGTAGTACATGATCGCCGCGATCGCGAAGAGCGCGATGTTCTTGAGCGACTGCATGGTCACGTTCTTCGAACGCACGAGGCCAGCCTCGAGCATCGAGAAGCCCGCGCCCATCCACATCACCAGGAAGCCGGTGACGAGGAACATGAAGGTGTTCAGGATGAAGCCGATCTCATTGGCCGGCGGATCCATCGCCGCGGGCGCGGCGGCATCCTGCGCCAGCGCCGGCAGAGCCACCGCGGTCAGAGCGACCGCAAGGCCGGTGATTTTCGAAAGCTTGTTCATTTTCCTACTTTCCCCCTGTCGCGCCTTAAAGCGCGTCGTCATTGGATTCGCCGGTGCGCACGCGAACCGCCTGCCCGACATCGAGAACGAAGATTTTGCCGTCGCCGATCTTGTCGGTTTTCGCGGCTTTCATGATCGTGTCGACAACCTCGTCGGCGAGGCCGTCCGCGACGACGATCTCCAGCTTGACCTTCGGCACGAAGTTCACGGCGTATTCGGCGCCACGATAGATTTCCGTGTGACCCGACTGGGCACCGAAGCCTTTGATCTCGGTCACCATCATTCCGCGCACGCCGATGGTGGTGAGCGCCTCGCGCACCTCCTCCAGCTTGAACGGCTTGATTGCTGCAATGATGAGTTTCACCTGACATCCCTTCCTTGTTCAGCCCTTTCGATGCCCGCTTGGTGACATCGCACGGTGTTAAAAGGCCCGCTGTGCCCCTTTCGCACAAGGAAACGAGGTTCCGCCCGAGTAGCAGCCTCAGCGGATTCTGGCTCAAATTTGCACAATTTGTGCGCTTTGCCGCTTTTTTAATCACATTGCAAATCTGAAACGTGATTTTTCGCGGGTGCACATCTCGGGTCGGCCCGTGTAGATTGCGCGCAATTAAAACGCAGGCAGCGGAACAGGCAGATGACTCAGAAAGGCGGAGGGCGCGGGCGCCTCGTGGCCGACAAGCGCTATTCCTCGTCGAAGCAGCCTCCCAAGGCATCGAAACCCACCAAGCCGCGCAAGAATGCGCGCCGGGGTGGCGGTAACGGCGGAGGTGGCGGTGGCGGCCGAGGCAAGCCGCCGCGGCGCAACGGGCCGATCACCGGTCTGATCATCGGCCTCGCTCGGTTGATCTGGCGGGTCGTCTGGGGCGTCGGCTGGCGCCTCGCGATGATCGTCGCCCTCGTGGTGGGCGCAGCGACGCTGTATTTCTACTCGACCCTGCCTGACTACACGAAGCTGCTCGACGGCCGCACCCGCGGCTCGGTGACGATGCTCGACGATCAGGGCAAGGTTTTCGCCTGGCGCGGCGAGACCTTCGGCGGCCAGATCGATGCGAAAAACGTCTCGCCCTATCTGCGCGACGCCGTGGTCGCGACCGAAGATCGCCGCTTCTACCACCACTTCGGCATCTCGCCGCGCGGCATCGCCTCGGCGATGGCAATCAACATGCGCGAGGGGCGCGGACCGTTCGACGGCAACGGCGGTTCGACCATCACGCAGCAGACCGCGAAGCTCCTGTGCCTCGGCGTGAAGTTCGACCCGAAGAAATGGAAGAACGAAGCCGCCTATGAGAATGACTGCCGTTCGGGCGGTCTGCGCCGCAAGATCAAGGAAGTGCCCTACGCCTTCGCGCTGGAACTGAAATACTCGAAAGATGAAATCCTTTCGATCTACCTCAACCGCGCCTATCTCGGTGCGGGTGCGCGCGGCTTCGAGGCCGCGTCGGAGCGTTATTTCGGCATCTCGGCGGCCAATGTCGATCCGCAGCAGGCCGCGATGCTGGCCGGTCTTCTGAAAGCCCCTAGCTATTACGCCCCGACTTCGAGCCTCGAGCGTTCGCAGGAACGGGCCGCGACCGTGCTCAGCCTCATGCATGAGCAAAATTACCTGACGGACCGGCAGTATCTCGACGCGAAGAACAACCCCGCCACGCTGAGCCAGGCGGCACAGAAACGCGCGGGCGGCTATTTCGCGGACTGGGTGATGGACACGATCCCGGACTTCCTGTCACGCGACACGACCGAGGATGTGGTCATCAACACAACGCTCGATCAGCGCATCCAGTCGGCGGCCGAAGACGCGATGAAGTCGGTCTACGACAACAAGGTCTCCAAAGGCTCGAAGGCCGAATCCGCGATCGTCGTGATGAGCGCAGATGGCGCCGTGCGCGGCATGGTTGGCGGTCGGGCCACGAAGGTCTCGGGTGCGTTCAACCACGCGACCATGGCGCAGCGGCAGACCGGCTCGACCTTCAAGCCCTTCGTCTACGCGACCGCGCTAGATCTGGGCTACACCCCGGATTCGATGGTGGATGACGCGCCGGTCACGGTGAAGATGCCCGGCTCGCCCGATTGGAGCCCGCGCAACTACGAGCGCAGCTACATGGGGCCGATCACACTGACGACCGCGCTGGAGCATTCGGTGAACGTCGCCACCGTGCGCGTTTCCGAAGCGGTGGGACGCGAGAATGTCATCAAGGTCGCGGAAGGGTTCGGCTTTGCGCAGGACCTGCCGAACCTCCCCTCGGTGGCGCTTGGCGTTGGGGAATCGGACCTGCTCGACATGACAGGGGCCTATGCGGGCATCCTCAATGGCGGCTCTTCGGTGCAGCCCTATGGCCTGACCTCGCTGACGCTGAAAGGCGACGACCAGCCGCTCTTCGGCAAGCCCGGCGGCATCGGCGAGCGCGTGATCTCGAAGAAAGCGGCGCAGGAACTGACCTACATGATGCGTCAGGTGGTGCTGCACGGCACCGGCCGCCGCGCCAACATCGACGGCTACGAGATCGCAGGCAAGACCGGCACCACGCAGAGCGCGCGCGATGCTTGGTTCGTAGGCTTCACCTCGGATTACGTCGTCGGCGTCTGGATGGGCAATGACGACAACACGCCGCTGAAAGGCACGACCGGGGGTGGCCTGCCCGCCGAGATCTTCCACGAGACGATGAAGCGTGTGCTCAACGGTGAAGATCCCAAGCCGCTCCCGATGGCCCATCCGGGCGACTGGCAGGTGCCGGCTCAGCAGTCTCAGGGTCAAAGCCAGAGCGCGGGTCAAGCGCCCGCCCAGCCCCAGCGGCAGCGGCGCGATCCGTCGCAGTCGATCCTCAACGAGTTGCTCAACATCTTCGGCAGCAACTGAGCGACCGACCCGAAACGAAAGAAACGCCCGGACCACTGGCCCGGGCGTTTTCATTTGGTGCGGTGTCTTGCCAGGCCGAAGCCCGCGCCGGTTACCCCGCCCGTTTCAGATCCTCGATCATCGCGTTGATATTGCCGCGCCGACGGTCGAGCATCGCGCCGATCTCGGCCCGTTCGGAGGCGAGCATGTTCACGCCCTCGACGATCAGGTTGAAGAACTTGTCGCTGCCCGAGCGATCCGAGACCTGCCACAGCACCTCGAACGGCGCCTGCCCCGGCAGGGTCGCGAGCGTCTTCACCTCGTAGAAGGTTTTGATCGGGCGGGCGCCCTGAATCTGGAACTTCGCGCCCTGGAACTCACGGAACCGCTTACCGTATTTGCGCGAGAGGTAGCCCTGGAACGCCTTGGTGAAGGCCGCGAGCTGCGCCGGGCTCGCCTGCCGCGCCGCCACGCCCAACGCCGAACGCGCGATGACGTTCACATCCGCATATCGCGCGAAAATCCGTTCGAACATCGCATAGAGCGCGGGCCCGGTGCGCCCCGAGGCGATGGCTGCGTTGACCTCGTTCACCGCTTTCTGGATGAGCGCGCGCGCCTGCGCATCCGTCAGCGCATATGCCGACCCCGGCACCATCGCCGCCACCAGACCCGCCGCGCCGAGGCCCAGAACCTGCCGCCTATTGCGGCAGAAGGTCTTCGTAGGGATCGTAGGCATTCGCATCGGTGGCCTCCTCGCCATTGAGTTCGTAGCGTCGGTTCTGCAGATACAGAAGCCGGCTTTGAGCATAGCTGTCGGCACTGTCGTACAGGATCGAATCGACAGTGGTGCCATACATGTTGCGCTTCGCGACATTGCCGCCGAAGCGTAGCGCCCCTGCGGCGATGCGCTCCTTGTCGGGCAGCGCGCCCAGCGGGTCGATCACGAAATCGACGACCATCCCGACTGTATCACGCGTCGTGGACGGCCCGAAGACCGGCAATTCCTGATAATTACCCTCGCCCACGCCCCAGACATGCAGCGTCTCGCCGAAATCGGTATCCGTCTCGGGCAACGAGAAATCCGTCCCTGCCGGATCGAAAATCCCTCCCAGCCCGATCGTCGAGTTGATGAAGAATCGGAAGGTGTTCTTCACGGCCGGCTCGGGTCGTCCTTGCAGCAGAGAGTTGAGCACCTTCCCCGGAAGGCTGAGATTGCTGCCGACATTGTAGAGCGTTTTCGTCACCGGCCCGGGGCCACTGCCATCGGTCGAATCGGAGCGGAAGAAGGCCGAGTCGAGCTTCTTGTTGAACTCATGCGTCTTGCGATTTGCCGCCTCGTAAGGGTCCTGAATGCCGGTCGCGGGCGGCGCAGGCGCGCAGGCGGCCAACCCCAGCGCAAGCGCCGTCATCATAGCCACCGCAGACCACCGCACACCGATGCGCGCCGAGGCCTTCTGTTCTAATTCCTGCGCCAAAGTCGCTCCCCCCTGCGTTGCGGCTTAGGTCCTGAAATAGATAGGGCGCATCCGGTCTTGCCGCAACGCGAGTCGCTCAGAACTCCGGAGTTCCGGAAGAAATGGATCGAATTGACGGGAAAAGGCGCGGGGAAATTAACGCCCCGTTCAGCGCCCTCGCACCACCCTTGCCTAGCGCGGCGCTCCGATCAGTGCCCGTCATCGCGGGGAGAGCACGATGCCATATTCCAACACCGATCAAGCCATCATCAAACGCAACATCGTCAAAGGACGACGGGAGATGGCCCGGCTGCTGGGCCGGGTACGAAGGCAATTCGTGCTGGTCGCAATATTTGCGGCCTTCATCAATCTGCTCGTTCTCGCGGGGCCGCTGTTCATGCTGCAGGTCTATGACCGCGTGCTGCCCGCGCGGTCCTTGCCGACGCTGATCAACCTGTTTCTGCTGGTGGCCTTTCTCTTCACGATGATGGGCGTCATTGATTGGGCTCGAGGTCGCCTGCTAGCCCGAATCGGGGCGGATCATCAGCGCGGTCTCGAGCGGCGCGTGTTCGACGCCGCCATCATCGACGCCACCATCAACACGCAGGAGCGGTCCTCCAACAACGCCCTGCGCGACCTGGAAATCGTCCAGCGCTATTATGCCTCCCCGGTCGCGGCAGCGGTGTTCGATCTACCCTGGACGCCGCTCTATCTCGGAGTGCTGTTTGTGTTCCACCCGTGGCTCGGCGCTCTGGCCTTCGCCGGAGGGGCCACGTTGATCCTGCTGTCTCTCGCTACGCAATTCGTCACGCGCGGGCGAATGGAAGAGACCACGCAGCTCGAAAACAAAGCCCGGTATCTCGGAAACGATTTTCTCCGCCAGATCGAAACGGTCGTTTCGCTCGGAATGCGCGAAAGCGGCTTCAAACGCTGGCAGGCGGCACGACATGAATCGATGAACAACGCGATTCGGGCCACCGATCTCAGCGGCAGCTTCCATGCCTCGATGCGTGCGCTGCGGATGCTGCTGCAAACCTCGATGCTGGCGCTTGGCGCCTATCTCGTCCTGCAAGGCGAGTTGAGCGCGGGGGCGATGATCGCCGCCTCGATCCTGATGGGTCGATCGCTCGCGCCGGTCGAGCTTGCCGTGGGTGGGTGGACGCAATGGCAGCGCGCCACCGTCGCCCGCGACCGGCTCGCGGCCCTGCTCGGCGCTCACCCGGCCGCGCAAAAGGGCACTGAGTGGGTGAGCCCGAAGGCGCGCCTCGCCGTCGAAGACATCACCGTCCGGCCCGCCAATTCCGACCGAGCGGCGATCGAGATGATCAGCTTCTCGCTCGAACCCGGGGAGGCGCTCGGGGTGATCGGCCCGCTCGGCGCAGGCAAATCCGTTCTCGCGCGCAGCCTGTGCAACTTCGCCCATCCAAGCTCAGGCACGATCCGCCTCAACGAGGTGCCGCTGGATCAATACGGCCGCGACAATTTGGGGCGGCTGATCGGCTACCTTCCGCAATCGGTCACCTTTTTCCCCGGCACCGTGGCCGAGAATATCGCCCGGCTCGACCTCGCGCCCGACATGGACCGGGTCATCGCCGCAGCCGAACGCGCCGGCGCGCATCAGATGATTCTCAAAATGCCCGCGGGCTACGACACGCCGATCGAGTTCGAGGGGGCTTCGCTCTCCGATCGCCAGCGTCAGCTCGTCGCGCTTTCGCGGGCGCTCTATCACGATCCGATCCTCCTCATTCTCGATGAGCCAAACCTCTTACTCAGTGGAGATGGCGGCGCGTGTCTGCACACGATGCTGAGCGATCTGAAGGCGCGCGGCGGCGCGGCGATCGTGATGACCAACAGCCCCGGCGCGCTCGCCGAATGCGAACGCATCCTCGTACTCGATCACGGGGCGCAGCGCGCACTCGGCGCGCGTGACGACGTCCTCAAGCGCATGATCGCCTCGGCCACGAAGGCCCGCGTGGTTCCACGCGCGGACAACGCCGCGTGAGCGACGCCTGCATCCATTCCGGGCAAGGGGGCACCTGCTGCACCCCTTCGCAACATGGCGTCCCGATCAGCTTCGGCCTCGCGGCGATCGTCGCCCTCTTCATCGGATCCGCCCTTTGGCTCACCGTCACGCGGCTCGCCGGATCGATCCAGGCCTCAGGACGGATCGAAGTCGACAGCTCCCGCCATGTGATCGAGCATCCGACCGGCGGGACCATCGAACAGATTTATGTCAAAAGCGGCGATCACGTCACCCGTGGCCAAGTGCTGATGCGCCTTGCCTCGGACGACATCCGGACCGAGCTGGCCATCGTCGAAGCCTCGGATTTCGCCCTGCAGGCGCAGCGCGCGCGGCTGCAAGCCGAACGGGACGGCGCGAACACGGTCCCTTATCCGAGGCAGCTTTTGGAGGCGGCCAAGCTCCGCGCGGATGTCACCGATCTGGTCGAGGGGCAGAATTCCCTGTTCGAAGCCCGCAAACAGTCCTTCGCTCAGCAACGCGCCGAAATGGCGCGGCAGCTGCAGCAAATCCGCGCGCAGCGCGACGGGCTCGATGCGCAGGTCACGGCGCTGGAACGCGAAGAGCGGTTGATCGAAAAGGAACTCGCGCTCCGCGAACGGCTGAAGGATCGCGGCCTCGCCACATCGGCGCAAATCCTCGCCCTCACCCGCGAACAGGTCTCGCTGGAGCGACAACTCGGCGCGTTAAGCGCCCAAAAAACGCAGCTCACGGTGCAAAGCGGCGGCGTGGTGCTCACCGCGTCGCGGCTGCAATGGCAACGCCGGGAGGAAATCGAATCGCAACTCGAATCCAGCAATGCCCGCGCCAACGAGCTCTCTGCCCGCACCACACATCTGCGCCACGAATTGGCGCGGCGCACCCTACGCGCGCCAGTCAGCGGCACGGTGCACGATGTGCGCTTGCGCGGCGCACACGCGGTGCTGCGCCCGGCGGAGATGGCGATGGCAATCGTCGAGACGGGGAGGCCGCTCATCATCAATGCGCAGGTCGATCCGACCAATATCGACGGCGTGGCGGCAGGCCAAACTGCGATCCTCCGCTTTCCGGGACTGTCACGGCGAATCTCGAGCGACGTGACAGGCACGATCACGCGTATCTCCCCGGACACGCTGACCGATCCGGCGACCGGCGCAAGCTATTACAAAGTGCGGATCACCTTCGATATGGGCGAGCTCGACGCGGAGGAACGCAGGCTTCTCGTGCCCGGTATGCCCGCCGAGGTTTTCCTGCAGACCGCGCCGGTCTCTCCGATCCGCTACCTGCTCAGCCCGTTTCTCGATTTCTTCGCACTTGGCGGCGCAGCGGGGTGACCGCCCGCCCCGACGCGGTCACAACCGATCGAGCAAGGCGCGCGTCGGCCAACCATCCGCGGACAGTCCGAACCTCTCTTGCGCGCTCTGGACAGCGTTGCGGGTGTTGGCGCCGAGGATGCCGTCGACCGCACCCACGTCATAGCCCTTTGCGACCAGCTTCTCCTGCAACCGCTTCATCTGCGACACGCTCAGCCCCGGTTCGGGCGCGCCGGGATCGAGGCGCGGCGCCCCTTCGAGGCGCGTGGCGAAATAGGCCGCGCTTGTGACGTAGACGAAGCTCTTGTTCCATTCGAACAGCACGCGGAAATTCGGATAGACGAGAAAGGCTGGCCCCTTGCGCCCCATCGGCAAAAGGAGCGATCCGCGCAGATTGCGCGCAAGCTGCCCCTGCCGCGCACGCACGCCGCGCGCCGCCCATTCGGAGACCGGCAATTCGGTGGTGAGCCCGGTCTGGGACCAATCGAGATTGTTGGGCACAGTCACTTCCTGCATCCACGGCTCGTTCGGGCGCCACCCCAGATCGCGCAGCATCTTCGCCCCCGACATCAGCGCATCGGGCGCCGAGGTCTTCAGGCGCACATGCCCGTCGCCATCGCCATCGACCCCGTTGTGCAGGATGTCCTCGGGCAGCATCTGCACCTGCCCGATTTCCCCGGCCCAGGCACCGGTGGTTCGCTTGGGATCGAAATCGCCGCGCCGGAACAGCTCGCCCGCGGCAATCACCTGCGGGCGGAACAGCTCGGGTCGGCGGCAATCATGGGCCAGCGTCAGCAGCGCATCGCGCGTGTTGAAATCGCCCTGCACCGCGCCGTAATCGGTCTCGAGCGCCCAGAAGGCCAGCAGAACCCCGCGCGAGACGCCGTAGGTCTGCTCCATCCGTTCGAAGGTTTTCGCATAGCGCTTGGCGTTTTTCGCCCCGTTGACCATCCGGTTCTTGCTGATCACCGCGCTCGCGAATTCGAGAAAGGTCTTGCGAAACACCCCCTGCGCCCGGTCCGCCCGCAACACGGCCTGATTCTGCCGCGCACCGGCGAGGAACGCGTCGGCCTGCTGCGCGTTCAATCCAGCCGCCTGCAGATCGCTGCGAATCCCGGACAGGAAACCGGACCAGCTACCGCCGCACTCGGCTTGTGCCAAACCGGGGGAGAGTACGGGCGAGAGAGCGAGGGTCAGGGTGAGCAGAGCTTTACGCATGAGAGCCTCCGGGTTGCGCGGTCACCCTCGACGCTATCTCGCGCGGCCCAGCGCGACAACCCGATGCGGCGGCCATGCAAGCCGTTGCAATTTCAGCACTCTTTGCAGCCGCAGAATCGGATCGTCTGAATGGTTAACTTGCTTTTTACATTGAGGTGATCAGCATGGATCACGGGGAAGCTGTTGGAGGATGTCATGGAATTCCTGCCTAAGGAGGTCCTTGAAGGACTGCGCGCCGCGCAGAAACGCGATGCGGCGAAAAAGGCACGCCTGCGTGTTCTCGCAGGCGGTCAGATCTGGCCGGTGCTGCGCCGGGTGCCGGGTGGCTTCGCGTTGGATGCCGACGAGGTCTCGCATCTACGCGGCCATGTCGATCTCTATGACGGACCCAAGCACGTCGCGACCTGCCTGATCGTGGCCTCGGAAATTCAGGGGAACGAACTGATCTGCACGGTGAAGCGCGAAACGCCCGTCAGCGATCGCGCGGCGCTCGATTTTGCGCAGGAAGGGCCGACGCTATCGGGCTACCTGACGAAGATCTGAGCGAGACCGAGATTTCAAAGGAAAGGGCCGGAAAACCGGCCCTTTTTCATTGCAGATCAGAGAAGGCGGCTTGCAGGCGATCGACCGCCTCGCGCACCCGCGCCCGCGGCGTGGCGAGGTTGAAGCGCAGGAATTTTTCTCCCCCCGCGCCGAAAGTCGCCCCGAAATTCACCGCGATCTTCGCGTCCTTCAAAACACGCGACTTGTATTCCTCGGGCTCCATTCCGGTGCCGGAGAAATCGACCCAAGCGAGATAGGTCGCTTCGAGCGGCATCGAATGCAGCCCCGGAATCTCGGCGACCCCCTGATCGAAAATCCGGCGGTTCTCATCGAGATAGGCGTTCAACTCATCGACCCACGCCGCCCCCTCGGGGCTGTAGGCCGCCGTCGCCATCGCGATGCCGAAACTATTGGGCGAGATCCCCAAGGCCGCCATCCGCGACGCGAATCGGGCGCGCAGATCCGGGTCCGAGATGATCACGTTGCCCGTATGCGTGCCCGCGATGTTGAAGGTCTTCGTGGTGGCCGTCATCATCACCAGCGGCAGATCGGGCGCGGCATTCGCCATCGGAATATGGGTTTCGCCCGGCATCACGATGTCATGGTGAATCTCGTCCGAGACCAGCACCAGCCCGTGGCGCTTCGCGAACACCGCCGTGGCCTCAAGCTCCGCGCGGGTCCAGACGCGCCCGCCGGGATTATGCGGTGAGCAGAGGACGAGCATCTCCTCGGCCCCCGTCATCAGACCGTCCCAGGCGTCGAAATCCATCTCGTAGCGGCCATCGACCAGTTTCAGCGGGCATTCGCGCACCTCGCGCCCGGCCGCGCGGATGACCCGCGCGAAGGCGTGATAGACCGGCGTCATCAGAACGATGGCATCGCCCGGATCGGTATAGGCATCGACGCAAAGCGCCGTGCCGTTGACCAGACCGTGGGTCGTGAAGATCCAGTCCGGCTCGATCTCCCAGCCGTGGCGCTCGCGCATCCACCACTGGATTGCGGCGCGATACTCGTCATCGCCGCCCCAGTACCCATAGATACCCTGACCGACCATGTCCTCGAGCGCGCGCTGCACGCAGGTGGGCGGGCGGAAATCCATGTCCGCGACCCACATCGCGATCCCGTCTTCCGGCGAAACCCCGTAATACTTTTCCATCCCGTCCCATTTCTGCGAATGGGTGCCTACGCGGTCGATGATTTCGTCGAAGTCGGGTTTGCTCATCTGGGCCTCTCATTGGTCGGATCGGGCGCATCTGAGCAAAAGCAAAGCCGGGTTACAAACGGCGTTTTGTCACTGGCACAATCACCGCTGCCATTGCACAGACGCATTGCTTCGCCTAAATCCCTGCCCATGACGCTACGACCGATCCTGATCCATCCCGATCCGCGCCTGAAAAAGGTTTGCGAGCCGGTGCCCGAAGTTAACGACGAGATCCGCAAACTCGCCGATGACATGCTCGCGACCATGTATGACGCGCCCGGCATCGGCTTGGCCGGGCCGCAGGTCGGCGTGATGAAGCGGATCTTCGTGATGGATTGCGTGAAGGACAAGGAAGCGGCCCCCGAGCCGATGGTCCTGATCAATCCCGAGATCAGCTGGACTTCGGAAGAGACCAATGTCTACGAGGAAGGCTGCCTGTCGATCCCGGATCAATATGCCGAGGTGACGCGCCCCTCCGAGGTGCGGATGAAGTGGCTCGGCCTCGACGGGCAAAGCCATGAGGAGCAGTTCGACGCGCTCTGGGCGACCTGCGCGCAGCACGAGTTCGACCACCTCAACGGCAAGCTGTTCATCGACTATCTCGGTCCGATGAAGCGCAAGATGATCACCCGCAAGATGGAGAAGCTCAAGCGCGAGCGCGCCCGTGCGGGCGCCGCCAAGGATCCGATCCTCTGATGGCTTCGCGCGCCTTCATCCCCTATGACGACCGCCGCCTGCATCGCCCCGCCGAGCCGGTCGAGACGATCACTGAGACCGTTCGGATGATCTGGGACGACATGGTCGAGACGATGGACGCGATGCCGGGCGTCGGGCTTGCAGCCCCCCAGATCGGCATCATGATGCGCCTCGCCGTGGTCGATGCATCCGACAAGCGCGGTCAGGCCGTGCGGATGGCGAATCCGGAAGTGCTTCATGCGTCGGTGCAGATGCGCAAGCATGAAGAGGCGTCGCCGAACCTGCCGGGCATCTCCGCCCCGATCAAGCGGCCCCGCGCGGTTACGGTGCGCTTCCTCAATGAAGACGGAGAGATGGAGGACCGCGACTTCGTGGGCCTCTGGGCGACGAGCGTCCAGCACCAGATCGATCACCTCAACGGCAAGATGTATGTCGATCATCTCTCGCCCTTGCGCCGCAAGATGCTGGTGCAGAAGTCGAAGAAACTCGCGAAAGGCTAAGCGATGCGCGTCATCTTCATGGGAACGCCGGAGTTCTCCGTCCCCGTTCTGGAGGCGCTGGCCGGCGCGCATGAGGTTGTCGCCGTCTATAGCCAGCCGCCCCGACCCGCCGGTCGCGGCAAGAAAGAGCGCCCCTCGCCGGTCCATGCCAAGGCTGAGGAACTGGGGATCGAGGTGCGTACCCCGCGGAATTTCAAAGCCCCCGAGGATCGCGACGCCTTTGCCGCGCTGAATGCCGATATCGCGGTCGTGGTCGCCTACGGGCTGATCCTGCCGCAGGCCATTCTGGATGCGCCCGCGAAGGGCTGCCTGAATATCCACGCCTCGCTTTTGCCGCGCTGGCGCGGGGCGGCCCCGATCCACCGGGCGATCATGGCCGGCGACAGCCAGACGGGCATCTGCATCATGCAGATGGAAGCCGGACTCGATACCGGGCCGGTTCTGCTGCGCGAAGCGACCGAGATCGGCGCGACCGAGACCACCGGCGAGCTGCATGATCGGCTGAGCGCGATGGGCGCGCGGCTGATCCTCGACGCGCTGTCGGAGATCGACTCGCTGATCCTGCAGCCGCAGCCCGAGGATGGCGTGACCTATGCCGCGAAGATCGACAAGGCCGAAGCGCAGGTCGACTGGACGCGCCCGGCCGACGAGGTGATCCGGCATATCAACGGGCTCTCGCCCTTCCCGGGTGCCTGGACCGAAATCGCGGGTGAACGGATCAAGCTGCTGCGCGCCGCCCCGGCAGAGGGAAGCGGCGCACCGGGCGAGATCCTCGACGGGTTTACCATCGCCTGCGGCACGGGCGCGCTGGAAATCCTCGAAGCCCAACGCCCGGGCAAGCGTCCGATGTCCGGCGCCGACGTATTGCGCGGCCTGCGCCTGCCTGCACGCCTAGGCTGAGCGCAACAGCCTTCCCAAATCGCGGAAGTTGCGGCAAACTTGTGGAAAAACCACAAGGAGCAGTCGATGACCCCCAATTTGATGGAATTCGCCTGATGGGCGTGCTGTTCGGCTTTCTCGCAACGGCGAGCAGTCGTATCGTCGGGATAGGCTTCGCGCTCGCGGTCTGGCTCATCTCACGGCCCGGTGGCTGGGCCGTGCTCGTGGTGCTGACGCTGCTCGCCTTGCGCGTCTTTCCCGGTAATCAAGTGTGAGTTCAGAAGGTCGAGGCCCAGATGTATTTCCTTAATTCCCTAACCGGCAGCGATATCGTGATGATCGCCGTCGCGGTTCTGTTGATCCTGTCGGTCTTCCTCGGCGTGCGGATCGTGCCGCAATCCGAGAAGCACGTCGTGGAGCGCTTCGGGCGGCTGCGCGCGGTGCTCGGCCCCGGCATCAACTTCATCGTGCCGTTCCTCGACCGAGTGCCGCACAAGATCTCGATCCTCGAGCGTCAGTTGCCCAACGCGATGCAGGACGCGATCACCGCCGACAACGTGCTGGTGAAGGTCGAAACCTCAGTCTTCTACCGGATCACCGAGCCGGAAAAGACCGTCTACCGTATCCGCGATGTCGACGCCGCGATCGCGACGACCGTTGCGGGGATCGTGCGCTCCGAGATCGGGGTGATCGAGCTCGACGAGGTGCAATCGAACCGTGCCCGCCTGATCGAGAAGGTCCGCGAGCAGGTCGCCGTGATGGTCGACGATTGGGGGATCGAGGTGACGCGCGCCGAGATTCTCGACGTCAATCTCGACGAGGCGACCCGCGCCGCGATGCTGCAACAGCTCAACGCCGAGCGCGCGCGCCGGGCGCAGGTGACCGAGGCCGAGGGCAAGAAGCGCGCGGTCGAACTCGCCGCCGAAGCCCAGCTGTTCCAGGCGCAGAAAGAGGCCGAGGCGCGCCGCATCTCGGCCGATGCCGAAGCCTATGCTACGGAAGTCGTCGCGCTGGCGATTGCGAAGAACGGCTTGGAAGCCGCGCAATATCAGGTCGCGCTGAAACAGGTCGATGCGCTGGCTCAGGTGGCCAAGGGCGAAGGCAAGCAGACCGTGATCCTACCTGCAGCAGCCCTCGAGGCCTTCACCGACGCCTTCCAGCTTCTGAGGAAAGCGTGATGGACCTCTGGCAACTTCCGTGGGTCTGGGTTCTGGCCGGTCTGGTGCTGGGCGGAGCCGAGATGATCATCCCCGGCTTCATCTTCCTCGGCTTCTCGATCGGGACGGTGGTCACCGGCGGCCTGATCTGGATCGGCATCGTCGGAAAGTCGGTGCCGATCACGCTGATCACCTTCGCGGTTCTGTCGATCATCGCATGGCTCGCGCTGCGCAAACTGATGGGCGTGCGGCGCGGTCAGGTGAAGCAATGGCATGACGATATCAACGAGAACTGAAGACGTGTGACGAAACCGCTGCCGGCGACTTCCCGCGCATCGCGGGAACTGGAAGCGGCCTATCGATGTTCTCTCGCCAATACAGAGAGATGAAAATCGACAGGAGATCATCATGTCTGACACGCATAATCACGAACGCTCGGGTCTGGGCGGCATCTATTTCGTTCTGGGCGCGGTCGTCGTCGCCCTCGGCATCGTTCTTTGGCTCATGATGTCGCCCGGCGACGAAAGCGCCAGCACTGCGCCCACCGAGAGCGATGCGAGCGCCACCTCGGTCACGATCGAGAACAACGACAACGCAGCCCCGGCGGATTCGTCGAGCGCCGACGCCTCGGGCGATGCGGCAGCCAGCGACAGCGGCAGCACCGACACGAGCGGCGCGTCGGCTGAGGCCACCACGCAAAGCGGCGGCTCGAACTGATCCCGCTTTCGAAGATCACGTGCAAGTGAAGCGGCGTCCTGCGGGGCGCCGTTTCATTTTGCGCCATGCTCCGCCTATCTGATGACGGGAGGAGGAACGCAGGTCAAAGCCTCGCGTTTCCTTTACCGAGGGATCAAAGCGAAGAGGCGAGCAAGAATGGCCAAGGATTCGAACCGACAGAGCAGTATCGGCGGCCTGATACTCACCCTAGTTGCGCTGGTCGCGGCACTGGGTGTCGTGGTCTGGCTCGTTGCCGATACGCCAATCGACGGGGGTGACGACGCCGCCACCGATCCGCCGAGCGAGCAGCAGATGTCCGACCCGAACGCCGCGAAGGTCGACGTGGCGCCCGAATCGAAGACGAGCGGCCCGGCGACAGGCGGCGACGGCCAGTAAGAAATGTTAATCAGCCGCGCAGCTCTTGAAGGATCGCTTCCGCCGCAGCCCGCGGATCGGGCGCGCGGTGAATCGGGCGACCGACGACGATATGGTCGGCCCCTGCGCCCACGGCCGCCGCCGGGGTCGCGATCCGCTTCTGATCGCCAAGATCGGCCCCGGTCGGACGCACGCCCGGCGTCACGATCAGACGGCCCTCCGCCTCGGGCAGCGCGCGGATCATGGCGGCTTCCTGCGGCGAGGCGATCACGCCATCCGCACCCGCCTCAAACGCGCGCCCCGCACGTTCCGCCACGAGATCGCTGATCGCGCCATCCTTGATCAGCGCACCGTTCAGGTCCTCGCGGTCGAGCGAGGTCAGGATCGTCACGGCGAGGATTTTCAGATCGGTGCCCGCCGCGCCTTCCTTGGCGGCCTTCACCACATAGGGGTCGCCATGCACGGTCAGGAAGTCGAGATCGAACTGTGCCAGCCCGCGCACGGCGTTCTCGACCGTCGCGCCGATGTCAAACAGCTTCATGTCGAGGAAGATGCGCTTGCCCTGATCCTGCTTCAGCTCGCTGGCCAGCGCGAGGCCGCCGCCCGTGAGCATCCCCAGACCGATCTTGTAGAAGGACACCGAGTCGCCCAGCTGGTTCGCCAGCACGAGGCCTTCATAGGCGCTCGGCACGTCGAGGGCGACGATGAGACGGTCGTCGGCGGGCAGGGTCATGTCGGTCATCGCTGGGGCGCTCCTTTTCAAGATCGCCCCCTGATGCGGATCAATCACCGCTACGTCAAGCCGTTCGCGGGATCACAGCTCGCCGATGCCACGACGTTGCGCTTCGCGGGTCAGCGCGCGGGCAAGCTGGCGATGCGAAATGTTGGGGCTGGCTTCGACCCGAACGGGCACCCGCAGCGGCTGCGCGATCCCGGGGGTGAAGAATTCGACGACCGCCTCGAAACGGCGTTGCGCGGCGTTGTAAATCAGGCGCGCGATGCGCGTGGCGCTGGCATGATGCATCCTCGGAGCCTCCTGCATGGGTGTCCCTGCGTAAACGCTAAACCTTGCGTTTTGGTTTCCACCTGCGGCGAAATGGTCGCCATAAAGCTCTTGAAGCGGGATGCGCCACATCCCATTTTTCATATCGAGACCCGGTCAGGACGGCGCCTAATATAGGGCCAGACACATCCCGGGGGCTTTAAAAAAGGAGAATGCCGATGAACATGGAGAAGTTCACGGAGCGGTCTCGCGGTTTCCTTCAGGCCGCGCAGACGATCGCGATGCGCGAGGGTCATCAACGTGTGGTGCCCGAGCATCTTCTGAAGGCTTTGATGGATGACGATCAGGGGCTGTCGGCCAATCTGATCAAGCGCGCCGGCGGCGAGCCTGCCCGCGTGCTCGAAGCCGTCGATCTGGCGGTGTCGAAACTGCCGAAAGTGTCGGGCGGCGACGGGCAGGTCTATGTCGAGCAGAGCCTCGTGCGCGTGCTCGACGAGGCCGAGAAGATCGCCAAGAAAGCGGGCGACAGCTTCGTGCCGGTGGAGCGTGTGCTGATGGCTCTGGCCATGGTGAACACGCGCGCCAAGGATGCGCTCGATGCGGGCGCGGTGACGGCGCAGAAGCTCAACGCCGCGATCAATGATCTGCGCAAGGGCCGCACGGCGGATTCGGCCTCGGCCGAAGAGGGCTACGAGGCGCTCAAGAAATACGCGCGCGATCTGACCGAAGCTGCCGAGCAAGGCAAGATCGACCCGATCATCGGCCGTGATGACGAGATTCGGCGCACCATGCAGGTGCTGAGCCGTCGGACCAAGAACAACCCGGTTCTGATCGGTGAACCCGGCGTGGGTAAGACCGCGATCGCGGAAGGCCTTGCGCTGCGCATCATCGACGGGGACGTCCCGGAGAGCTTGCGCGACAAGCGACTCCTCGCGCTCGACATGGGTGCGCTGATCGCCGGTGCGAAATATCGCGGCGAGTTCGAAGAGCGTCTGAAAGCGATTCTCAAGGAAATCGAGGCCGCTGCGGGTGAGATCATCCTCTTCATCGACGAGATGCACACGCTCGTCGGCGCCGGGAAATCCGACGGCGCGATGGATGCGGCGAACCTGATCAAGCCGGCGCTGGCCCGCGGTGAGCTGCATTGCGTGGGGGCAACGACGCTCGACGAGTATCGCAAGTATGTCGAGAAGGACGCGGCTTTGGCCCGGCGTTTCCAGCCCGTGATGGTGGAAGAGCCGACGGTCGAGGACACGATCTCGATCCTGCGCGGTATCAAGGAGAAATACGAACTCCACCACGGGGTGAAGATCTCCGACTCGGCGCTGGTCTCGGCTGCGACGCTCTCGCATCGCTACATCACCGACCGCTTCCTGCCCGACAAGGCGATCGACCTCGTGGACGAGGCCGCCTCGCGTCTGCGCATGGAAGTGGACAGCAAACCCGAGGAGCTCGATGCGCTCGACCGTCAGATCCTGCAGATGCAGATCGAAGCGGAAGCGCTGAAGAAAGAGGATGACACCGCGTCGAAAGACCGACTCGAGAAGCTCGAGAAGGAACTGGCCGATCTGCAGGATCGCGCTTCGGAAATGACTGCCAAGTGGCAGGCCGAGCGGGACAAGCTGGAATCGGGTCGCAACCTCAAGGAGCAACTCGACAAGGCCCGGGCCGAGCTCGATCAAGCCAAGCGCGAGGGCAATCTCGCCCGCGCGGGTGAGCTGAGCTACGGCATCATCCCGAGTCTCGAGAAGCAACTCGCCGCAGCCGATGAGGCCGAAGGCGAAGAGCTGATGGTCGAGGAATCGGTGCGTCCCGAACAGATCGCCGAAGTGGTCGAACGCTGGACCGGCATCCCGACCTCCAAGATGCTCGAGGGCGAGCGCGAGAAGCTGCTGAAGATGGAAGACGAGCTGCACAAGCGCGTCGTCGGTCAGGATGCGGCGATCACCGCCGTGTCGAACGCCGTGCGCCGGGCGCGTGCGGGGCTGAACGACGAGAACCGGCCGCTGGGTTCGTTCCTCTTCCTCGGCCCGACCGGCGTGGGTAAGACCGAGCTGACCAAGGCCGTCGCGAATTACCTGTTCGACGACGATCAGGCGATGGTGCGGATCGACATGTCCGAGTTCATGGAGAAACACTCCGTGGCGCGGCTGATCGGTGCCCCTCCGGGCTATGTCGGCTATGACGAGGGTGGCGTTCTGACCGAAGCGGTCCGGCGGCGTCCCTATCAGGTCGTGCTGTTCGACGAGGTCGAGAAGGCGCACCCGGACGTGTTCAACGTGCTGCTGCAGGTGCTCGACGATGGTGTGCTGACCGACGGTCAGGGCCGCACGGTCGACTTCAAGCAGACGCTGATCGTGCTGACCTCGAACCTCGGCTCTCAGGCGCTCAGCCAGCTGCCGGAAGGCACGGATGCGGGCGAGGCCAAGCGTCAGGTGATGGATGCGGTGCGGGCGCATTTCCGCCCCGAATTCCTGAACCGGCTCGACGAGATGGTGATCTTCGATCGCCTGAACCGCGAGAACATGGACGGGATCGTGGAAATCCAGCTCAAGCGGCTGGAGACGCGTCTGGCACAGCGCAAGATCACGCTGGAGCTGGACGAGTCGGCCCACAAGTGGCTCGCCGATGCGGGCTACGACCCGGTCTATGGCGCACGTCCGCTGAAGCGGGTGATCCAACGCGCGCTGCAGGACCCGCTGGCCGAGGCGATCCTTGGCGGCGAGATCATGGATGGTGCGACGGTCGAAGTCACCGCGGGCCCGAACGGCCTGATCGTCGGCGGCCACAGCGCGCCTCTGGGTGGCACGAAGCCTGCCGATGGCGTGCCGCTGCACTAAACCCACCTGAAAATCGATTGAGAGGGGCGGAGCGATCCGCCCCTTTTTCGTCAGCATCAGGGGCGCTGCCCCTCTTGGCTACGCCAATTCACCCCGGGATATTTCCGCCAAGAGGAAGAAGGAGTATCTAGGGGATATTCCCCGGATCGAGTCCCCATGCCCGCCCTTTGCCGCCATTGCCTGAAGAGTTTTGACGAGGCGCCGAAGCGTTGCCCCGCCTGCGGCAAGGCGCGGATCGTGGCGCATCCGGAGTTGTTCGACCTGCCCATCGCGCATATCGATTGCGACAGCTTCTACGCCTCGGTCGAGAAGCGCGACAATCCCGAGCTGTCCTCGCAGGCGGTGATCGTGGGCGGCGGCACGCGCGGGGTGGTTACGACCTGCTGTTACATCGCGCGAATCTCCGGCGTGCGCTCGGCCATGCCGATGTTTCAGGCCCGCAAGCTTTGCCCCGATGCGGTGATCGTCAAACCGCGTATGGAGCATTACGCCAATGTCTCGCGCGAGATCCGGGCGAAGATGGTCGAGCTGACGCCGCTGATCGAGCCGCTCTCGCTCGACGAAGCGTTTCTCGATCTGGGCGGGACGGAGCGGCTGCATCATGCGCCCCCGGCCCTTCTGATGGCGCGGCTTGCGCGCGAGATCGAGACGGAGATCGGGGTGACGGCCTCGGTGGGTCTCTCGCATAACAAGTTTCTCGCCAAGATCGCCTCGGATCTCGACAAGCCGCGCGGGTTTTCGGTGATCGGGCGCGGCGATACGGAAGAGTTTCTCCGCGACAAGCCGGTGTCGATCCTTTGGGGCGTGGGGGCGGCGACGCGCTCGGCCCTGGGGCGCGCGGGCATCCGCACGCTTGCCGATATCCGCCGCGCGGGGCTGTCGCGGATGGAGGACCGCTTCGGCGCGTCGGGGCGGCGGCTGTTTGAGTTGGCCAGCGGGCTCGATGCGCGGCGCGTCTCTCCCGACTCGCCGATGAAATCGGTGTCGAACGAGACCACCTTCAACACTGACATCGCCGATCGCGAGGCGCTGATGGGCAAGCTCTGGCATCTGGCCGAGAAGGTCTCGGCCCGGATGAAGGCGCGCGATCTGGCGGGGCGGACGGTGACGCTGAAGCTCAAGAAGGCTGATTTCGCGACCGTGACCCGGCAGACCCGGCTGGAGGAGCCGAGCCAATTGGCCGACACGCTCTATCGCGCGGGCGAGACGCTGTTCGACAAACTGCCGAAGGGGCAGGCCTACCGACTCATCGGCATCGGATTTTCCGACCTCACGGCGGCCGATGGGCGCGATCCGGCGGGTGACCTGCTCGACCCCGATGCGGGCAAGCGCGCAAGCGCGGAGCGGGCGAAAGATGCGATCCGGGCGCGATTCGGGGCGGATGCGATCCGCAACGGGCGCGGCTGGGACGGGGAGTGAGTCACTCCGCTGCGTGACGCAGCGGATGTGCCCCGAGATCGGCGATCTGACGCGCCGTCCGGCTCATCAGCGCTGCGAACGCATTGAAATTCTCGTTCGGCGCGATGCGGTGCTGATCCATGTAGAGCGCGCGGTCGATCTCGATCTGGATCGCGTGATACCCCTCGCGCGGATGCCCGTAGCGCTGGGTGATATAGGCCCCGGCAAAGGGGCTGTTGCGCGCCACGTTCAGCCCTTCGCCTTCGAAGATCAGTTCGATCTCGCGCACGATCTCCCGGTCGGCGCTGGTGCCGTAGCGATCGCCAAGCACGATCTCCGCGCGGCGCGGCCCGGTCGCGGCCAGAGCCTCGGAGGGCATCGAATGCATATCGAGCAGAATCGCCTGCCCGAAAGCCCCATGCGCCTCGGCCATCAGCGCCTCGAGCTGCGCGTGATAGGGCCGCCAGACATGGTTGATCCGCGCCTCGGCCTCGATCATCGGGATCTTGCCGCGATAGATCGCCCGCGCACCGGACACCACGCGGGGAATCACCCCGAGACCGGCAGCGACGCGCGGCCCCGGATGCGCCCGGTCCAGCCCGGCGATCAGCGCCGAATCAAGTTCGTCCTCCGCCCGGTTGAGATCGACCCAGGCCCTCGGATACTGCGCGCAGAGAAGCGGCGCGCCGAATCGCGGAACGTCCGCCAGCAGCTCATCGACGAAAGCATCTTCGGAAGACCGCAGGCGCAGCATGTCCAGAACGGCCCGTTCCTGCAGGCTATGCGGGTATTGCGCACCGGAATGGGGCGAGGCGAAGACCGCAGCCGTCCGCAACGCCTTGGGGCGAACCAGCCGGAACGGCGGCAAAAGGGCTGGGCTGTCGGACATGAAACCTCTTATGATCGCCTAATATCTTACACTGGAACGCTTTCGCACCAAAACCCTCTTGAAAGCCGTTTCGACTCTTTATATAGACCCCCAGACCGACGCGACACCGCGCCTTTCGGTTCCCTTCGCGGCCTAGCCGCAAGCGCGAATCAAAGGCATCAAACGGGATCGCACGGGTGTGGGCGGTTAGCTCAGCGGTAGAGCACTACGTTGACATCGTAGTGGCCACTGGTTCGATCCCAGTACCGCCCACCATCTATTCACCGCCCCCGGCTTGCAAGCCCGGGGCATTCGTTTTTCAAGGCGCACCGCGCGCCGCGATACAGGAGAAGGCCGATGAAGGTCCGCAACTCGCTCCGCTCGCTCAAGCAGCGTCATCGCGATTGCCAGGTCGTGCGCCGCAAAGGCCGCGTCTACGTGATCAACAAGACGCAGAAGCGCTTCAAAGCCCGCCAGGGCTGAGGCAGCCGAGCCGAAACGAATAAAGGCCGCGCCAGGGATTTCCCGGCGCGGCCTTTTCCTTTGTTCAGCGATCTGAGGCTGAGAGGGATCGGCGCTTAACGCGCGCCGATCGCCCCGGCCAGAAGCTGCGCCACGGTGGCCTGATCGAGATAGCCGGTCGCTTCCAGCCCGCCTGCGGTCTGATAGCGGCGAATCGCGCGGCGCGTATCTTTGTCGAAGACGCCGTCGACCTTGCCGGGCTTCAGGCCCATTTGGGCGAGGCGTTGCTCCACCAGCGATTTCGCGACGCCGGGCAGGTTGAGGGCGGCCTCTTTCGCGGCGGCCGCGTCCATCGCGTCGCTTTGCTGATTCTGTTGCTGCAGCTCAGCGATGCGTGCCTCGGCCTCAGCTTTGAAGGCCGGGTCGGAGCGGCTTGCCAGATAGTCACGGTAGCTGGCGATGGTGTCGGCTTTACGTGCGACGTCCCAATCGGCGCGATCGGCCGACTGCGCTTCATCGCGGCGATCCGCTTCGATCTTGTCGAGCCGCTCCTGCGCGAGTTCCGCGAACAGACCATCGGGATATTTCTTGAGATAGGCGCGCAGCCCGGCCTCATCACCCGCCTTGCCGGTCTGCTCCCAATAGGCGCGGTCCTGCTGGTCGATCTTGGCCTGACGGGCCTCGGCCTCGGCCTTCAGCTCGGCGGCGCGTTTTTCGCCCTGCGCCGAGAGCGCAGTCAGCTGGGCGCGGGTCAGATAGCTGGTGTCGTCGAAGCCGTTGGCTTTCTGCCAGCGCGCGATTGCCCCGCGCGAGCCAGGCCCGAAGATACCATCGACGCCTTTCGGGTCGAATTTCAGGATCGTCAGGTTCTGCTGCACCTCGCGCTTCTGATCGCGGCTGAGGTTCAGCGCCTCTTCGGTAGCCTTTGCTTGCCGCTGAGGCTCGTCACGCAGCTGCTGGATACGCTGCTTCGCCTGAGCGGCATTGGTGCCATTCGGATAGCGGTCGAGATAAAGCTGATAGGCGGTGATCGTGTCCTCGGAACGCGCCATGTCCCAATAGGGGGCTGACGGGTCAGCCGCGGGGGTCTTCACCGGGGCGGGTTTCTTGCCCGTCGGCTCGGTGACCAGTACGAAATCACTCGGCATGTAGCCACTCGCGCGCAGGTCTTCGGACTGCGCCGACTGCATCAGCGAGGCGCCGGGCTCGGTCAGATCGCCCGACATGAGGCTGGCCACATCCTTCGGGCTGCCGCGCAGCACGGTCACGCCCTGCGGAATGTCGAGCGTCCCGATCCCAGGCTGGGTCAGGCCCTGGCCATTGCCCGCGTCATCCGCCGACCCAAGCAGCAGAAGGGCACGCCCCGGATGGGCGGCGAGCACGGTCATCACGGCCGACAACGGCAGCGCCTCGCTCACCGCTTCGGGCAGCGAGGTGTCGCGGGCGTCGACCGGCAGATACCATGTCTCGCCGTCGGAATGGACAAAACGGCCCGAGAGCGCCACGACCAGCCGCTCGGCCTCGGGTGCGCGGGTCACGAAATCACGGAAGCGGGACCGGATCTCGGCCGCGTCGGCGTCATCCTCGATCAGCACCGAGAAGCCCGCCGTCTGCAGCTTTGCCTCGCTATCGGTCAGGGCAGTGCCCGAGCGAAGATCGTCGATCCGTTGATAATCGGAATTGCCCAGCACCAGCGCCAGATCGGCGGCATGGGCGGGAAGGCCAAGCGCCGCGATCGCGGCACCTGTCAGAAGAAGTTTACGCATGGGGTCCTCCACTCTCTTTCCGGAGAAACCCCTTGAGTGCGCGCGCGGTTCCTCAGTCGTATTTCCGCTGGTCGTCGATGACCTTCCCATCATTAGGCAAAGAGCCGGGCGACACCAGTTCGATCACGCCCTTCATCTTCAGCGCCTCGCGGATGCCGCCGTCGAAGCGGGCGGGATCGTCGGCCTCGGTTTCGATCTGCACGGTCATCACGTCCATCTCGCCATCGCGGGTGGCGATGACACGGGCCTTTTGCACCTCTGCATGGGCCGAGACGAAGCTGGCGACCTGCTCAGGACGGACGAACATGCCCTTGATCTTGGTGGTTTGATCGGCGCGGCCCATCCAGCCCTTGATGCGCATATTGGTGCGCCCGCAGGGGCTGACGCCTTCCATCACCGCCGACAGATCGCCGGTGGCGAAACGGATCAGCGGGTAGTCGGGATTGAGCGTGGTCACGACGACTTCTCCAACCTCGCCGGGGGCAACCGGATCGCCGGTGCCGGGGCGGACGATCTCGACGATCACGCCCTCGTCGACGATCATCCCCTCCATCGCGGCACTCTCATAGGCGATATTGCCCAGATCGGCGGTGGCGTAGCATTGCAGGCATGCGATGCCGCGATCCGCATAATCCTGACGCAGGCTCGGGAAGAGCGCACCGCCCGACACGGTGGCCTTCGTGATTTTCAGCGCCTCGCCCATCTCCTCGGCCTTCTCGAGAATGATGCGCAGGTAATCGGGCGTGCCCGCGTAAGTCGTGGTGCCGATATCGACGGCGGCGCGGACCTGCAATTCGGTCTGGCCGGTGCCCGCAGGCAGAACGGCGGCACCGACCGTGCGCGCGGCATTCTCGAACATCATGCCCGCGGGGGTGAGGTGATAGCCGAAGCAGTTCTGCACGATATCGCCGGGACCGACGCCTGCGGCATGGACGAAACGCCCCAACCGCCACCAGTTGTGGCTGGTATCGCCGGGCTCGTAGATCGGGCCGGGCGACTGGAAGATATGCGCGAAGGCATGGGCGGGTTTCGTGACCAGCCCCCCGAAGGGCGGCGCGCCTTTCTGCGCAGCCCCGAGGTCGGACTTGCGCAGCACCGGCAGCTTCGCGAGCGCCTCGCGCGAGGTGATCGCGCTCGGGTCGACGCCTTGCAGATGCGCCGCGATCCCCGGAGCCTTCATCGCCGCGCCGATCAGCGCCGGCAGGCACTCCGCCAGAGAGGCCTCACGCGCGTCGGCGCTGCGGGTTTCCAATTCGTCGAAATGTTCGCGCATCTCTCGACCCTTTCCGTTCAGCGGACAAACCGCTCCTATTCCGCGCCCAAAATGCTGCGCAGCAATTCAATTGAATCAGTAAGTTACCGTTACGCCAGCCAGCGCTTGCGGCGGCGATAGCTGCGCACGTCGCGGAAGCTCTTGCGGCCTTCGTCAGACATGCCGAGGTAGAATTCCTTCACGTCCGGGTTCTCGCGCAGCTCGGCTGCGGGACCGTCCATCACGATGCGACCGCTCTCGAGGATGTAGCCGTAATGGGCGTAGCGCAGCGCGACATTGGTGTTCTGCTCGGCCAGAAGGAAGGTCACGCCCTCGTTCTCGTTAACCGATTTCACGATCTCGAAGATCTGCTCCACCAGTTGCGGCGCGAGACCCATCGAGGGCTCGTCCAGCAGGATCGTCTCGGGGCGGCTCATCAGCGCGCGGCCCATCGCGACCATCTGCTGCTCCCCGCCCGAGGTATAGCCCGCCTGCGATTTGCGGCGCTCCTTGAGACGCGGGAAGTAGTCGTAGACCATCTCCAGGTCGGCCTGGATCGCGGCGCGGCCGTCCTTGCGGGTATAGGCGCCGGTCAGCAGGTTTTCCTCGACGGTCAGGTGTTCGAAGCAATGGCGCCCCTCCATCACCTGGATCACGCCCTTGCGGACCAGATCGGCGGGGGAGCCGTCCTGCACCCGTTCGCCGCGATAGGTGATCGAGCCTTTCGTCACCTCGCCGCGCTCGGATTTGAGCAGGTTGGAGATCGCCTTGAGCGTCGTCGTCTTGCCCGCGCCGTTGCCACCCAGAAGCGCGGTGATCCCGCCCTTGGGCACGCTCAGGCTCACCCCTTTCAGCACGAGGATGACGTGATTGTAGATCACCTCGATATTGTTGACCTCGAGAAGGGTGTTATCGGTTTTCGAAGCGTCGAGCATGGTTCTCTCCGGGACGTTGGGGTGGCCCCCGGCGGCGCGCGCCGGAGGCCGTTTTCGATCAGTTACACTGGTCGGTGATGTTGTTTTCCGAAGCGAAGGCTGCGGAATCTTCTTCGATCAGCGGGTTCAGCACGTCCTTGTCGGATTCGATCCAGTCAGAGGCTTCGTTCCACTTCTTCGCACCGGCATCCCACTGGAAGACCTTGGCGGAGCCGGGGCCCCCGTGGTTCTCGCAGCTCGCCTTGATCGGCTGGGCGAAGTTCGGCAGGCCGAGCTCTTCCAGACGGGCTTCGGTGAGGTCGAGGTTCTCGAAACCGTCGCGCACTTCAGCGGCGTTGACGTTCGACTTGCCGGCCATCTCCTGCGCCTTGCGGATCGCTTCCGAGATGATCATCGCCGCGTACATGCCGCGCGAATAGAGCATCGTACCGACCTGATCGCCTGCGCCCGACGCCTTGCCGGCATCGACGACATATTGCTTGAGGTCCGCATAGACCGGGTAGTCCATACCGGTGCCGTGGAACGAGAGCGCCTTGTAGCCAGAGGCCTTGTCGCCTGCCGGAGCCACGTCGTTCTCCGAACCCGACCACCAGACGCCGATGAAGTGATCCATCGGGAAACGGATGTTCACGGCTTCCTGGATGGCGACCTGGTTCATGACGCCCCAGCCCCACATCAGGACATAGTCGGGCTTGTCACGACGGATCTGCAGCCATTGCGACTTCTGCTCCTGACCCGGGTGGTCGACGGGCAGGGTCGAAAGCTCGAAACCGTGCTTCTTGGCCAGCTCTTCGAGTGTGCGGATCGGCTCCTTGCCATAGGCGGAGTTGTGATAGACCAGCGCGATTTTCTTACCGCTGATGTCGCCACCTTCCTGATCGATGATATGTTTGATCGCGACCGAGGCGCCATCCCAGTAGTTGGCCGGGAAGTTGAAGACCCACTTGAACACCTTGCCGTTCGCAGCCGAGGTGCGGCCGTAGCCCGGGGTGTAGAGCGTGATGCCGTCAGCGGTGACCTTCGGGATCAGCTGATAGGTGATGCCGGTCGAGAGCGGGTTATAGGCCAGCGCGCCTTCGCCCTTGGTCGACTCGTAGCATTCCACGCCCTTCTCGGTGTTGTAGGCGGTTTCGCATTCGGGCGTCTTGACCATCTCGCCGCCGATGCCGCCGTCACGCTCGTTGAGCAGGGTGAAATAGTCGTTGAAGCCATCGGCATAGGGAATGCCGTTCGCGGCATAGGGCCCGGTGCGATAGCTGAGGTTCGGCACCACCAGTTCAGCGAAAGCCGGGGCCGTGGTCAGCGTCATCGCCGCCGCGACCAGTGCGGTTAGGGTCTTCTTCATTCGGTTCTCCTCCCAGAATGTTCGAGTGTTGCGCCGGGCGTGTCCCGGTTCTTTGTGTTGGGCGGCCCGGCCGTCAGTGCGGGAAGGGCCAAAGCCGGAGTTTTTCTTTCGCGACGCGCCAGAGCTGCGCGAGGCCATGCGGTTCCGCGATCAGGAAGGCCACGATCAGCCCGCCGACGATCATCAGTTCGATATGCGCGGCGAGGTCCGTGGGCCAACCGAGCGTGCCGACGAGCACGTTCTTGAGGAAGACCGGCAGCAGCACGAGGAAGGCAGCGCCCGCGAAGGATCCGAAGATCGAGCCCAGACCGCCGATGATCACCATGAAGAGGATCAGGAAGGACTTCTGGATGCCGAAGGCTTCGCCCACTTCTGCCGCACCCAGATAGACCGCGAAGAACAGCGCGCCGGCGATGCCGATGAAGAACGAGCTGACCGCAAAGGCCGACAGTTTCGTCGTCAGCGGGTTCACCCCGATGATCTCGGCGGCGATATCCATGTCGCGGATCGCCATCCATTTGCGTCCCACCGTGCCGCGCGTCAGATTGCGCGCGACCAGCGCCACCAGCGTCAGCATCACGAGGCAGAACATGTATTTCGCCATCGCCGAGGTCTGCGCGCCGGTCACGAAGACGCCGAAGACGGTGCGCTCGGGCGCGTTGATCTGACCCGAGGCCGAGTAGTTGTAGAACCACGGCACCTTGTTGAAGAGCCACACGAGGAAGAACTGCGCCGCCAGCGTTGCCACCGCGAGGTAGAAACCTTTGATGCGCAGGCTCGGCAGGCCGAAGATCACGCCCACAGCGGCGGTGATGAACCCCGCGATGATGACGTGGAAGAAGATGTTGATGTCGGGGAAGGCCGTCATCAGCTTGTAGACGGCATAAGCGCCCACCGCCATGAAGCCCCCGGTGCCAAGGCTCACCTGCCCGGCATAGCCCACGAGGATATTCAGCCCGATCGCCGCGATGGCGTAGATCAGGAAGGGCACCGCGACCGCGTTCGCCCAGTAGTCGTTGATGAACAGCGGCACGATCCCGAAAGCGACCACCAGCACCGCGTAATAGCGCAGCCGGTCGAATTTGATCGGAAAGGTCTGACTGTCCTCCCGGTAGGATGTCTTGAAATCACCTGCTTCGCGGTAAAACATCAGCCTCTCCCTTTCGTCAGGGAGAGCGCGTCGTCTCCCGTCAGCAGTTGCCGCGCCGGATCCTCACCCAGGCCCAGAGCCCGGCTCCCGCCCCCAAGGCGGCCAGCACGATATTCAGTGTTTGCAAGGTGGTCGGTTCTTCCGGCGGCGCGGCCAGCGCGATCCATCCGAATGCGAGCGCGGCTCCCCAGCCAATCGTGAACACGGTTGCACAGGTCTTCATCGGTAACGGTCCTCCCAATGATCGTCACATCAGCGCGACGACACTGGGCTCCCCTCCCCTTGACGCCACGACATGTGGCAGCTTGTCGCACCCCTGCGGCTCGATCAAGGAATTTCTCACCGTGGCGTGAAAGCGTCGTGATCATCGGTCAGACCCTCTCGATAATCTTCTCGCCGAACAGGCCCTGCGGCCGGAAGACGAGGAAGACGAGCGCGAGCACATAGGCGAACCAGTTCTCGGTCGCGCCACCCAGGAAGGGGGCCCCGATCAGCAGTTCGAACAGTTTCTCGCCCACACCGATGATCAGACCGCCGACGATGGCGCCCGGGATCGAGGTGAAGCCGCCCAGCATCAGCACCGGGAGTGCCTTGAGCGCGATCAGCGACAGCGAGAACTGGACGCCCGATTTCGAGCCCCACATGATGCCCGCGACCAGCGCCACGAAGCCCGCGATGGACCAGACGAGGATCCAGATGAAGCGCAGTGAGATCCCGACCGACAGCGCGGCCTGGTGATCGTCGGCCACCGCGCGCAGCGCCCGGCCCTGCTTGGAGTATTGCGAGAACACGGTCAGCGCCGACACCAGCAGCACCGCGACGATCGCCGCCACGATATCGAGATTGTCGATGAAGAAGCCGTAGCCGAACATGTTGAAGGTGACGGTGTCGATGGTCTCGTTGATGCCCTGCGGCAGCCCCACATCGAGCGTCTTGATGTCAGAGCCCCACATCACGTCCCCGAAACCTTCGAGGAAATAGGCCATCCCGATCGTCGCCATGAAGAGGATGATCGGCGCCTGGTTCACCAGATGCTTGAGCACCACTTTCTCGATGATGATCGCAAGCACGACCATCACGGCCGCCGCCAGCACGATCGCGACGATTGCCGGAACCTCCCACGGGAAATTCGTGTAGTGATTGCCCGTCATCGCGTTGATGAGATGGGCGAAGGGCACTTGCCCCTTCTGGATGCCGACCAGCGTCAGCGCGGCAAAGAGCGCGAGCACGCCCTGCGCGTAGTTGAAGATGCCAGAGGCTTTGAAGATCAGCACGAAGCCCAGCGCCACGAGCGCATAGAGCACCCCTGCCATAAGGCCGTTCAGCGTCACCTCGGCGGCATAGAGAACGATATCAGGCATGACGCGCCTCCGATGTCTGAATTGCGATGCGGATGGTCTCAGTCATGGGCCACCCCCAGATAGGCGTCGATCACGTCTTGATTGCTGCGCACCTCGTCGGGCGTGCCGTCACCGATCTTCTTGCCGTAATCCATCACGACGACCCGGTCGGAGAGATCCATCACGACGCCCATATCGTGTTCGATCAGGACGATGGTGGTGCCGAATTCGTCGTTCACGTCGAGGATGAAGCGGCTCATGTCCTCTTTCTCTTCGACGTTCATCCCGGCCATCGGCTCGTCGAGCAGAAGGATCTTCGGCTCGGCGGCCAGCGCACGCGCCAGCTCCACCCGCTTCTTCAGACCGTAGGGCAGACGCCCCACCGGCGTTTTGCGGATATTCTGGATCTCGAGAAAGTCGATGATCTTCTCGACCTTCTCGCGGTTCTCGTGCTCCTCGGCGGCGGCACCCGTCCACCACCAGCCCGCCTGCGACATGAGACCCTTCTTCATATGGGTCAGCCGTCCGGTCATGATGTTGTCGAGCACCGACATGCCGTCGAACAACGCGATGTTCTGGAAGGTGCGCGCGATGCCGAGACGCGCGACCTGATAAGGCTTCATCGGCCCGCGCTTGATGCCCTTGTAGAACACCTCGCCCTCGGTCGGGATATAGAAGCCCGAGATGACGTTCAGCATCGAGGATTTCCCCGCGCCGTTCGGCCCGATGATCGCGCGGATCTCGCCCTCGCGGATGTCGAAGGAGATATCCTTGATCGCCACCACACCGCCGAAGCGCAGCGTGATGTTCTTCATCTCCATGATGACCCCGCCGATCTGGCGGCCGTCGGCGGTGACGTAACCTTCGTTCATGTCTTTCATTCCGCCGCCTCCGCCATCTGTTTCGGGGCCACGACCTTCGCGTCGGCGATCTTCAGCGTCGCCTTGATCGAGCCTTTGCGCCCGTCCTCGTAGGTCACTTCCGTTTCGGTGTAGATCTCGTCGCGCCCGTCGTAGAGCGCCGCGATGAGGTCGGCGAATTTCTCGCCGATCACGTTGCGGCGGACCTTGCGGGTGCGGGTCATCTCGCCGTCATCGGCATCGAGTTCCTTATGCAGGATCAGGAAGCGATGGACCTGACAGCCCGAGAGCATCGGGTCTTCGGCGATGCTTTCATTCACCTCTTCGACATGCTCGCGGATCATCTCGTAGACGCGCGGATGGCCCGCAAGCTCCTGATAGGAGGCGTAGGAGATGTTGTTGCGCTCGGCCCAGTTGCCGACCGCGGTGAGGTCGATATTGATGAAAGCCGTGCACCGGTCCTTACCCGCACCGAACACCACCGCCTCGAGGATCGAGGGGAAGAATTTCAGCTTGTTCTCGACATATTTCGGCGCGAACAGGCGACCGTCGGCCATCTTGCCCACGTCCTTCGCGCGGTCGATGATCCGCAGATGCCCGGTGTCTTCCTCGAAGAAGCCCGCATCGCCCGTCGCGACCCAGCCTTCCGGATCCTTGGTCGAGGCCGTGCTCTCAGCGTTCTTGTAATACTCCACGAAGGTGCCGGGGCTGCGATAGAACACCTCGCCATTGTCGGCGATCTTCACCTCGACGCCCGGGGACGGCACGCCAACCGTATCGGCGCGCACTTCGCCATCGGGCTGCTGGGTGATGAAGACCGACGCCTCGGTCTGACCGTAGAGCTGCTTCAGGTTGATCCCGAGCGAGCGGTAGAAGGAGAAGATCTCCGGCCCGATCGCCTCGCCCGCCGTGTAGCCCACGCGGATGCGCGAGAAGCCCAGCGTGTTCTTGAGCGGGCCATAGACGAAGAAATTGCCCAGCGCATAGGACATCCGCTTGCCGAAGCTGACGGGCTTGCCGTCGAGAATGTCGGGACCGACTTCGCGCGCGACCTTCATGTAGTGATCGAACAGCTTCTTCTTCAGCTTGCCCGCATCTTCCATGCGGATCATCACCGAGGTCAGCTGATTCTCGAAGACCCGCGGCGGCGCGAAGAAATAGGTCGGCCCGATCTCGCGCAGGTCGATCATCATCGTCTCGGGGCTTTCCGGGCAGTTCACGGTGAAGCCCGACCAATAGGCCTGCCCGATCGAGAAGATGAAATCGCCCACCCATGCCATCGGCAGGTAGGCCAGAACCTCGTCATTATGGTTCAGGTGATCGAATTCCGAGGACGCCTTGGCGGTCTCGATGATGTTGCGGTTCGACAGGACCACGCCCTTCGGCTTGCCGGTCGTGCCCGAGGTGTAGAGCATCACGCAGGTGCTGTCATAGGTCAGCTCGGCGATGCGCTTGTCCAACTCGGCTTCGTAGCGCGAATGGCCCGCGCGGCCTTCGGCCTGCACGTCCTCCAGCGCATTCATGCGCGAATGGTCGTATTTCCGCATGCCGCGCTTGTCGGTGTAGGTGACATGGGTGATCGCGTGGATGCGGTCTTCGATCTCGACGATCTTGTCGACCTGTTCCTGATCGCCGCAGACGACGAAACGCGCGCCGCAATGCTCCATCACATAGGCCATCTCGTCGGCCGCCGCGTCCTGATAGAGCGGCACCGGAATCGCGCCGCACATCTGCGCCGCGACCATCGACCAGTAATGCATGGGGCGGTTGCGCCCGATGATGGCGATATAATCGCCCCGTTCCACGCCGAGGCTCAGGAAGCCCAGCGCCATCGCGCGGATTTCCTCGGCCGCTTCGGCCCAGCTCCAGCTCTGCCAGATCCCGAATTCCTTTTCGCGATAGGCGGGGTAGCCACCATATCGGGCCACGTTCCGCGCCAAAAGCGCAGGAATCGATTGGGCAGATTCCTGCCCCTTCGCGACTGCGTCAGCCAAATTTTCCTCCCTCGCGCCGGTATGTCCGGCGTCCCTCGACCGCCCCGGGCGCTCCTCCGCGCACAGTTCGGCATGGCTCGACAGTCCATGTCAAAGTTTTCGTGATCTTTTCGTGATTGTAACGAATTCTTACGACCTCGCGTCGCCGCGAAACACGCTTTGCCGCGCCGCCCGCCGGTGGTAGCAAAAGCCAAGGAGCGGGAGGGGCGAGGTGAGCGAAACGAGCCGCGAGCGGCTGACACAGGCGGGGCTGAACCTGATCGGACAGGCGCTGTCGATCTTCGACAGCGATCTGCGGCTGGCCGTGTCGAACCGGCAATATCAGCTGATGTTCGACCTGCCCGATACGCTGACCCAGCCCGGCACCACCTTCGAGGACACGATTCGCTTCCTCGTCACGCGGGGCGAATATGGCGAGGTCGACGATATCGAGGCCGCCGTCCGCGAACGGGTCGAGACCGCCCGCGCCTTCGAGGCCCATTACATGGAGCGCCAGCGGGCGAACGGGCGCACGATCTCGGTCGAAGGCGCGCCGCTGCCCGAAGGCGGCTGGGTCACGGTCTACACCGACATCACGCCGGTGAAGCGGCAAGAGGCGCTGTTGCGCGCGCGGTCCGAGGAATTGTCAGACCAGTTGCTCGACCATGCCGAGGCGCTGGCGGCGGCGAACCGGGAACTTGCGGCGACCAACATGGCGCTGGAGGAGACTTCGCGCCAACTGGCCATCACCGAAGCCCGCACGCGGCAGGTGACCGAGATGATGCCCGCTCATATCGCGCGCGTCGATCGCAACCTGATCTACACCTTCTCCAACAGGCGCCTGTCGACCGTGATGCCCGGATCGCTCGCCAATGCGGTCGGCCACCACGCGAGCGAGGCGCTCGGCCCCGAGACCTATCGCAAGATCACACCCGGGTTCCGGCGCGCGCTGGCGGGCGAGGCAAGCGTCGTCGAGATCACCCATGACCCGTCTGGCCGGCGCATCCGCGTCGCGCTGACCCCCGATCTTGCCAGCAAGAACGAGGTGAGCGGGGTCTACATTCTCTCCACCGACGTCACGCATGAGGCGCAGGCCCGCGCAGCACTCGCGCAATCGGCGAAGCGCGAATTGGCCGCGCAGCTCTCCTCGGGGCTCGCGCATGACTTCGCCAATCTGCTGACGATCATCCTCGGTTTGCAGGGGCGGCTCGAACGGATGGAAGGGCTACCCGCCGACGCGCAAGACGCGATCCGGGCGACCCTTGGCGCGGCGCGGCGCGGCGGCACGCTTCTCGACCGGATCGCCGCGATCTCCGGCCCGCGCGAGCTGCGCCCGCAGGCGGTGGTGCTGGACGATCTCTTCGACGATCTCGCCGCGATGGCGGGGCCTACGCTCCATGATCCGGTGACGCTCGATTTCGACAATTGCGACCTGAAAGACCCGATCCTGCTCGATCCCGGCCCGTTGCAGGACAGCCTGCTGAACCTGATCCTGAACGCAAATCACGCGATGCGCGCCGAGGGCGGCACGATCCGGATCGAGGCCCGCGCGGTGCGCGATACATGGGTCGAAATCGCAGTGACCGATCAGGGCGGCGGGTTCTCGGATGAGGCGCTCGAACATGCGCTCGATCCGTTCTTCACGACCAAGGGCAATGAGGGCTCCGGGCTCGGCCTGTCGATGGTCTATGACCAGACCAAGCTCGCGGGCGGCACGCTGCGGCTGGCCAATACCGAGGACGGCGCGCGCGTCACGATGCGCCTGCCGCTGAAACCCGCCGCCCGCCAAGCCGAGCCGATGATGGTGCTGCTGGTCGAGGATGACGAAGACATTCGCGCTAGCACCCGCGACATGCTGCGGGCGATGGATCACACGGTCGTCGAGGCGGGCACGATCGCCGAGGCCGAGGCGCTTCTGAACCTGCCCGATATCGCGCTGGTCCTCTCGGATATCCAGCTGCCCGGACCGCGCAGCGGGGTGGATCTTGCCCGCAAAATCCGCAATCAGGTTCCCATGATCCTGATGACCTCGCTGCCGCCGGGCGATGCGCTGCGCGCGCAGGCCCCCTGCCCGGTCCTTCAGAAACCCTTTACCGCCGCGCAGCTTGCGGCGCTGCTTGCGGGAGTGCCTCGATGAGTGCCGACCATCCCCTTGTCGCGATCCTCGACGACGAGCCCGAAATCCGCCGGATGCTTTCCGACGCGCTCGAAGAGGCCGGGTTCCGCACGACCTGCTACGGCCGCGCGACCGAGTTCGAAGCCGGATTGAAGCGCTCCTCGCCCGATGTCTGCCTCGTCGATCTTGGCCTGCCCGATCGCGACGGTCTGGCGCTGGTGCATCGGCTGGCACTGGAATCCGGCGCCGCGATCATCATCATCTCGGGCCGCGCGCAGGTGCAGGACCGGGTGACGGGGCTGGAGCTTGGCGCGGATGACTACATCATCAAACCCTTCGATCCGGCCGAGGTCGTGGCCCGCATCCGCGCGCGCCTGCGCAAGGGACGCAACGAAGGCCCGGCGCAGGCGCAGACCGCCCATTTCGCAGGCTGGACCGCACATTTCGACCGCTACCTGCTGGTGGCGGAGGACGGGGCCGAGACGTCGTTCTCTCATGCCGAAGGCGAAGTGCTGCGACTGTTTCTAGAAAGCCCGAACCGGCTGATCACCCGCGCGCAGATGCAGGAAAGCTTGGGCGGTGCGGCAGGAGAAAGCTTCGACCGGGCCATGGATGTGCGGATCTCGCGGCTGCGCACGAAGCTTCGCGAAGATCCGAAAAACCCGCGCCTTATCAAGACCATCTACGGCGCAGGCTATATCTTCCTGGGCGAGGTCCGCTGGAGCTGACGACACCGCCTCTAGCGCGGACATCAAGGCGTTAACCTCTTTTCGCTGGCCAAAACTGCCCCGCTCTGATTCACTTCACGAAATCGGGATACAGGGGCACTGCCATGCTCAACCTCCTTCTTCACACGCCGACGTCGCGACGGTTCTATCGCGTGGAAGTCTCCGACAACCTGTTCGGGGAATATACTGTGCTGCGCGAATGGGGCCTGCAGGGCCAGACCGGCGCGTCCTGTCTTCGGTGGTTCTCCAACCTGCGCGACGCAGTCCATGCGGCGGAGCGGTTTCGTCGCCGGGCGCAGCGCCGCGGCTATGCGCTGAGCGAAGCGGGCGCGGGCGAAGCGCAGGCCTGAGCCCTACTCAGTCTTCGGAGTTCTCTGCTTTCTCCGCCGCCGCGCGTTCCTCGCGCTTGATCTTCGCCCGCATCTTCTCCAGCCGCGCCTTCAGCTTGCTGCGGCGACGGTTCTGATAGGCCGTGATGATCGGCAGCGACACGTAGTAGCAAATCGTCGCCGCGATCACGCCGGGACCGATCCCGCCGATCAGATAGGGCAGCCAGACATCGGTGAAGAACCGCTCCAGCCCGCTCCATTCCGCATGCTCGGGGGTGAACATCGCCCAGAAGTTATGCAGCAGATCGTGGCTCGCCGCCTGAAAGGTCTGCAGCAGGCTTTCCGGTTCTCCGCCATGATCGAGCCGGTCGCCGAGGATCTTGTGACCCAGCTTCGTCGAGAAGACCGCGATGATCGGAAAGGTGACCGGGTTGCCGAAGAAGGTGGCAAGGATCGCCGCGAGGATATTGCCGCGCATGATCCAGGCCACGGCCGCGGCGCTGACGAAGTGAAATCCAAAGAGCGGCGTGAAAGAGACCAGGACCCCGGCCCAGACGCCACGCGCGATCCGGTGCGGTCGGTCGGGAAGCCGGTTGACCCGGTGCTTGACGTACTGGAAAGCCCGGGACCAGCCCGAACGCGGCCAGATCGCCTCGCGCAGGTTGGCCCAAACCCCCCGTTTTTCGCGCCGTCTGAAGACCACGCTGCCGTCCTTTCTCCCCCCTGCGCCGTGTGCGTCAGGGTTTGCGCGACAGGTTTCTGATCCGCTCCACCTGTGCCACGTCGCTCTCCGCCTCCAAGGCGGTAAGCAGGCGATGCATATGTTCTGCATCGCACAGTTCGACCTCGACGAGAACCGAATAGAAGTCCGGCTTACGCTCCACAAAGTCGAGGTCCGAAATATTTGCCTTCTGCTGACCGATCAATGTGCAGATATGTCCCAGCACGCCCGCATCGTTCGAGATCGTGACCTTTAGGGTCGCGGTATAGGCGGGCGGGTGTTGCCCGGTCTTCCAATGCAGATCGACCCAGCGTTCGGGCTGATCCTCGAACTCTTCGAGCGCGGGGCAATCGATCGCGTGGATCACCACGCCCTTGCCGCGATAGGTGATGCCGACGATGCGCTCGCCCGGCAGCGGCTGGCAGCAATCGGCGCGGCGGAAGCTCTGATCGGCGCCGAGGCCCAGAACGGCGCGGGTCGGCTCGATCTCGGTGCCTTCGCGGCGTTGGGCAAGCTCCGGATACAGCGCGTCGAGCACGTCCGAGGCCGCCAGTTCGGCAGAGCCGAGCCGGGCGAGAACCTCGTCCTGATCGCCGATCCCCAGCGCCTTGCCGGCGGTGCGCAGCGCCTTGTCGGTCACGCGGCGGCCGACATGCTCGAAGGCCACCCGCGCCAGTTCCTGCCCCAGCTTGATGAAGCGGTCGCGATCTTCCTCGCGCAGTGATTTGCGGATCGCGGCCTTGGCGCGCCCGGTCGCCACTATATCGAGCCAGGTCAGCTGCGGACGCTGGCCCGAGGCGGTGATCACCTCGACCGATTGGCCGTTCTTCAGCCGGGTCCAGAGCGGCACGCGGATGCCATCGACCTTGGCACCGACGCAGCTATTGCCGATCCGCGTGTGGATCGCATAGGCGAAATCGATCGGGGTCGCGCCCTTGGGAAGCTTCACCACATCGCCTTTCGGGGTGAAGCAGAAGACCTGATCGGAATACATCTCGAGTTTGACGTTCTCGAGAAACTCGTCGTGATCGCCATCGCCATCGGGGTCCGAGAATCGCTCGCTGAGCGAGGCGAGCCATTTCGCCGGATCGACCGCGAAGGGGTTCTGCGCCCGCTCGCCGTCGCGATATGACCAGTGCGCCGCGACGCCGGCCTCGGCCACTTCGTGCATCTGCCGGGTGCGGATCTGCACCTCGACGCGCTTGCCGTCACGCCCCGAAACGGTGGTGTGAATCGAGCGGTAGCCGTTGGTCTTCGGCTGACTGATGTAATCCTTGAACCGGGTCGGCACCGCGCGCCAGCGGTGGTGGATCAGGCCCAGCACCCGGTAGCAATCCATCTCGGTGCGGGTAATGACGCGGAAACCGTAGATATCCGACAGGCGCGAGAAGGTGAGCTGCTTCTCCTCCATCTTGCGCCAGATCGAATAGGGCCGCTTCGCGCGACCGAAGACGTCGGCGTCGATGTCCTCGTCTTCGAGCAGCGCGCGGATGTCGGCGGTGATCTTCGGGATCACATCGCCGGTTTCCTTCTGCAGGCTGACGAAGCGCCGAATGATCGAGGTGCGTGCCTCGGGGTTGAGCACCTTGAAGGCGAGGTCTTCAAGCTCCTCGCGCATCCATTGCATACCCATCCGGCCTGCGAGCGGCGCGTAGATCTCCATCGTCTCGCGCGCTTTCTGCGCCTGCTTCTCGGCCCGCATCGAGCGGATCGTGCGCATGTTGTGCAGACGGTCGGCGAGCTTCACGAGGATCACCCGCAGGTCTTTCGACATCGCCATGAACAGCTTGCGGAAGTTCTCCGCCTGCTTCGAGGCCGCGTTCGAAAGTTGCAGATTGGTCAGCTTGGTGACGCCATCGACCAGCTCGGCAATCTGCTCGCCGAACATCTCGGACACTTCGCCATAGGTCGAGCGCGTGTCTTCGATCGTGTCGTGCAAAAGGGCGGTGACGATTGTCGCATCATCCAGACGCTGCTCGGTCAGGATCGCCGCCACCGCGACGGGATGCGAAAAATAGGGCTCGCCCGAATGCCGGAACTGCCCTTCATGCATGTCTTTTCCGTAGGCATAGGCCTTCCGGATCAGATCCGCATCGGTCTTGGGATTATAATTGCGGACGAGCGCGATCAGGTCTTCGACGTCGATCATTCGCGCTCGTTCCAGCCAATCAGTGGATTATTCGCGCCCCTGCGCGTCCATCAGCGCGCGCAGCATACGCTCTTCGCTCATGTCGTCTTCGACGGCACGATCGGGGCTCTCGCCACCCATGAGCATCGCCATCGAGTCCTCTTCGGGCTCGTCGACCTCAATCTGGGTCTGGTTGCTCTCGATGAGACGCTCACGCAGATCCTCGGCCGATTGGGTCTCCTCGGCGATTTCGCGCAGAGCGACGACGGGGTTTTTATCGTTGTCACGCTCGACCGTGAGGGGAGCGCCAGCAGCGATTTCGCGGGCACGATGCGAAGCGAGCATTACCAGCTCGAAGCGGTTCGGAACCTTGTCAACGCAATCTTCAACCGTCACGCGGGCCATGAATCTCTCCAGAAGAACTCGGATTGAGGGCCCTACTTAGGCTTTGCAGTGCAGAAACACAAGCGCCCATCCGGCCCGTCCGCAGGGTTTTGACCACGTTACAGAGGGGAAATCGGGGATTTTTCCGCCTCGGGAAGGGCGGCGAGCATTTCCATCACGCTGTCGCCCGTGATCGGGTGGCGCCAGAGCGGCGCGATTTCGGCCAAGGGAATCAGCACGAAAGCCCTGTCCTGCAAGCGCGGATGCGGCAGGATCAGGTCGGTCGGGGCGTCGCGCTGCTGCGCCTCCGGCGGAAGGTTTTTCCAGCGCAGAAAGCTCTCGCGTTCCGGCAGAACCCGATCCTCCGAGGCGATCAGGTCGATATCGACAACACGCGCGCTCCAACGACCTTCCCGCACACGGCCAAATTCTTCTTCGACTCCATGAAGTTGCGCGAGCGCATCGCGCGGTTGCAAACTGCTTCGCATTTTGCAACAAGCGTTCACGAAATCGGGACCGGACCCTTCGGGAACGGCAGGCGTCGACCAGAACCGACTGGCGGCAACCAAGGAAAACCCCAATTGCTCGAGCCGCTCGATCGCGGCGCAGAGCGTAGTGCGAGGAGACCCGAATTGGCTTGGTAGATTCGCCCCGAAAGCGACCAAATAGTTAGTGTCCATAAAGACAGATTCCGTTTCCCTCGCGAAATGCGATATGTCCTAGATAAATCTGGTCGGCCCTCCCCGCCTGTGCAACACAATTGATGCGGCTATACTTTCCGTATCGGCACCTGCGCGAACTGGTCCACCCTACCTGTGCAAGAGGACTGTATGTTCTACAAGGACGAACGGCTCGCCCTGTTCATTGACGGATCTAATCTCTATGCGGCCGCCAAGGCGCTTGGCTTTGATATTGATTACAAGCTGTTGAGACAAGAATTCGAACGCCGCGGCAAACTCGTCCGCGCGTTCTATTACACCGCTCTTCTGGAGAGTGAAGAATATTCGCCGATCCGACCGCTCGTGGATTGGTTGAATTACAACGGCTTCGCGATGGTCACCAAACCGGCCAAGGAATACACGGATTCCATGGGTCGCCGGAAGGTGAAGGGCAATATGGATATCGAGCTGGCCGTCGATGCGATGGAACTCGCACCGCGCCTCGATCATATCGTGCTGTTCTCGGGCGATGGCGATTTCCGTCCGCTGATCGAAAGCCTTCAGCGTCAGGGCTGCCGCGTCTCGGTCGTCTCGACGATCCGCTCGCAGCCGCCGATGATCGCCGACGAGCTGCGCCGTCAGGCCGACAATTTCATCGAACTCGACGCGCTGCGCGAAGTGATCGGTCGCCCGCCGCGCGAGCCGCGCGAGGACGAGAACGGCGACGAGAGCTGATCCGGGGCCTGACGCGACCCGTAATTCGTGATTGAAGGGGCGTGCGGTTCACCTGCGCGCCCTTTGTCATTGCGGAAAGCTTTATGCTCGAAAACGTCTCCCTCTTCGGCCTCTTCGTCTCGGCGCTTCTGGCGGCGACGCCGATCCCGTTCCAGTCGGAGCTCGTATTCGTCGCGCTGCAGACGCTTGGCACACAAAATATCTGGCTGATGATCCTCATCGCCGCCGTGGGAAACACGATCGGCTCGCTCGTCACCTACGTGATCGGACTGGGCGTCACCCACTGGAAAGACCGCAAATGGTTTCCCGCCTCCGAAGCGCAGCTCGCGCGCGGCCATCGCTGGTTCAAGCGCTGGGGGATCGGGCTGCTGTTGCTGAGCTGGGCCCCCGGCGGCGATCTGATCTGCCTGATCTCCGGCATCCTGCGCATGTCGCTCTGGCTCTTCATTCCGCTGGTCTTCGTGGCCAAGGCCGGGCGCTACGCGGTGCTGGCCTGGCTGACGGCGGAAGCGATCAAACTCGCAAGCTGATCGCCTCTGGACGCGAGGCGGACGGCGCTTTAGGTCTGAACCCGAACAAAGGAGCGCGCGATGAAACCCTCCCTGACCCTTTATCTGGCGGCCCCGCGCGGCTTTTGCGCGGGCGTCGACCGAGCGATCAAGATCGTCGAGATGGCGATCGAGAAATGGGGCGCACCGGTCTATGTGCGCCACGAGATCGTGCATAACAAATACGTCGTCGACAGCCTGCGCGACCAAGGCGCGGTCTTCGTGGAAGAGCTCGACGAATGCCCCGATGACCGGCCGGTGATCTTCTCGGCCCATGGCGTGCCGAAATCGGTGCCCGCCGAGGCGTCGCGGCGCGAGATGATCTATGTCGATGCGACCTGCCCGCTGGTGAGCAAGGTCCACAAGGAAGCCGAGCGGCACTCGAACGAGGGGCTGCAGATGGTCATGATCGGCCATGCCGGCCACCCGGAAGTGCTGGGCACGATGGGGCAGCTGCCCGATGGCGAGGTACTGCTGGTCGAGACGGTCGAGGACGTGGCCAAGATCACGCCGCGCGATCCCGATCGGCTGGCCTTCATCACCCAGACCACGCTGTCGGTAGATGACACGGCGGCGATCGTGGCCGCGCTGCAGGACCGTTTTCCGAAGATCGTCGGCCCCGCCAAGGAAGACATCTGCTACGCCACCACCAACCGTCAGGCATCGGTGAAGGCGATGGCCGATCAGATAGACGCGCTGCTCGTGATCGGGGCGCCGAACTCGTCCAACTCGCGCCGTCTGGTCGAGGTTGGCAAAGCCTCGGGCTGCGCCTATTCGCAACTCGTGCAGCGCGCCGCGGATATCGACTGGCGCGCGCTGGAAGGTGTGCAGACGGTCGGCGTGACCGCGGGCGCGAGCGCGCCGGAAGTGCTGATCGACGAGGTGATCGACTCCTTCCGCCAGCGCTATGACCTGACCGTCGACCAGATCGAAACCGCCCGCGAGGACATCGAATTCAAGGTGCCCCGCGTGCTGAGAGAGGCGTCGTGATGCGCGAAATCGGCCCGAAAATCCCCGGCGGCGCTTTGCTCCTTGGCCTTGCCGGGCTGATCCCGTTCCTCTGGGGCGTGCTGGTCGTGCAGACCGGCCAATTCGCCTTCATCGCGGACCCGCGTGTGGCGGTGCTTGCCTATGGTCTGATGATCTTCTGCTTCATGGCGGGCAGCCTCTGGGGCTTCGCCGCGAGCGCGGAATGGGAGACCGGCTATTTCCTTGCCGTCGCTCCGGTCATCTTCTTCATCGCCTTCGTGGCGCTCGGGATGCCGGTGAATTTCGTGCTGATTCTGGGCTTCCTCGCGCTGCTGCCGCTCGACTGGTTGTTCCAGAAATTCGGCCACACACCGCGCTGGTGGCTCAAACTGCGCATCGGCCTGACGGTCGTCGTCGTCGCCTGCCTGATCGCGCTTGTGAGGACGTAACGAGATGAAGCTTTATTCGATGCCCTCCTCGGGCAACAGCTACAAGGTGCGTCTGCTGATGGCGCTTCTCGGTCAGAGCTACGACAAGATCGATGTCGAGTATGACACCGACGCCTTGGCCGAGGCTCATGAAAGCGGCGCGCTGCCCTTCGGTCGGGCGCCGGCGCTGCATCTCGACGACGGGCGGGTACTCGCGGAGTCCAACGCGATCCTGACCTATCTCGGCGAGGGCTCGCGCTTCATCCCAGAGGACCGGTTCGCCCGCGCGCAGATGCTGTCGTGGATGTTCTGGGAGCAGAACCAGCACGAGGGCGTCATCGCCGTGCGCGCCGCGATCCTGTGCTATCCGCATCGCGCCCATGAGCGCACGCAGGAGACGCTCGACGCGCTGGAAGTGCGCGGCCACGTCCTGCTGGGCATCATGGAACAGCGGCTGGAGCAGGCCGATTGGCTCGCGGGCGACACGATGAGCCTCGCCGATATCTGCCTCTACGCCTACACCCATACCGCCGAGACCCGCGGCGGTTATGATCTCGAGCCTTTCCCGGCGTTGCGCCGCTGGCTCGACCGGATCGCAGCGCTCGACGGCTATGTGGGTCTCGATGCCTGAGCTTTTCGCATGGACGGACGGCGCGTGCAGCGGCAATCCCGGCCCGGGCGGCTGGGGCGTCTTGATGCGCGCGATGGACGGCGACAGCGTCGTCAAGGAGCGCGAGCTGAAGGGCGGCGAGGCCGAGACCACCAATAACCGGATGGAGCTTCTGGCCGCGATCAACGCGCTGGAGACCCTGACCCGCGATACCGCGATCACGATCACCACCGACTCCGCTTATGTGAAGAACGGCGTGACCGGCTGGATCCACGGCTGGAAGCGCAACGGCTGGAAGACCGCGGCGAAGAAGCCGGTGAAGAATGTCGATCTCTGGCAGCGGCTCGACGAGGCGCAACGCCGCCATCGCGTGACGTGGGAGTGGATCAAGGGCCATGCGGGCCACCCCGAGAACGAGCGCGCCGACGAGCTGGCCCGCGCCGGGATGGAGCCGTTCAAACCGGCCAAGCAAAAATGACCGCCCTGCCCGACTGGCTGGGGGAGTTTCCCTTGGGCGCGGCGCTGGATTATGCCTCGGTGCTGGTCTTCGCGCTGACCGGGGCGCTGGTCGCCTCGCGCCAGCAGCTCGATCTCGTGGGCTTCATCTTCATTGCCGCGCTGACCGCTATCGGCGGCGGCACGCTGCGTGATCTGCTTCTGGGGCGCGACCCGGTCTTCTGGGTCGGCGATCCCACCTATGTGCTGATCGCGGCAGGGGCGGCGGTGGTCGTGTTCTTCACCGCGCATCTCTTGGAAAGCCGCTACCGCGCGCTGCTGTGGCTCGATGCCTGCGCCTTGGCGGTCGCCGTGCCTGCGGGCGTCGCGATCACGATGCGGCTGGAGCATGGCCCGGTCATCGTCCTGATCATGGGCATCGCCACCGGCACGTTCGGCGGCCTGATGCGCGACGTGGTCTGCAACGAGGTGCCGCTGGTTCTCAAACAGGGCGAGCTGTATCTCTCCTGCGCGTTTGCCGGGGCCATGAGCGCAGTGATCGCGACGGCGCTCGGGGCGGATACGCTGATCGCGCTTTTGATCTGCGGTGGCGTGACCTTTGCGCTGCGCGCCGGATCGCTGCGTTTCGGCTGGAAGCTTCCGGTCTACAAGGCCCGCCCGCCGCGCCAATACTGACGGAAGTCGATTAACCGAAGTAGCTCAGCACCACCGGCGCGAGGAAAGCGGTCAGCACCGCGTTCAGCCCCATGCCGATGGACGCAAACGCGCCTGCAGTCTCATGCACCTGAAAGGCGCGCGCCGTTCCGATCCCGTGGGCGGCCACACCCACCGCGAAGCCCCGCGCCCGCCAGTCGCGAAAACCCAGCAGGTTGAGCATCGGCGTCACCGTGATCGCCCCGATCATGCCGGTGAGGATCACCAGCGCAGCGGTCAGCGACGGCTCGCCACCAAGCGATTGCGAAATCCCGATAGCCACCGGGGCCGTCACCGATTTCGGCGCGAGCGAGGCGAGCAGTTCAGGCCCCGCGCCCATCGCCTTCGCAATCGCCAGAACCGAGACGATGGCCGTAACCGACCCCGCCGCCAGCCCCGCCGCAATCGGCAGCAGCGCGCGTTTCACCTTGGGCAGGTTCGCATGCAGCGGCACCGCAAGACAGACCGTCGCCGGGCCCAGCATGAAGTGCACGAATTGCGCCCCGTCGAAATAGCGCTGATAGGGCGTGCCGGTCATCAGGAGCACCGCGCCGAGGATCACCACGGCGATCATCACCGGATTGGCGAAGGGGCTGCGGTTCACGCGCCTGAAAATCGTATCCCCGATCCAATAGGCGATCAGCGTCGCCCACAGCCACAAGAGCGGTTCGGAGGACAGGTAGGACCAGAGCTTGAACGGATCAGTCATCGACATCGCTCCGGGTCAGCTTTGCCACCGCGACGAAGGCCGCCGCGCCCACCACGATCGCCAACATCGTCGACACCACCAGCGCGACCGCCAGCCCCAGCCCATGCTCGCGCAACGCACCAAGATGCGCGACGATCCCCACGCCGGCAGGCACGAAGAGAAGCGACAGGTGTTGCAACACGAATTGGCCCGTGGGGCGCACGATCTGCTGCACCTTCCCTGAGACGCTCATTGCGATCAGCAGGAAGATCATCCCCAGAACCGGGCCGGGAAGCGGCAGCTGCAAGGCGCGGGACAGGATCTCGCCAGCGAGTTGGCAGGCGAGGATCAGGGACAGGGCTGGGATCATCGGTCGGCTCCTTGGGACGCACCTGATGCTAAGCCTCCGCGATCAAAAGGAAAAGACAGCGGAGGTGCATACCCGACTGCGTCGGCGGGCATCTCGCGCCCCAATAGCTGCGCAAGAATGCGCCAATATATTGTGGATAATAGCCTCATCATCGCCAGATGCGGTGTCTTCCCATTGACTCGCAGGCCTGCTCTACGGACACTTCTCAGAACTCAGTCAGATTCGGAAAGTTCGGCAATTGCGCTTCTCTCGGCTACGTCTCAACGGTTTCAAGAGCTTCGTGGACCCCACGGATCTCGTGATCCATGACGGGCTGACCGGCGTCGTCGGGCCCAATGGCTGCGGCAAGTCGAACCTCTTGGAAGCGCTGCGCTGGGTGATGGGCGAGAACCGCCCCTCGGCGATGCGCGGCGGCGGCATGGAAGACGTGATCTTCGCCGGTGCCTCGTCGCGCGGCGCGCGCAATTTCGCGGAAGTCGCGCTGCAGATCGACAATACCGAGCGGCTTGCGCCCTCCGGGTTCAACGACAGCGACGGGCTGGAGATCGTGCGCCGGATCACCCGCGATGCGGGCTCGGCCTATAAGGTGAACTCCAAGGACGTGCGCGCCCGCGACGTGCAGATGCTGTTCGCCGATGCCTCGACCGGCGCGCATTCGCCCGCGCTCGTGCGGCAGGGCCAGATTTCCGAGCTCATCAACGCCAAGCCGAAGAACCGCCGCCGCATCCTCGAGGAAGCGGCCGGGATCTCGGGCCTCTATCAGCGCCGCCACGAGGCGGAGTTGAAGCTGAACGGCGCCGAACAGAACCTGACCCGCGTCGATGACGTGATCGAGCAACTCGCCTCGCAGCTGGCCACCCTCGCCCGGCAGGCGCGCCAAGCCGCGCGCTACCGCACCATCGGCGAAGAGCTGCGCCGCGCCGAGGGGATGCTGCTGTATCGCCGCTGGCGCGAAGCCGATCTGGCCCGCACCACTGCCGAAGAGGCGCATCGCGAGAAAGTCGCCGGGGCCGCGCAGGCCGAGAAAGCCTCCCGCGAATCCGCCAAAGCCCGGCAGGGCAAGGAAGACGCATTGCCGCCGCTGCGCGAGGAAGAGGCCATCGCGGGCGCGATCCTGCAGCGCCTCACCGTGCAACGCGACGCGCTCTCGGATCAGGAAGATCAGGCCATCGCGCGGATCGAGACGCTGAAGGCTCGGATCGAACAGCTCGTGCGCGACATGGAGCGCGAAGCGGGGCTCAACCGCGATGCGGGCGAGACGATCGGGCGGCTCGAATGGGAGCAGGCGCAGATCGCGAAAGCCTCCGAAGGGCATGAAGACAAGCTGGCGGCGGCGGTCGATGCAGCCCATGAGGCCGCGCAGATCCTGCAGGAGCGCGAGGCGCAACTGTCGGAACTGACCGAGGATGTCGCGCGGCTCGCGGCCCGCCACCAGTCGTCGCAGCGCCTCGTCACCGACAACCGCGCGACGGCGGAGAAATCCGAAGCCGCCGCGGCGCAGGCGAAGCAAGCCGCCGAAACCGCTGCCGCCGCGCTTGCGAAGGCGAACACCGAATTCGAGGCGGCAGAAGGCGCACAGACACAGGCGCAGGCCGCCGCCGAAGCCGCCGAGGAAGCGCTTGGCCAAGCCGATGACACGCGCGCCGAGGCTCAGGGCCGCGAAAGCGCCGCCCGGGCGGCACGCTCGGAAGCCGAGGGCGAAGCGGGGGCGTTGCGCGCCGAGGTGTCGGCGCTCGCGCGTCTGGTCGAGCGCGAAGCCTCCAACGGCCAGCAGATTCTCGACCGCGTCCGGGTGGATCGCGGCTACGAAGCGGCGCTTGGCGCTGCCCTCGCCGATGACCTGCGCGCGCCGGAAGTGGGCGAGGATGACGCGACCGGCTGGCAAGCCCTGCCCGACTACCCCACGCCGCAGCCCCTGCCCGTCGGTGTCGAGCCGCTCTCGGCCCATGTCGATGTGCCCGATGTGCTGGTCCGCCGGATTTCGCAGATCGGTCTGGTCGAGGATTACGACGAGGGCGTGCGGCTGCAGGATCAACTGGCCCCCGGCCAACGGCTCGTCTCGACCGAGGGCGACCTGTGGCGCTGGGACGGCTATCGCGCAGGCGCCGAGGATGCGCCGACAGCCGCCGCGCTGCGCCTGCAACAGCTCAACCGTCTGGTGGAGTTGAAGCGCGATCTGGAAGAGGCCGAGGCGCGCGCTTCGGGCGCGAAATCCGCCCATGAGGCACTGACCGCCGCGCTGGCCGAGGCCACCCGCGCCGATGCCGCCGCCCGCGAGGCGCGCCGCGATGCCGATCGCCGTCTGGCCGAAGCGGGCCGCGCGCTCAGCCGGGCCGAGGCCGATCGCTCCATCGCCAATTCCAAGCTGGAAAGCGCCCAGCTCGCCGTCGCCCGCCACGAGGAAGAGGCTGGCAGCGCGCGGATGGCACTGCGCGAAGCGGAGAATGCGCAATCCTCCCTGCCCGATCTGGACGCCGCGCGCGGCGACGTCGAGGCGGTGAAGATGACCGTTGAAGCGGCGCGCATGACGATGATGACCAAGCGCTCTGCCCATGACGAAATCCGCCGCGAGGGCGAGGCGCGGCTGAAGCGTCGGCAGGAGATCACCAAGGAAATCTCCGGCTGGCGGCACCGCTTGGAGACTGCCGAGAAACGCTCTGCCGAGCTGGAAACCCGCAAGATCGAGAGCGAGGCGGAGCTGAAGGACGCCTCCGCCGCGCCCGAGGAACTGGCCGCGAAACGCGCCGAGCTGTCGGAGGCCATCGCCACCGCCGAAGCGCGTCAGGCAGAGGCGTCGGACAAGCTTTCGAGCGCGGAAAGTGCCCTGCGCGAGGCGCAGCTGGCCGAGCGCGAGGCCGAACGTCTGGCCGGTGAGGCGCGCGAAGCCCGCGCCCGCGCCGAGGCCCGCGTCGACGCGGCCCGCGAAACCGTCGCCTATGCCGCCGAACGTATCCTCGAGGAGACCGAGAAGTCACCGCAGGATCTTCTGGAAAGCCTCGATGCCGATCCCGAGAAGATGCCCGACGCGGAGAAGCTCGACGCGGAAGTGAACCGGCTCAAGCGGCTTCGCGAGAGCCTTGGTGCTGTGAACCTGCGCGCCGAGGAAGACGCCCGCGAAGTGCAGGAAGAGCATGACACGCTGGTGCAGGAGAAATCCGATCTCGAAGAGGCGATCCGCAAGCTGCGCGCCGGGATTTCGGGCCTGAACCGCGAAGGGCGCGAGCGTCTGCTGACCGCGTTCGAGCAGGTGAACGAGAACTTCCGCACCCTGTTCACCCACCTCTTCGGTGGCGGTTCGGCAAACCTGCAGTTGGTCGAAAGCGACGATCCGCTGGAGGCCGGTCTCGAGATCATGTGCCAACCGCCGGGCAAGAAGCTATCGACGCTGTCGCTGCTGTCGGGCGGCGAGCAGACGCTGACCGCGATGGCGCTGATCTTCGCGGTCTTCATGGCCAACCCCGCCCCGATCTGCGTGCTCGACGAGGTCGACGCGCCGCTCGACGACGCCAACGTGACGCGCTTCTGCGACCTGCTCGACGAGATGACGCGGCGCACCGATACGCGCTTCCTGATCATCACCCACCACGCGGTGACGATGGCGCGGATGGACCGGCTGTTCGGGGTGACGATGCAGGAGCAGGGCGTGAGCCAGCTCGTTTCGGTCGACCTGAAGAAGGCCGAGGCGCTGGTGGCCTGAGGCAGAGGGGGCTCTGCCCCCGCGCATACTGCGCGCTCCCGGGATATTTCGATCAAGAAGAAGAGAAGCGATTCCGCTTGCGGGAGAAAAGGCGCGCGCCTAGCCTCGCCGCGAAATTTCATGGAGAGCGCAATGGCCAAGATCGAAGCACGTCTCGAAGAGCTGGGAATTCACCTTCCCGATGCCCCGGCACCGGCGGCGAATTACGTGCCCTTCGTGCGCACCGGCAATCAACTGTTCGTCTCGGGACAGATTTCGAACGGTCCCGAGGGGCTGATCCGCGGCAAGCTCGGCGACGGGATGGATGTCGAAGAGGGCGCGATGGCGGCGCGGTTCTGCGGGCTGGCGCTGATCGCGCAGGCGAAAGCGGCGATTGGCGATCTCGACAAGCTCCGCGTGGTGAAGCTGGTGGGCTTCGTGAATTCGACGCCTGAGTTCACCGATCAGCCGAAGGTCGTGAACGGCTGTTCGGACCTGATGGTCGAGGTCTTCGGCGATGCGGGGCGTCACGCGCGTTCGGCGGTCTCGGCGGCTTCGCTGCCGATGGGCGTCGCGGTCGAAATCGAGGCGATTTTCGAGGTCGCGTGATGGCATTGCATCCTGATTTTCTCCGGCTTCCGATCGCGCATCGGGCGCTGCACGACTACACGCTCGGCCGTCCCGAAAACAGCCGTGGCGCAATCCGTGCGGCTATCGCGGCGGGCTATGGAATCGAGATCGACGTGCAACTCTCGGCCGATGGCGTGCCGATGGTGTTTCACGACTACGCGCTGGACCGGCTGACCGCAGAGCGCGGCCCGGTGCGCCAGCGCACGTCGGCAGAGCTTGCCGCGATCCATCTGAGCGGGACGCAGGAGGGCATTCCGACCCTCGCCGAGGTGCTCAAAATTGTCGACGGGCAGGTCCCGCTTCTGGTTGAGATCAAGGATCAGGACGGCGCGCTCGGCCAGCAGATCGGTCCGCTGGAAGAGGCGACAGCGTTGTTGCTGCGCGATTACGAAGGCCCGGTTGCGGTGATGTCCTTCAATCCGCATGCGGTGGCGGCATTCGGCGAATTGGCCCCGGGCGTTCCGGTCGGGCTGACGACCTCGGCCTATCAGCCCAATGACTGGGCGCTGCTGCCCGCAGCGCGCGGCGACGAGCTGCGCCATATTCCCGATTTCGAGCGTGTCGGCGCGGCCTTCATCTCGCATGAGGCGAAGGACCTGAACGCGCTGCGAGTGACCGAGCTGAAATCGCTCGGCGTGCCGGTTCTGTGCTGGACGATCCGCTCGGTCGACGAGGAGGCGCTGGCGCGTCGGGTGGCCGATAACGTGACCTTCGAAGGCTACCTATCGGCGCTTCCGGCTTGACGCCGCGCGCTCAGGGCACAGATTCAGGCAAAGGATGGCCTAACCACCCGGGATAAAATGGATCAAAGCGTTGAAATCACGCTTTATTCGGATATTTCCGAAATAAGTGAAGAAGACTGGAACGCCTGCGCCTGCCCCGAAATCGGGGATGGGGAGCGGGCGTTCGACCCGTTCACCACGCATCGGTTTCTCGCCGCCCTCGAGGCCTCCGGCTCGGTCGGTCCGGGCACGGGCTGGGACGCACGGCATCTTGTGGCGCGGATGGGCGATCGGGTGATCGGCGTCGCGCCGCTCTACGTGAAATCGCACAGCCAGGGCGAATATGTCTTCGATCACGGCTGGGCCGATGCGTTCGAGCGTGCGGGCGGGCGCTATTACCCCAAGCTGCAATGCGCGGTGCCCTTCACCCCCGTGGCCGGGCGGCGTCTGCTGGTTCTGCCGGGGCTGGAAGAGGCCGGGGACCGCGCGCTGCTGGCCGGGATGGCTCAGATCGCGGAAGGGGCCGGGGTCTCGTCGGTCCATATGACCTTCTGCACCGAGGACGAGGCGGAGCTTGCCGCCGAGGCGGGCTGGCTGCCGCGGCTCGGGCAGCAATTCCACTGGTTCAACGACGATTACGAGAGCTTCGAGCAGTTCCTTGGCGATCTGAGTTCGCGCAAGCGCAAGACGCTGCGCAAGGAACGCCAGCGGGCGCAGGCTTTCGGTGGCGAGATCGTGCAGCTGACGGGCGACGATATCCGCCCCGAGCATTGGGATGCGTTCTGGCAGTTCTATCAGGACACTGGCGCGCGGAAATGGGGCCGCCCCTACCTGAGCCGCGCGTTTTTCGACCTGCTGCACGAAATGCGCGACGACGTGCTTCTGGTGCTGGCGATGAACGGAGACCGCCCGATCGCGGGCGCGTTAAACCTGATCGGGCGGGATGCGCTGTTCGGGCGCTATTGGGGCTGCATCGAGGATCACCCCTTCCTGCACTTCGAGCTTTGCTACCATCAGGCGGTCGATTACGCGATCGCGCACAAGCTGAGCCGGGTCGAGGCCGGGGCGCAGGGCGAACATAAGCTGGCGCGCGGCTACCTGCCCGTGGCCACCCATTCGGTGCATTGGATCGGCCATGAAGGGCTGCGCGGCGCGGTCGCGGAGTACTTGGAAGCCGAACGCGCCGCCGTGGACGAAGATATCGAGATACTTACCGAAATGGGCCCGTTCCGAGCCCCCTCGGGTGGAAGCGATGAGCAGGCGTGATAAGTAGCAATGTTAAAGGACGTATGACGGGAGCTATGAATGAATTTCAATGACCTGACCGATGTCAGCGCGTGGCTGACGCAGGATCGGATCGATGCGGCCATCATGGTTGCGGTGAATGTGGTGGCTGCGCTGGTGATCCTGCTGGTCGCGATGGCGATCTCGGCCTGGGCCAAACGGCGCATCGTGGCGCTGTCGCAGCGCTACAAACGGCTGGACGACACGCTCTTCGGCTTCCTCGGCAATATGGTGAAATACCTGATCCTCGCGATCGGAGTGATCTTCATCCTCAACCGCTTCGGCATTCAGACAACCTCGCTGGCCGCCCTTGTCGGTGCCGCCGGTCTGGCTATCGGTCTCGCGCTGCAAGGCACGCTTTCGAACCTTGCGGCGGGCGTGATGATCATTCTGTTCCGCCCGTTCCGCCAAGGCGATTTCATCGCGGCGGGCTCGGAAAGCGGCACGGTGACCGAGATCCAGCTCTTCTACACGGTGCTGACGACCTATGACGGCATCCAGATCATCGTGCCCAACAGCGACATCTGGTCGAGCGCGATCACCAATTTCTCCGCCAACCCGACGCGGATGATGGATCTGACCATCGGCGTCGCCTATGACGCGGACCTGAAGAAGACGCAGGAAGTGCTGGAGAATATCTCGCTCTCCGATCCGCGCGCCCTGCCGGAACCCGCGCCGGTGATCCGGGTGAAGCAACTGGGCGACAGTTCGGTCGATTTCACCTTCCGCGTCTGGGCCAAGACGGAAGATTTCTGGGGCCTGCAGGCGGAATATACCCGCAAGATCAAGGTGGAGTTCGACGCGAACGATATCGGCATTCCCTTCCCCACGCGCACGCTCGAAGTGGTGCAGGTGCCTAAGATCGAGACCCGCAGCGTGACCCGCGAAAGCGGCGCCGCTTGAACTGGCGGCCCGGGGCTGCAAGGCTGCGGGCCAGCTTAACGCATCAGGGAGTAAGCGATGACATCGAAGCTCGAACCCGAGGAACGCAAGGCGCTGCTGAACGCGCTTGAAGATACCGGATGGCGCGCGGCCGATGGGCAGGATGCCCTGATCAAGCGGCTTCTGTTCAAGGATTTCTCCGCCGCTTGGGGGTTCATGAGCCAAGCCGCGCTCTGCGCCGAGAAGATGGATCACCATCCCGACTGGCGCAACGTCTACAACAAGCTCGAGATCACGCTGACCACCCATGATTGCGGCGGCGTCAGCGTCCTCGATATCGAACTGGCAGGCGCGCTGGATTCGCTGGCCGAGGGCGTCGCCGAGGTCGACCGCGATATCGGGCGCCCGGTGATGCGACTGACCGAACCGGTCGAAAAAGACCAAGACTGAACGAAAAACGCCCGGCTCCTTGGCCGGGCGTTTTCATTTTGTCAGGGCGGCGGATCAGAGTTCCGCGAGAAGCCCCTCGCCTGCCGAGGCCTCGCAGGTGCCGGGGCTTTCCTCGACATTCAGGTGCTTGACCACACCATCCTCGACGAGCATCGCGTAGCGCTTCGAGCGGTTAATGAGACCCGCGGGCGGCGCGGTGAAGTCCATCTCGATCGCCTGCGTGAAGGCGGCTTCCGGGTCGGCCAGCATGGTCAGCCCCGCCTCGGTCGCGCCCGTTGCCTCGCCCCAAGCCTGCATGACGAAGGGGTCGTTGACCGAGACGCAGATGATCTCGTCCACGCCCTTTTCGGCGAATTGGTCCTTGGTGCGGATGAAGCTGGGCACATGGGCGGTGGTGCAGACGCCCGTATAGGCGCCCGGCACGGCGAAGATCACGATCTTGCGGCCCTTCATCTTGTCGCCAAGGCTCACGGGTTGCGGCCCTTCATCGCCCACGGCGAGGAAAGTCGCGCCGGGAAGAACGTCGCCGGTCGTTAAGGTCATAGAAAGCTCCGATTTGTTCGCGTTGCACTTGTTCCGCCCGTCGATATAGGGTCAGGCGCGAGCCGGGCCAGTGGAGAAAGTTATGAGCGGAATAGTGATCGTCGGCGCGGGACAGGCCGCAGCCTCTATGGCCGCGAAACTGCGGGCGCTGAAATTTGACGGAGCGATCACCGTGATCGGCTCGGAGCCCATTCAACCCTACCAGCGCCCGCCCCTGTCGAAGGCCTATCTGCTGGGCGAGATGGAACTGGAACGGCTGACGCTGCGCGCCCCCGACTGGTGGCAGGAGAACGACATCACGCTGCGGCTCGGCACCTCCGTCACCGCGATCGACGCCGAGGCGCAGACGGTCACCCTGTCAGATGGCGAGACGCTGGATTATGCCGAACTCGCGCTCTGCACCGGGGCCACGCCGCGCCGTCTGCCCGCTGCGATCGGTGGCGATCTGGGCAATGTCTTCACCGTGCGCAACCTCGCCGATGTCGACCGGATGCAGCCTCATTTCACAGAAGGCAAACGGCTCGTAGTGGTCGGCGGCGGCTATATCGGGCTGGAAGCAGCGGCAGTCGCGCGCAAGCTCGGCCTCGAGGTCACGCTGGTCGAGGCCGCCCCGCGCATTCTCGGCCGCGTCGCCTGCGAAGAAACTGCAGACGCGATCCGCGCGCTGCATCGCGGGCGCGGCGTCGAAATCCTCGAAGGGGTTGGCCTGACGCGACTGACCGGCGAGGAGACCGTCACCGGCGCGATCCTCGAGGACGGGCGCGAATTGCCCGCCGATTTCGTGATCGTCGGCATCGGCATCACCCCCGACGAAGAGGTCGCCCGCGAAGCCGGTATCCATTGCGAAAACGGCATCGCCGCCGACGCGCAGGGCCGCACCTCCGCGCCCCATATCTGGGCGGCGGGCGATTGCGCCTCCTTCCCCGGGGCCGCTGAACGTATCCGCCTCGAATCCGTCGGCAACGCAATCGACATGGGCGAGCTGGTCGCCGAGAACATGCTGGGAACAGGCCGCGCCTACGCGCCCAAACCGTGGTTCTGGTCGGATCAGTTCGACGCGAAGCTGCAGATCGCCGGGCTCAATGCGGGCTACGATCAGGTCGTCAGCCGCCACGACGAAGGCAGCAGCTTCTGGTATTTCCGCGCAGGCCGCCTGATCGCGGTGGACGCGATCAACGATGCGCGCGCCTATATGGTCGGCAAGCGCCTAATCGAAGCGGGCAAGCCGGTGACGCCCGAGGCGGTCGAAACCACGGCAGAGCTGAAAGCCCTGATGAAATGAGAATTATCGGAGGCGCGAAACGCGGGCTGAAACTGGCGGATGTGGGTGCAGGCGACATGGATGCGCATCTGCGCCCCACGACCGACCGCGTGCGCGAGTCGATCTTCAACCTGCTGATGAATGGCGGGCATGGCAATCCGGTGCCCGAGGCGCGGGTGCTCGATCTCTTCGCAGGCACCGGCGCGCTGGGGCTGGAGGCGCTGTCGCGCGGCGCGGCCCGCGTGGCCTTCGTCGATGACGGCACCGCCGCCCGCGCACTTCTGCGCCGCAATATCGAGGCGATGCGCGCGATGGGCGTCACCGATGTCTGGCGGCGCGATGCGACCAATATGGGTCCCAATCGCGGCCCCGGCTACGATCTGATCTTCCTCGACCCGCCCTATGGGATGGGGCTGGGCGAACGCGCCCTCGCCTCCTGTCTCGAGAATGGATGGATCGCTCCGGGCGCGATGATCGTTTGGGAAGAGAACACCCCGCCGATCCTGCCCGCCCGCCTCGAACAGCTCGACCAGCGCCGCTATGGCGACACGCTCGTAACCCTTGCCCGGATGTCTGAATGACGCACCACCCGAAGATCCCCCATGCCGTCCTGTTCGATTGCGACGGGGTGCTCGTTGACAGCGAGCCCGCGACCTTCGACCTGATCCAGGAAGAATTCGCCCGCTACGGCGTGCATAAGACGATCTCCGAACTGGAAGACGCCTTCATCGGCTCCACCATCGAGAATGTCTTTCAATGGGGCCGCGCGCATGGGGCCGACCTGCCCGAGGGCTGGGTCGACAGCTATTACGAGGGGCTCTACGCCCGGCTGCGCGAGGGAACCGAGCTGATGCCCGGCATCCCGCGCCTTCTCGCCCGGCTCGATGCGGAGGGCATTCCCTTCGCAGTCGGCTCGAACGGGCGGCAGGCGAAGATGGAGGCGACGCTCGGGCAGCACCCGGATATCCGCACGCGGCTCGAAGGGCTGCTGTTCTCGGGTCAGGACATGGGACTGCCCAAGCCGAAGCCCGATCTCTACATCCATGCCGCGCGCCATCTGGGCGCTGACCCGACCGCCTGCGTGGTGTTCGAGGATAGCGCCACCGGCGCGCGCGCGGCGAAAAACGCAGGCATGCGTTGCCTCGGCTACTCTCCGAAAGGCGACAATCCGAAGCTCGCGGCGGAGGGGGCGGAACTGTTCACCGACATGGCCCAGGTGCCGCGGCTCATCGGCCTCGATCCCTGATCTTCCTCTTGGCGGAAATATCCCGGGGTGAGCCGGGGTCAGCGGCCTTCCAGTGGAAGGACGCCCCGGCGAACGCCCGAAGCGCAAGCGCAGGGCTGGCGCAGCCAGTGGGGGCAGAGCCCCCACCAACAGCTAATCTCAGCGCCAGGTCGGGTGGAAACGCCCCGCCGGCGAGGTGGTGAAGATCTCGCAGCCATCGGCGGTCACACCCACCGAATGCTCGAACTGAGCGCTCAGCGACTTGTCCCGCGTCACGGCGGTCCAATCGTCGGCCAGAACCTTTGTCTCGGGGCGGCCCAGATTCACCATCGGCTCGATCGTGAAGATCATGCCCTCTTCGAGCATCGCGCCGGTGCCTGCGCGCCCGTAATGCAGCACGTTCGGCGGCGCGTGGAAGACCTTGCCCACACCGTGGCCGCAGAAGTCGCGCACCACCGACATGCGGTTGCTTTCGACGAATTTCTGGATCGCGTGGCCGATATCGCCAAAGGTGTTGCCGGGCTTCACCTGCTCGATGCCGACCATGAGCGAGTCATGGGTGACCTGAATCAGACGCTCGGCCTTGCGGCTCAGATTGCCCGCGACATACATGCGCGAGCTGTCCCCGAACCAGCCGTCGAGGATCACGGTCACGTCGATATTGATGATATCGCCGTCTTTCAGCTTCTTGTCGCCCGGGATGCCGTGGCAGACGACATGGTTCACCGAGATGCAGCTCGCGTGCTGATAGCCGCGATAGCCGATGGTCGCCGAGGTCGCGCCCAGCTCGCCCACGCGGCGTTCGATGAAGGCGTCGAGTGCTGCGGTCGTGACCCCCGGCTCCACCAGATCGGCGACCTCGTCGAGAATTTGCGCCGTCACCTGCGAGGAGGCGCGCATTCCCGCAAAATCGCTCTGATCGTAGATCCGGATTCCGTCCTTCGTGGTGCGGCCCTGAGTATCGTCCAACGGTCTGCTCCTTAAGGGTTTCGGCCTTTAGATAGTCACAAAAGCGGGGCTTGGCCAGTGCCCGGGCTTTTCGCGCCCCGTTCCGCGCCCTATACCAAGTCGAAAGGAGCCTCACAGATGCCAAATCCCACCGCAGCGATCCTGATCATCGGCGATGAAATCCTCTCGGGGCGCACCCGCGAGGGAAACGCGCATTATCTGGCCGGACAGCTGGTCGAGCGCGGAATCACCTGCCGCGAAATCCGCGTGGTGCCGGACGACAATGACGTGATCGTGGCCGCGGTACGGGAGCTCTCGGCAGCCCATAATCACCTTTTTACGAGCGGCGGAATCGGCCCGACCCATGACGACATCACCGCCGATGCGGTGGCAGAGGCAATGGGGGCCAAGCTCGACGTGCGCGAGGATGCCAAGGCGATCCTTGCCGCGCATTATGCCGCCCGCGACACCGAGTTCACCGCCGCGCGGCTGCGCATGGCGCGGATCCCCGACGGGGCGGTGTTGATCGAGAACCCGATCTCCGCCGCGCCGGGCTTCTCGCTGGGCAATGTCCATGTGATGGCGGGCGTGCCGAACATCTTTCAGGCGATGGTCGAAGGGCTCTTGCCGAAACTCACCGGCGGCGCGCCGATGATCTCGCGCAGCCTGCAGGTGCTGCGCGCGGAATCCTCGGTGGCCGACGATCTGCGCGCGCTGGCAGGCCGCTATCCCGACCTCTCGATCGGCTCCTACCCCTTCGTGCAGGAGGGCCGCTACGGCACCAATCTCGTGCTGCGCGGGACCGATCCCGTTCAGGTCGACGCGGGCTTCGCCGAGCTGAAAACCGCCTTCCCGGAGGGCACATGATCGACGCCTATGCGATCATCGACGCGACTTGGCCCGCAGCCGAATATCGCCGCGCGGGCGGGTTTCTGATCCGCGACGGGCAAGGCGGCGGCTCGCGCGTCAGCTGCGCGACGCTGGAAGTGCCGCTCGAGCAGGCCGACATTCCGGCCGCCGAAGCCGCGCATCGCGCCTTGGGCCAGCGTCCGCGCTTCATGATCCGCGCGGGAGACGAGGCCCTGGATGCGGTCCTGGAGGCGCGCGGCTACGAATCCTATGACCCGGTGCGGATCTGGTCGGCTCCGATCGCAGCGATGCAGGGCGAGGTGCCGCCCGTGACCGCTTTCGCCCATTGGCCGCCGCTGCAGATCGCCCGCGACCTCTGGACCGAGCTTGATGTCGGACCCGAGCGGCAGGCGATCATGGATCGCGCCGAGGTGCCGAAAACCTGCGTTCTGGGCCGGAAGGAAGACCGGGCCGCAGGCGTTGCCTATATCGCTGTCTATGAAGGGGCCGCGATGCTCCATGCGCTCGCCGTCGCACCAAAATACCGCCGGATGAGCCTCGCGCGCGAGATGATCCATGAGGGCGCTCGCTGGGCCGCCGAGGCCGGAGCGGAGCGGTTCGAGATGATCACGACGCTCGCCAATGACGCCTCGAACACGCTCGCGGAAAGCTTCGGCATGGAAGTGCGCGCGCAATATCACTATCGCCGCGCGCCGGAGGTGGCATGACTCGCCGGGCGACCCTCCTGCTGGCCGGTCTTCTGGCCGTCACCCTGTCCCACGCGGCGCTGGCCGCTTCGGCGGATCTGCAACTGCCCGCAGGCGCCACCCAATCCGCGCAGGAAACAAGCCCCGCCACCAGCTACCAGTTGGCCGTCGGGCCGTGGCAGGACGGTCAGCTCGAGACCCGCGATCTGGAAGGCGCGCGCTCCGACACTGCCTATCAGTTGCGGGCCAATCAGAACACGACACTGCAAATCCTCGCGCCCCTGCGCGACCAGCTCGAACAGGCGGGCTACGACATCCTCTATGAATGCGACACGCAGGCCTGCGGCGGCTTTGATTTCCGCTACGCGCTCGACCTGCTGTCAGAGCCCGCGATGCATGTCGATCTGGGCGACTTCCGCTATATCGCGGCGCGCAAAGGGTCGGATTACTTCGGAATTACCGTGTCGCGCTCGTCCGAGTCGGGCTTCATTCAGGTAACCGAGATGCGGGTGCAGGACGTCACGCCTGCTCAGCCCGACGATCCGCTCGCCCCGCCGCAAACCGCGCCGATTTTGCCGCGCGCCGATGCGCCGGCCGTCGCCCCCTCCGCGCTTGCGCAAACGCTTGAGGCGCAGGGCTCGGTCGCGCTCGACGATCTCGACTTCCCCTCCGGCGCCTCTGCGCTCGGTTCTGGTGATTTCGCCTCGCTGCAGGCACTGGCCGAGTTCCTCAAGGCCAATCCCGATTTTCAGGTGATGCTGGTGGGGCATACCGATGCGGTGGGCTCGCTTGCAGCCAATATCGCGCTGTCGAAGAAACGCGCGCAATCGGCACGGCAGAAGCTGATCGGCGATTACGGGGTGGCGGCGTCGCAGGTCAGCGCCGAGGGGGCGGGTTTCCTTGCCCCGCGCGCAAGCAATCTGACCAAAGAGGGCCGCGAGAAAAACAGACGGGTCGAAGCGGTTCTCACCTCGACCCGGAGTTAGCGCCAGCCGGCGGAATGGCCCGTCGCGGGAGGGAGTTCGGTCTCACCAGTTGTCGGGGCCCTTCTCGGCGAAGGTCTTGGCGAGGAAATCTATGAAGGCGCGCACTTTCGGCTGGGTGAAACGGCCCGGCGGATAGATCGCGTAGATGCCCAGCGTCTCCATCGGCAGATCGGGCATCGCCTCTTCCACGAGGCCTTCGCGCATCGCATCGGCGTAAAGGAACGAGGGCAGATACGCGATCCCGAGACCGGCCGTCGCGGCATGCAGCAGTGACTGGCCGTCATTGACCGTCAGCCAGCCCGCCGAGCGGACCTGACGCCGCTCGCCCGAAGGCGCGGTCAGCTTCCAGACATTGCCCGCCGACTGGTTGGAATAATGCAGCAGCTTGTGGTCGTTGAGATCGTCGATCCGCTCGGGGCGACCGAATTTCTCGAAGTAATCCGGCGAGGCGATCATCCGGCGCGAGGTCTCGGTCAGCTTGCGCGCGCGCAGGCTCGAATCCTCCAGTTCGCCGACGCGGATCGCCATGTCGAACCCTTCGGAGATGAGTTCCACATAGCGGTTGTTCAGCACCATATTCACGGTGATTTCGGGAAATTCCTGCAGGAATTCGCCCAGAACGGGCGAGAGAAGATTCACACCGAAATCGGTGGCGACCGAGATGCGCAGCAGCCCCGAGGGCGCCGTCTGCATCGACGTGACCAGCGCATCGGCCTCGCCCGCATCGTTGAGAACACGGCGCGCGCGGTCGTAATAGGCCAGCCCGATTTCCGTCGGCGAAACGCGACGCGTGGTGCGATTCAGAAGGCGTGCGCCGAGGCGCGCCTCCAACGCCGAGACGTGTTTCGACACAGCCGATTTGGAGATGCCCATCTTCTTGGCCGCATCGGTGAAGCCCCCTTGGTCCACAACGGTGGCAAAGGCTTCCATTTCAGTCAGGCGATCCATCCCAAACACCCTTCGGCTTGTAATTTCTGTTTCTTATTTTCCGCTTATCGGCACGAAATCGGGCGCAATTTAGACTTCGCGGCGACAATACGAGGGTAACAATGGGAGAGAATCCCGCAGGTTGGTGAACCCTGCGAAACGGTGGCGCTTTCGCTCTGACGCCGCGTTCGACGTGACAAGCTTGGCCTTGCGCCGCAGAGTGCGGGCCAAATCAGGGAGGGTTACATGAGCCAATATCCGCATATCTTCACGCCGCTCGATCTGGGCCATGTGACGCTGCCGAACCGCGTGCTGATGGGCTCGATGCACACCAATCTCGAAGAGCGCGGCGACTGGAATGCGGTGGCCGAGTTCTATGCCGAGCGCGCGCGCGGCGGTGTCGCGCTGATGGTGACGGGCGGCATGGCCCCCAATAATGAAGGCGGCGTCTTTCCCGGCGCGGCGGGCCTGTTCACCCCCGAGGACATCGCGCATCACAAGATCATCACCGACCGCGTCCACGAAGCGGGCGGCCGGATCGCAATGCAGATTCTTCATGCGGGCCGCTACGCCTATGGTCCCGATTGCGTGGCTCCCTCTGCCATCAAATCCCCGATCTCGCCTTTCCCGCCGAAAGAACTCGATGAAGCCGGGATCGAGAAGCAGATTGCCGACATTGCCACCGCCGCCGCGCGCGCCCGCGAGGCGGGGTATGACGGCGTCGAGGTGATGGGATCCGAGGGCTATTTCCTCAACCAGTTCCTTGTGCGCCACACCAACAAGCGCGAAGACGGTTGGGGCGGCTCGTTCGAAAACCAGATGCGCCTTCCCGTCGAAGTGGTCAAGCGCGTGCGCGAAGCGGTCGGCCCCGACTTCATCGTGATCTTCCGCATCTCGCTGATCGACCTGATCCCCGATGGCTCGACCTGGGAAGAGGTCGTCACGCTCGCCAAGGCCGTCGAGGCGGCGGGCGCAACGATGCTCAACACCGGCATCGGCTGGCACGAGGCGCGGGTGCCGACCATCGTGACGTCGGTGCCGCGCGCGGCCTTCACCTGGCTCACCGGTCGGCTCAAGCCCGAGGTCTCGATCCCGGTGATCACGTCCAATCGCATCAACACGCCTGAAGTCGCCGAAGAGGTGCTTGGCGACGGCTGCGCCGACATGGTGTCGATGGCACGCCCCTTCCTCGCGGATGCGGATTTCGTGGTGAAGGCGAAAGAGGGCCGCGCCGCAGAAATTGCGCCCTGCATCGCCTGTAACCAAGCCTGCCTGGACCACACGTTCCAAGGCAAGGTCTCGAGCTGTCTCGTGAATCCGCGCGCCGCCCATGAGACCGAGATCGTCATCACCAAGACCGAGGCATCGAAATCGATTGCCGTCGTCGGCGCGGGTCCGGCGGGCCTGTCTGCAGCGATCACCGCGGCCACGCGCGGCCACGCGGTGACCCTGTTCGATCGAGCCTCGGAACTCGGCGGGCAGCTGACCATGGCACGCGCGATCCCCGGCAAGGAGGAATTCCACGGGCTCACCGACTGGTTCAAGACCATGATCGAGAAGACCGGCGTGACGGTAAAGCTGGAGACCGACGCCACGCCCGAATTGCTCGCCCCCTTCGACGAGATCATCATCGCAACCGGCGTGCAGCCGCGCGACCCGGAAATCCCGACCGAGGGCGGGCAGGTCGTCAGCTATATCGACATCCTCAAGGGCCGCGTCACCGCCGGTAAGCGCGTCGCGGTGATCGGCGCGGGCGGCATCGGTTTCGACGTGGCCGAATTCCTGACGGTGACCGAAAGCCCGACCCTCGATCTGGAAGAATGGAAGCGCGAATGGGGCGTCGGCGATCCGGCGCAGACACCGGGAGGGCTGACCGAGCCCGAGCCCGAGGCTCCCGCCCGCGAAGTGACGCTGCTGCAGCGCAAGAAGGAAAAGCTCGGCCGCCGCCTCGGCAAAACCACGGGCTGGGTTCACCGCGCGGCGCTGCATATGAAGGACGTGAAAATGATCGGCGGCGTGAACTACGAGAAGATCACCGCCGAGGGGCTGCATGTCAGTTTCGGCGAGGCGCGCGAGACCCCGACGCTGATCGAGGCCGATACGGTCGTGCTCTGCGCAGGTCAGCTCTCGGACCGCTCGCTGGCCGATGCGTTGATCGCGTCGGGCCGCACCCCGCATGTGATCGGCGGCGCGGATGTGGCGGCGGAACTCGACGCGAAACGCGCCATCGATCAGGGCACCCGGCTCGCCGCCAGCCTCTGAGCCTCTTCCTCTTGGCAAAAATATCCCGGGGGGCTCCCGGAGGGAGTGGGGGTAGAGCCCCCTCCCCGACCTCAACTCGATCGCCACGCCCCGCCGTCTGCGCCGACGCGCATGGCCAGATCGGCGACCAGCGCCATATCGACCGCATCCAGCGGCCCCTCATGGCGCGGGCGGAAGCGAAGGCGGAAGGCGGGCAGGATCGTCGCGAGCGGCGCTTCCGGATAGCCAAGGCTCGAGGCCAGCGCGAGGAAGCTCTCGGGATCGACCGCAGGAGCCTGTGCCCCACGCTCAGGCCAGATCGCCAGGCCCTGCCGCGCGAGGCGCTGCCAATCGAAACGCGGCCCGGGATCGATCTTGCGCTCGGGCGCGAAATCCGAATGGCCGATGACGTTTTCCGGCGCGATTGCCCAGCGGCGCATGATCTGCGGCAGCAGCTCTTCCAGCGCGGCCATCAGCGGCTCGGGAAACGGACGGTCGCCTTCATTGTCCAACTCGATCCCGATGGAGCGCGAATTCACATCGCTCAGACCCTGCCAGCTTCCCAAACCCGCGTGCCAGGCGCGCATCTCTTCGGGCACGAGTTGCTCGACCGACCCGTCACGCCCGATCAACCAATGCGCGGAGACCTCCGCCTCGGGCAGGCATAGGCGCGTGCGCGCGGCCTCGCAGGACCACATCGCGGTGTAATGGATGATGATAAGCTCCGGCACCGCCCCATCGCGGCGCGGGCCGTAATTGGGCGAGGGCCAGTCGGCGCTCACTGACGCGCTTGCTGGAACGGCGTCGGATCCCAACCGCAGGCGAACCCGTCGCCATCGGGATCGAGGTTCAGCCGGTCTTTCTGCGGACCGCCTGCCGAGAGGAAGGCGCGCTGCGCCTGATCGGCCGAGACGTATTTCGCGCAGGCCTTGCTCGACGAGGTCAGCTTGATGCCCGACCGCTTGTAGACGGAATCGCCCGGCCGGTTCGACACCGACAGCGCATAGGCGGCAAGGTTCGGACCCGAGCTGTCCTGATTGCTGATCGTATTCTGCGTGACCGGCGCGGTGGCGAGGCTGCTCGACGCGGTGGTGTCGAAGCCCGGCGAGCTGGCCGTGGTGCTCGACCCGGCGGTGCTGTTCGACGCGTCGGTCTGCTGCAGCGCGGCCATCGCATCAGCCCCGATCGCAGCGCCGCTATTGTCGCCACCATTCGAGCTGGAGGCAGACGTCGACGGGTCGTCGCCGATGGTGCCGCCTGCGTCGATCGTCGGCGCAGAGAGCGCATTGGTCGTGCCCGGCATCGCGGTGCCGGTCGCGTTCAGCGGTGCGCCGGGCGCGTCGGGGTTGGTCGAACCGTTTTCGGTCGGCAGGACGCTCTGCGCCGAAGGCGGCACGATGGGCTGGCCGCGCAGTTCGGCCTCGCGACGGGCCTCGGGGCCACTGTCGGGGATCGAAGAGATACAGCCCGAGAGGGCCAGAACGCCGCCGAGGATCGCGAGAGCCTGTTTCATGTTACCACCATTTCTCCGGTTTGGCCGAGAAGCCTGCGGCCTGTTCGAGGACATGGGCGTGATTCAGCAGATCGCCCTCTTCCCAGGGCCGCCCGATGAGTTGCAGCCCAAGCGGAAGACCCTTGCTGTCCAGCCCGCACGGCACCGAAACGCCGGGAAGGCCCGCAAGGTTCACCGTCACGGTGAACACGTCCTGCATATACATCTCGACCGGATCGGCGCCGTCCATCTCGCCCAGCCCGAAAGCGGCCGACGGGGTGGCGGGCGTCAGGATCGAGTCGATGCCCTGTGCGAAAACTTCCTCGAAGTCGCGCTTGATCAACGCGCGGACCTTGCGGGCGCGGTTGTAATAGGCGTCGTAGAAGCCTGCCGACAGCACATAGGTGCCGATCATCACGCGACGCTGGACCTCGGGACCGAAGCCTTCGGCGCGGGTCTTCTCGTACATGTCGACGATGCCCTCGCCCGCCGCGAGCTTCGCGCGGTGGCCATAACGCACGCCATCATAGCGCGCGAGGTTGGAGGACGCCTCGGCCGGGGCCACGACGTAATAGGCGGGCAGCGCGTATTTCGTGTGCGGCAGCGAGATATCGACGATCTCGGCCCCCGCATCTTTCATCATCGCGATGCCGTCGTCCCAGAGCTTCTGGATCTCGGCAGGCATGCCCTCGATGCGGTATTCCTTCGGGATACCGATCTTCTTGCCGCGAATGTCGCCGGTCAGCGCCGCCTCGAAATCCGGGACCGGAATATCGGCGGAGGTCGAATCCTTCGGATCGTGCGAGCACATCGTGCCCAGCATGATCGCTGCGTCGCGCACCGATTTGGTCATCGGGCCCGCCTGGTCGAGCGAGGAGGCGAAGGCCACCACGCCCCAGCGCGAGACCCGGCCATAGGTCGGCTTGATGCCGACGATGCCGGTGAAGGCGGCGGGCTGGCGGATCGAGCCGCCGGTATCGGTGCCGGTCGCGGCAAGACACAGGTCGGCGGCGACAGCAGCAGCCGAACCGCCCGAGGAGCCGCCCGGCGTCAGTTGCCGGTCATCGATCTTCCACGGGTTCACCGCAGGGCCGTAGCACGCGGTCTCGTTCGACGAGCCCATCGCGAATTCGTCCATCGACAGTTTGCCAAGCATCACCGCGCCAGCATCCCACAGGTTCTGCGTGACGGTGGATTCGTATTCCGGCTTGAAACCGTCGAGGATGTTCGACGCGGCCTGCGTCGCCACGCCCTTGGTGGCGAAAAGATCCTTGATGCCCAGCGGGATACCGCACATCGCGGGCGCGTCGCCCGACTTGATGCGCGCATCGGCGGCCTTGGCCTGCTCCAGCGCGATCTCGGGGGTCTTGTGCACGTAAGCGTTCAGCGCGCCTGCGCCCTCGATCTCGCTCAGGCAGGACTCGGTCAGTTCGACCGCGGTCACATCGCCTTTTTTCAACGCGTCGCGCGCGTCGGCAATCGTCAGTTTGTTCAGGCTCATTCGACCACCTTCGGCACGGCAAAGAAGCCCTCACGGGCATCGGGGGCGTTCTTGAGGATTTTCTCGGGATAACCGCCATCGGTCACCTCGTCGACGCGGCGCTTGAGGCGCATCGGCGTCACGGAGGTCATCGGCTCGACGCCCTCGACGTCGACCTCGCCCAGCTGCTCCATGAAGGTCAGGATGCTGGACAGCTCCTGCGCGAGCTCGGGCAGATGGTCTTCGGGCACCCGGATCCGGGCCAGATGCGCCACTTTGCGGGCGGTGTCGATATCAATGGACATGTGCTTCTCCGCTTGTCTTGGAAGGCGGTTTAGCCCGAGCCACTGGGGCTTTCAAGCGCCGCGCCCCGCATCAGCGGGCCCCTGCCCTGTCACACGCGAATTTGCGCGCTAATCTTGGAACCTGCACAGTGCTGATACGTCACCCTGTCACAATCGAAGTGCCTAACGGAGGAAACCCATATGAAAGTCATTTGGCTCGGCCATTCCGGCTTCCGCATCGAAACCGGCGATGCGGTGATCCTGCTCGACCCGTTCCTGACCGGCTCGCCGGTCTTTCCGGACGACAAGCGCAGCGAAGCGATCGAAGGCGCGACGCATCTTCTGCTGACCCATGGCCATGGCGATCACGCCTCCGATGCGGTGCCGATCGCGAAGGAACTGGGCATTCCGATCTACTGCATTCACGAATTGTCGATCATCCTTGGCGCCGAGGGGGTCGAAACCGTCGGCTTCGGCAAAGGCGGCACGGTCGATTTGGGCGGCGCGAAGGTTACGATGGTCAACGCGACCCATTCGGCCTCGATCGATTACAAGGGCGGCGACCCGGTCTATGCAGGCCAGCCCGCGGGCTTCATGATCGAAGCCGAGGGACACACGATCTATGTCACCGGCGACACCGACATCATGGCCGACATGGAATGGATGGGCGAACTGCATAATCCCGATATCGGCATCCTTGCCGCGGGCGGCCATTTCACGATGGACATGAAGCGCGCGGCCTGGGCGTCGAAGAAGTATTTCAACTTCAAGACCGTCATCCCCTGCCACTACAAGACTTTTGAAGCGCTGGAACAATCGGCCCAGCCGCTCATCGAAGGTTTGCCGGGGGTGGATGTCATCGAACCCGAGATGCTCAAAGCGATCGAGATCTAAGCTGAAGCGCGCCGGGCCGCGGGCGGCATTGCTTGCAGCTTGCAGCCCGGCGCGCTAGCTTCTCGCCCGGATCGGGAGGCCGAATAGATGTCAGACTTATTGTCCTTCAAGGAGATGTGCGAGCGGTTCGACGTGACCCCGCGCACACTGCGCTATTACGAGTATATCGAGCTTCTCAATCCCCAGAAGGAAGGGCGTTCACGCTATTACGGTCCGCGCGAAGTCGCGCGGATGACCCTGATCCTGCGCGGGCGTCGATTTGGCTTCTCGCTCGAGGAACTGCGCCAGTGGCTCATGATCTACGATCAGCAAGGCACGGAAGAGCAGAACCGCGTCTGGGTCGAACTTGCCGATCGGCAGCTTGACGTATTGACGCAGCAGCGTGAAGAATTGGACGCGGCTATCGACGACCTCCGACAATTGCGTGATCAGGTTCGGGACACACTTGATTCTTGACCCTGAAATGCATTCCTTAACGTCAGCGAGGTCGTGAGAGCGCCTTGTGAGCTTGACGATTATGGCGAGTTTCGAAGAAAGAAACTTGCTTTACCGTACGGTAAAAATTCCCTGACATTACGTCATTGGATTCGTGACGCCACGTTACGGTGACGCGAACGTAAAGAAGTCTTGTAATGTGGCCGCAGGCAGACGATTTGCCGCGTCGCATTACGCAAAGGAAACGCGAGGCAGAGAGTATGACCGACACAGTAATGACGATCCGCGAGATGTGCGACGCCTTCGAGGTGACCCCGCGCACCCTGCGGTTCTACGAAAGCAAGGAGTTGCTGTTTCCCATTCGCGAGGGACAGAAGCGGCTGTTTACGCGACGCGATCGCGCCCGGCTGAAACTGATCCTGCGCGGCAAACGTTTCGGGTTTTCGCTGGAGGATATCCGCCAGCTGCTGGACCTCTACGAGATGGGCGACAAGCAGAAGACGCAGCTGAACGAGACGATCAAGCTCGCGCAGCAACGTCTGGAGGAAATGACGCGCCAACGCGAGGAACTGGGTCAGGCGATCGACGAACTGGCCGGTCAGATCGAGTGGGCGGAGAAGGAACTGGAGAAGGCGCGCCACGACGACGCGGCCTGATCCGCGAAGACGACTAAAGGGAGCGAACCATGTCGAGCTTTATCGCCAACACCAAGGACATGCAGTTTGTGCTGCATGAGCTGCTCAAAGTCTCGAATTCGGATGTGCCGGGTTACGAGGAAATGGACCGCGACTTCACTGAGGCCGTTCTGGATGCGGCCGGGAAGGTCTCGTCCGAGGTGCTGGCCCCTCTGAACGACGTGGGCGACAAGGAAGGCTGCGTGCTCGAAAACGGCGTGGTCCGCACGCCCAAAGGGTTCGACAAGGCGTTCGAGGCGATGAAAGAGGGTGGCTGGACCGCGCTCGATTGCGATCCCGAGTTCGGCGGTCAGGGCATGCCCTATCTGCTCAACTGCGCGGTGGGCGAGATGTTCGTCTCGGCCAACATGGCCTTCAACATGTATCAGGGCCTGACCCACGGCGCCTATTCGGCGATCCACACGCACGGGACGGATGAGCAGAAGCAGACCTATCTGCCGAAGATGGTCACCTGCGACTGGACCGGCACGATGAACCTGACGGAGCCCCATTGCGGCACCGATCTGGGTCTGATGCGCACCAAGGCCGAGCCGCAGGACGATGGCTCCTACGCGATCACCGGCACGAAAATCTTCATTTCGGCGGGCGATCACGACCTGTCGGATAACGTGATTCACCTCGTGCTGGCGAAAGCGCCGGGCGGTGGCGAAGGCACCAAGGGCGTGTCGCTCTTCATCGTGCCGAAATTCCTCGTCAACGAGGATGGTTCGCTGGGCGAGCGCAACTCGCTCTCGGTCGGCAAGCTCGAAGAGAAGATGGGCATCCACGGCAACGCGACCTGCGTCATGAACTATGACGGCGCGAAGGGCTGGCTGCTGGGCGATCTCCACAAGGGGATGCGCGCGATGTTCACGATGATGAACGAAGCGCGTCTCGGCGTGGGCCTTCAGGGCTATGCCGTGGCCGAGGCTGCCTATCAGGAAGCCGTGGCTTACGCGAAGGACCGCACGCAGGGTCGCGACGTGACCGGCGTGAAAGCGCCCGAGAAAGCCGCCGATCCGATCATCGTGCACCCGGACGTGCGCCGGATGCTGATGGATCAGAAGAGCTTCGTCGAGGGCGCGCGCGCATTCACCTTCTGGGGCGCGCATCTGATCGACCGCTCCCATGCGCTCAACGACGCCGAGGCCGAAGGTCTGATCTCGCTGATGACCCCGGTCATCAAGGGCTTCCTGACCGACAAGGGCTTCGAGACCGCCGTCTCCGCGCAGCAGGTCTTCGGTGGCCACGGCTATACCGAGGACTGGCCGATGTCGCAGCATGTGCGCGACGCGCGCATCGCGATGATCTACGAGGGCGCGAACGGTATTCAGGCGCTCGACCTGGTGGGCCGCAAGCTCGCTCAGGACGGCGGCAAGCACGTCATGGCCTTCTTCGAGATGGTCAAAGCCGAGTGCAAATCGCATGACGACGACGAGCGGATGAAGCCCTTCACCGACGCGCTGAAGAATGCCTCCAAGCAGCTTCAGACGGCGGGCATGTTCTTCATGCAGAACGGCATGAAGAACCCGAACGCAGCGCTCTCGGGCAGCTATGACTTCATGCACCTGATGGGTCATGTCTGCCTTGGCCTGATGTGGACGCGGATGGCGAAAGCCGCCTTCACCGCGCTCGACAACGGCGCCTCGGACACCGCCTTCTACGAAGGCAAGATCGCGACGGGTCGCTACTACATGGCGCGTCAGCTTCCGGCCTGCGCGATGCACCTCGCGCGGATCGAGACCGGCGCGGACCCGGTCATGGCGCTCGCCGACGACCAGTTCTAAGGCGACCGGATCCAACGAAAAAATGAACGGCGGGCCTCGGCCCGCCGTTTCAATTTTCAATCACCGCCATGTCAGGCGAAGTGTAGCGCCGGACGATTGTTTTGCGGCCGCGCGGGTCTACCCTCGGAATCTCCAACCAAAGACGATTCCCACCGAGTCCCGCCGTCATGTATCTCGATAATGCAGAAACCAACCGCCGTTACGACGCCGCTCTCGCAGAGCTGCGGGCGCAGGGCGTGTTCCGCTCCACCCGGCCGCCAGTAGGCGCGCGGGTGCTGCATTGGCTGGGCTTCGAGCCGCGCCCGATTCCCTATCTCGACTGGAAGCAGAACCTGCTGATCTTCGCAGCCGGCTTCGCTGTGGCGCAGCTTCTGGTGGACCACCTGCTGAGCGCGACCGAGGGCATGTCCTTCGCGCCGCATCTGGTGACGCTGGTGATCTCGGCGCTCGCCTTTGGCGCGCTGATGGCGCTGTGGCAGATCCACCGCAAGAACAAGCTCGGGCTGAGCGATTGGGACGACCTCTAGGGGCGATTCCCATGCACGAACCCAAGGCACCGGCGGTCTGGCCAGCGCGCAGGTTTCTTCCTAAGCTGCGCGCAACCTGACGCGCCTTCCCGCGCTACATTGCCCCGGAGCCTGAATGCCCAAACGCCTGCGCCTGACCCGTCGCTTTCCCGTCGCCATGACCAACGACGCCTATCGCAGACTCAACCGCTTCGCGCAGGAGGCGGAGATCACGCCCGACGAGGCGCTGACCTTCCTGTTCGAGCATTTCAACTCCGTCACCCACGAGGAAAATCTCAACCACCGCCTGCGGCTGTTCAAGGCCGAGCTTGGCGAGCGCAAAGCCTGATTTCGAAAGGACATCCATGACCCGCCTGTCTCTCGTTTTCGCTGTCGCGCCCCTTGCCCTCTCGGCCCTGCCCGCGTTTGCCTTCGACGCCGCCGACCGCAACGCGGTCACGCAGGAAGTCGCGGGCTTCACCAAGGCGGTGGACGAGAAGGATTACTCGGTCTTCTTCGACACGGTGCCGCCGAAGATGATGCAGGCAATTGCGGATCAGACGGGTGTTCCGAAAGAGCAGCTCGAAGACATCATGCGCAAGCAGATCAACGACGCGATGGCCTCGGTGACGATCGACGATTTCGAGATGAACATCGCGGCGATGAAGACCGGAGAGACGTCTTCGGGCCGGGCCTATGCGCAGATCCCGACCTCGACGGTGATGGAGGTGCCCGATATGGGCAAGGTGCGCTCGACCAATACCACGCTGGCGCTGCAAGACGGCGAGGAATGGTATCTCGTGCGCATCGACAGCCCGGCGCAGATCGCGGTTCTGCGCAAGGTCTATCCCGATTTCGAAGGCATCGAGTTCCCCAAAGGCACGATGGAAGCGGTGCGCTAACCGCGCCGCGCCGCTCGCTTTTTCCACGCTTTCCGTTCACGTCCGTTCACCTCTCGCAACGGAACGTCGCCCTCTCCCTCGCGTTGGACGCGACGTCGTGCTGGAATGACGTTGCGGCGAAATGCTCATGAGGGGCTTACGTTCGCGTCACTTAGGGGTCAGATTGGCCCCGTGATCAGGGAGGACCGCAGCGAATGGCGGCACAACTTTATTGCTTCGGAGAGTCTGGCAACGCCTACAAGGCGGCGCTGACGATGGAACTGGCGGGCTACGACTGGGAGCCTGTCTATGTCGATTTCTTCAACGGCGAGGCGCGCAGCGCCGAGTATCAGTCGCTGAACGAAATGGCCGAAGCACCCGTCTTCAAAGAGGGCGATCTGACTCTGTCGCAATCCTGCGTGATCCAGCTTCATATCGCGGAGCAGACCGGCAAATTCCTCGCCGAGGATCGCAACGAGATGCTGCGCTGGATGTTCTGGGACGCGCAAAAGGGCTCGGGCCAGCAAGGCGGCCTGCGTTTCCTGATGAACTTCCTGCCCGAAGAGAAGCGCCCGCAAGAGGCGATCGGCTGGCTCAAGGGCCGCGTGCTGACCGCGATCAAGACGCTGGAAAAGCATATGGACGGCCGCGACTGGGTCGTCGGCGACCAGCCCAGCTTGGCCGATTTCGCCTGCTGCGGCTACCTCTACTACCCCGAGCCCTTCGGGTTCGACCGCAAGGAATTCCCCAATATCGACCGTTGGCTGGATGGCATCGCCGCCCTGCCCGGTTGGAAACACCCCTATGATTTGATGCCCGGCAATCCTTCCGACCGGGCGTGAGGAGGAACCATGACGGAAGCCTATATCTATGACGCAGCCCGCACCCCGCGGGGCAAGGGCCGCAAGGACGGCTCGTTGCACGAGGTCAGCTCGGTCGCGCTGTCGGCGCGGCTGCTGAACGCGGTGGCCGAGCGTAACAACCTCGAAGGCCACGCGGTCGAGGACGTGATCTGGGGCAACGCGACCCAGGTGATGGAGCAGGGCGGCTGCCTCGCACGCTCGGCGGTGCTTCTGTCGGATCTCGACGAGCGCATCCCCGGCCTGTCGATCAACCGCTTCTGCGCATCCGGCATGGAAGCGGTGAACCTCGCCGCGAACCAGGTGCGCGGCGGCGCTGGCAAGGGCTATATCGCAGGCGGCGTCGAAATGATGGGCCGCGTCGCGATGGGCTCGGACGGCGCGGCAATTGCCGTGGACCCGTCGCTCGCGATGAAGACCTACTTCGTCCCGCAGGGCATCTCGGCCGATATCATCGCGACCGAATACGGCTTTAGCCGCGAAGACGTCGACGCGCTCGGCGTGGAATCGCAGCGCCGTGCAGCCGAGGCGATCAAGGAAAACCGTTTCGCGAAATCCATCGTGCCGGTGAAGGACCAGAACGGTCTGACCATCCTCGATCACGACGAATTCCCGCGGGCGGGCACCACCATGGAAAGCCTCGGCGGCCTCAAGCCCTCCTTCAAGGAGATGGGCGAGGTGATGCCGGGCTTCGACAAGGTCGCGATGCTGAAATACCCGCATCTCGATCACATCAACCACGTCCACCACGCGGGCAACTCCTCGGGTATCGTGGACGGTGCCGCCGCCGTGCTGATCGGCAACAAGGAATTCGGTGAGGCGCATGGCCTCAAGCCGCGCGCGCGCATCCGCGCCACCGCGAAGATCGGCACCGATCCGACGATCATGCTGACCGGCCCGGTTCCGGTGACCGAGAAGATCCTTGCCGACTCGGGGATGTCGATCTCGGATATTGACCTGTTCGAAGTGAACGAGGCATTCGCCGCGGTCGTGCTGCGCTTCATGCAGGCCTTCCAGGTCGATGCCGACAAGGTCAACGTCAATGGCGGCGCGATCGCGCTTGGCCACCCGCTCGGCGCCACCGGCGCGATCATCATCGGCACGCTGCTGGACGAGCTGGAACGCCGCGACCTGAATACCGGTCTGGCCACGCTCTGCGTTGCGTCCGGCATGGGCGCCGCGACGATCATCGAGCGCGTGTGAGGGAGGAACAAATGGCTGATTTCAAATACGAACTTGGCAGCGATGGCGTTGCCGTCATCACTTGGGACGTGCCCGAGAAGTCGATGAACGTGATGAGCATGGAGGGCTTCGCGCTCCTCGACAGCTTCATCGACAAGGCGCTGGCGGATGACAAATGCAAAGGCGTCGTCATCACCTCCGGCAAGCCCGATTTCGCGGGCGGCATGGACCTCAACGTCATCGCGCAAATGCGCGAAGGCGGCGCTCAGGCGATCTTCGACGGCGTGATGCAGATGCACCACGTCCTGCGCAAGATCGAGCGTGCCGGCATGGACCCGAAGACCAACAAGGGCGGCAAGCCGATCGCGACCGCGATCCCCGGCACCGCGCTCGGCATCGGTCTGGAACTGCCGCTGTCGACGCACCGCACCTTTGTCGCGGACAATCCGAAGGCGAAGATCGGCCTGCCCGAGATCATGGTCGGCATCTTCCCCGGCGGCGGCGGCACCACCCGTGTCTCGCGCAAGCTCGGTGCGATGGCGGCGGCGCCCTTCCTGCTGGAAGGCAAGCTGTCGGACCCGAAGAAGGCGAAAGCCGCCGGCCTGATCGACGAGGTCGTCGAGGATCCGCTGGCCGCCGCGAAGGAATGGGTGCTGAACGCGAAAGACGCCGATCTGGTGAAACCGTGGGACGCGAAGGGCTTCAAGATGCCCGGCGGCGCCCCCTATCACCCGGCGGGCTTCATGACCTTCGTGGGTGCCTCCGCGATGGTGCATGGCAAGACCGCAGGTGTCTATCCGGCGGCCAAGGCGCTCTTGTCGGCGGTCTATGAAGGCGCGCTCGTGCCCTTCGATCAGGCGATCAAGATCGAGGCGCGCTGGTTCACCAATGTGCTGCTGAACCCGTCGTCGACCTCGATGATCCGCTCGCTCTTCATCAACAAGGGCGCGCTGGAGAAGGGCGCGAACCGTCCCGACGTGTCGGACCAGAAGGTGAAGAAGGTCGGCATCCTCGGCGCGGGCATGATGGGCGCAGGTATCGCCTATGTCTCGGCCAAGGCCGGTATCGAGGTCGTGCTGATCGACAACAGCCAGGAGGCCGCCGATCGCGGGAAATCCTATTCCGAGGGCATCCTCGACAAGGGCATCTCGCGCAAGAAGGTCACCGAGGAAGGCAAGGCGAAGACGCTCGGCCTGATCAACGCGACCACGGATTATGCCGCCCTTGAGGGTTGCGACCTGATCGTGGAAGCGGTGTTCGAGGACGTGAGCGTGAAGGCAGAGGTCACCAAAAAGGCCGAAGCCGTCATCCCGCAGGATGCGATCTTCGCGACCAACACCTCGACCCTGCCGATCACCGAACTGGCGAAGGCCAGCGCGCGCCCCGAGCAGTTCATCGGCATCCACTTCTTCTCGCCCGTCGACAAGATGATGCTGGTGGAGATCATCAAGGGCGCCGGGACCGGCCCGGTGGCCGTGGCGAAAGCGCTCGATTTCGTGCGCCAGATCCGCAAGACGCCGATCGTGGTCAACGACGCGCGCTTCTTCTACGCCAACCGCTGCATCATTCCTTACATCAACGAGGGGATTCGCATGGTGGCCGAAGGCGTTAACCCGACGCTGGTGGAACATGCGGCCACGATGGTCGGCATGCCGCTGGGGCCGCTGCAGCTGGTGGACGAGACCTCGATCGACCTCGGCGTGAAGATCGCCAAGGCCACCAAGGCGGCGATGGGCGATGCCTATCCCGATGAGGCGGTCGATGACGTGCTGTTCTGGATGGCCGACGAGGGCCGGATGGGCCGCAAGTCCAACGCGGGCTTCTACGACTATGACGAGAAGGGCAAACGTCAGGGCCTCTGGGAAGGTCTCGACGCCAAGTTCCCGCGCGCCGACGAGCAGCCCGACGTGCATCACGTGCAGCATCGCCTGCTGATGGCGCAGGTGCTGGAAGCGGTCCGTGCCTTCGAGCAGGGCGTGCTGGAAGACATCCGCGAGGGTGACGTCGGCGCGATCCTCGGCTGGGGCTTCGCTCCGTGGTCGGGTGGCCCGTTCAGCTGGCTCGACATTCTCGGCGCTGGTAAGGCCGTCACGATCTGCGAGGCTCTCACCGCGCAATACGGCCCGCGCTTCGAGGCCCCGGCACTGCTGCGCGACATCGCAGCCAAGGGCGAGACCTTCTACGGTCGCTACGGCGACGGTCAGGCCGCGAAAGCCGCCTGATCCGACAGCGCCAGAAAAATCAGAACGCCGGGACCGCAAGGCCCCGGCGTTTTTCTATGCCCCGGATGCACTTCAACACCGAGACGCTCATCTACCCAGAGGACAAAGGAAAACGCCGCACCCTGGTCATGGGTGCGGCGTTCGGCCTGTCAGTTGATCAGGAGGGAATCAGGCCGGGCTATCACTCTGCCGCGTAAGCGTGCGCGGTCAGATCTTCGTCGATGAGCCCTGCAACGATCGAGCGTGCCATTTCAAGCGACAGCGTCTCGTAGTTCGGGCCTGCATCATCGTCGAAGAGTGCTTCAAGCCGGTGGCTGTTGATCGAACCGCAATGGACCATGCCAGAACCATTCGCGTAGACGATCTCCTCCTCCTCAAACTCCAGCACGATCACGTCGATCGGACGGTGGGGTGTAATCCGATCGATCCCACGATAGCCTTCAAGAGCAGAGGCAGGGATTACGGCGAAGGGGTCACCGTAAATTGCCTCAGCCATATCGCTTTCCACCATCATGTTCTGTTCAGGCAAAAGCAGCATCGGGGTTTTGTTGCCCAACGCGCCGACCGGCACGGCGAGCGGCTTGCGATGGTCCGGGCAACGCCCGTGACCGAGCCAGAGTTGAGTTCGCTTGACGTCCACGACGGGACGCAGGCCACTGTCGAAGGTCATGACCATGTCGCCAACCGCAATTGCTTCCACCGGGCGCCAGCCCATAGCGGTCGCGATTCGCGTTCCGGCAACGATCCCCGAAGCAGCCCCGTTATCGAGCACTCGCCCGGAGGTTGCGCCCGCCAGAGCGGAATCAAAGGCGCAATCGTCGTTCCAAGTCGTCGTTGCACTGCGGGTCATGTCGGTCTTCCTTCTGAAAGTCGGCGAGGCCATTTCTTCGTCCTACCTAGATCAATTGATTCCTGGGGAGTTTCCGGGGCCGAAAGGTGACCGAAATGTGGCAAACCTATACTTTCGGACAGTAAGTTGCTCACGGACCCGTGATTGACCTATCTTTTTGGATAGGGGTTCGCGCGTTTGACCTATCTTTTTGGATAGGGGTGCGCTCACAGACCCGTGAGAATCGCCCAAATTGCGTCGCAAATTGCAATTGCGCGAAATTTAGAATCGGTAACCGAACCGCGCGATGTCCTCGGCACAGAGTTTCGAAACCACTTCAGCGTCGAAATCTGAAAAATACCCGCGCCAGTTGCGCTTCCGCTCGGAGATGTTGCATCTCGCGAGGGGAGTCACGGAAAAACCGAGATGTGACGCGAGGGGGGCGGCATCGGCCTCTACATCTTCGAGGCGAATATAGAGGTCACAAATCTCCTCCCCGTCCGGCAACCGCATGTAGCTGCCATAGGGGGCCGCCGCGAGCGAGGCCTGCGTGTGCGGATGGTTAAGGAAGTCCGAAAAGCTGAGCGACTTTGCTAACGCCACGGCGGGATGCGCCATCCGCTGCTCGCGCAACCAATGGTAGTAGCTGACCACCCGGTCCCACGGGTTCCGCACCAGCGTGAAGGTGAAATAGCTGTGCGCCTCATCTTCGCTATAGAGACCCAGACCGTCGCTCAGCGTGGAATGCTTCCAAAGCCGCCCCCGGGTCTCGCGCCCCTCCAACCTGCGTTTGCGCCGCCGCGCTTTGGGCGTATCACCGATCAGCAGGTCATCCGCCATCGCGCGGTTCTCCAGCGCGAGCGTCAGCGCCGTGCCACCCGTCTTCGGGATATGAACGAAGATGTAGCGGCGGCCATGCGAAACGATCATGCGCGCGACACTAGCTGTGACGAAAGATGACGCAAACCCTCTTTCCTTTCGCGCGATGCCGCCTGAAGATGCCCGGACAATTTACGTGGAGGATTTCATGGGCTGGCTTGCCGACGAGACGGGTCTGGAGAAATGCGCGGCGAATTACGCACCGCTTACACCTTTATCGCATCTCAACCGCGCGCTGGAGGTCTTCCCCGAGCGACCGGCGGTGATCTACGGCAGCCGCTCTTACAGTTACGTTGATTACCACGCGCGCGTGAGTCAGTTGGCCTCCGCCCTCAAGGCGCGCGGGGTGAAACCCGGCGACGTGGTAGCGACGCTCCTGCCCAACACCCTGCCCCAGATCGAGGCGCATTTCGGCGTGCCCGCCTGTGGTGCGGTCCTCAACGCGATCAACACGCGGCTCGATGTCGATACCGTCGCCTATATCTTCGAACATGGCGGCGCGAAGATCGTGCTCTGTGACGTGGCCTTCCTGCCGGTGGCCGAAGAAGCCGTGAAGAAGATGAAGGGCCCCGCGCCGCAGATCGTCGAAGTGGCCGACCCCGAGCACGGCTTCGAGCCGACCGGGCATTACCTCGAATACGAGGCGCTCGTGGCCGAGGGCGATCCGATGTTCGACTGGATCATGCCCGAGGACGAATGGGAGAGCATCGCGCTCAACTACACCTCCGGCACGACGGGGCGGCCCAAGGGCGTCGTCTATCATCACCGGGGCGCCTATCTCTCGACTCAGGCGAATGCGATCTCGTGGCGGATGCAGCTTTATCCGGTGCTGCTGACCATCGTGCCGCTGTTCCATTGCAACTCGTGGACCCATAGCTGGATGATCCCGATGATGGGCGGCACGGTCGTCGGCTGCCGGGACGTGACTGCGAAGGCGATCTACGACGCGATTGCCGATCATGGCGTGACGCATTTCGGCGGCGCGCCGATCGTGCTGAACACCATCATCAACGCCAAGGACGAACATCGCCGCGCCTTCGATCACGTCGTCGAGGTCTTCACCGCCGGCGCCCCGCCGCCCGCCTCGACGCTGGCCGCGATCGAGCCGCTGGGCTTCAACGTCACGCAGGTCTACGGGCTGACCGAAACCTACGGCCCGGCGGTGGAATGCACATGGAAGCCCTCCTGGGAGGGAACCGAGGGCGAGGCCCGCGCCGATCTGAAGGCGCGCACCGGGGTCTCGATGCCGATGCTCGAGAAGGTCACCGTCTACGATCAGGGCAAGGAGGTCGCGCGCGACGCGCAGCATCTGGGCGAGATCGTCTTCCGAGGCAACATGGTCATGAAGGGCTATTTCAAGAACCCTCAGGCGACGCGCGAGGCCTTCGAGGGCGGCGTGTTCCATTCGGGCGACATCGCCTTCATGCATTCCGACGGCTACATCAAGATCACCGACCGCGCGAAGGACATCATCATCTCGGGCGGCGAGAACGTCTCCTCGGTCGAGGTGGAGGGCGTGATCTGCGCCCATCCGGCGGTGTCGCTCGCCTCCGTCGTGGCCAAGCCGGACGAGACCTGGGGCGAGGTGCCCTGCGCCTTTGTCGAGCTGAAGGAGGGCAAGGAGGCGACCGAAGAAGAACTGATCAAGTTCTGCCGCGCGCGGCTTGCGGGCTTCAAGACGCCCAAGCGCGTGATCTTCTCGGAACTGCCGAAAACCTCGACCGGCAAGATCCAGAAATTCGAGCTTCGGGCGGTCGCCAAACTGCTCGACGCGTAGGCCTTCTTTCTACGCGTGCGCGCGCCCGCGCGCGAGGGGCGCGCGTGAAATGCTCAGCTTTCGCTCTCGGCGCAATGCTGGCGGAAGGCGCGCGACAGCATGTCCAGCTCGGCGCGCAGAAGGTCGATCTCTGCGCGCAGATCACCCGCGAGCGGCGCACCCGCGACCAGCGAGAATCGGTCGATCACCTCGCCATCCGCCTTGCGGCAGACGAGGAAGGTCAGCACCCCCTCGCTCAGCAACGCCGCCGGGATCGGCTGCGCGATGCGCCAGTCGCCGGGCGTGCCACTGACCGACAGCCCTTCGAGCACCTCGCCCTGATGGCGCACTTCCAGATCGGGTGCCTCTTTCTCATGGCTCACCGCTTCCCAGCGCCCTGCCTTGATCCGCGTGCTGTCCAGCATCCTCGCCTCCGTCACAGTTCGGCGCGCGGGTAGCGCGCGAAGGTGAGATCGCGGATCACCACCTCATTCATCCGTGGGTTTTCAAAAATCAGATCGACCCACGCCTTTTCCAGCCGCCGCTCGTTCATCCGCGTATAGGCCAGATCGAATTCGACAGAGCGCGCGCCGTCGCCATGGGGCAGTTCGCGCACCAGCTGCTCCGAATTGGGGCCGTGCTTGATGTTGAGGCGGCAGAACACTTCCAGCTCCCGCTCGCAGTCCAGCTGCATTTCCAGACGGATGAGATGGTTGAGTTGCAGCCCGCCAAGCGCCGCGTCGGGCAGATCGAGCACCAGCGACAGGAACGACCCTTCGAACCGCAGCACATCGAGCCGCAGCCCGAACGGCGCGAGCGTCTCGCCCTTCGTATTGCGGATCTGGCGCAGCGTGATCTCGGAGCGCGGGCAGTCATGGAACAGGGTGAGGTCATCGCCGAGCTTGGCGCGGCTTTGCGCCCCCGCGATGCCATGCGGATGCGCCTTCACGCGCCAGAGCGGCGGACGCCACGCCCAATCACTGCCCGACGGTTTGCGCACAGAGGTATCGCCGGGAAAGGCCGTCAGCCGCTGTTCTGTCGCGCGCAACACCGTGTCGACTTCGTTGCGCAGGGCGCGGGCACGCGCGCGCAGACCGCGCAGCCCCTCCGGATCCAATGCAGGGACCTTGGACGCCGCATCGCACCAGCGCCGCAAGCTGCGTCGCTCGGCAATCCGTTGCAACAGCGATCCGCCGTTCCGTCCTGCCATGTGCTGCCCTTCTTTCCCGCCTGCCGGTGCCGTTTGCGGCATCACAGCAGTTATTCCTTATCATCGGGTTGCGAGAAAGGGGGAATTTCCGCACGAACTCATCGCGTTCCGGGGTTTCGACCGGGAAGGTGACTGCGCGTCGGCTTGGGCGGTCAATTCGCGGCGCGGATCGCGGCGATGAATGTCTCGAGCAATTGCCGCTGCCGGGCATAGCTCATTTCGCCTTCCTTCAGCGGCATCACCGACAGCGCCGTGATCCGCCCGCCAAGCGCCGTGACGCCCCGCAGGTAGGTCTTCGCAATCGGCGGTCCGCCCGTGCCGGAGCGATCCTCGACCCGCAGCAGCAATGTACCATTCGAGATATCGGTGCCCTTGATCGTCACGTCAGCGGCTTCGCCGGAGCGCGACAGCGCCGCGCGCCCGATCTCGGAATGGAAGAAATCGCCGATCTTCTTGAGACGGTCCTGCGACAGCTTGCCGGAGCCATCCTCTAAGGCGGGCGGCCCGACCGTGACGCTCAGCAGCGCGGGCTCGGGCGCGTGGGCGTCGTCGGCATTGCCGGAGATCGCCGCGCAATTGCCGAAGAGCGCGAAGCCCCCCGCGCCGGAATTGCGCAGGCTTTTCGGATCGATGCACCAGCCTTTCGGCGCCGCCACCGTCAACGCGCCATTGGCGAGCGTCGTGCGCGCCTTCGCGACCTGCGCCGTGCCGAAGGCGGTCGGCTGGCAGGCGGCCAGCAAACCGGTCATCCCCAGCGCGAGGGCGAGGGGCTTCAAAAGACGTGACGAGCGGTGTCCGACAGCAGAAATCATGCGCTTGGAAATAGCCTCAGGGCCCTCATCGCGCAAGTCTGCCAAGCCTCGAAGCAAATCGACTGCGCGGGGTTCAGCCCAATGCGATCCGGCGCGCCGCGGCCGTGCCGTCATCCGGATCGTGGCTGACCATCAGGCAGGGAATCCGATCGCCCTGGAGATGCTGCAGCGTGAAGCTGCGGATCTCGGCCCGCAGCTCCGCATCGAGCGCGGCGAAGGGTTCGTCGATCAGCACCGCACGGGGCCGCGCAAGCAGCGTACGCATCAGCGCCGCGCGGGTGCGCTGCCCGCCCGACAGCGTCGCCGGGTCGCGATCCGCCATGCCTGCAAGCCCGGCCTGTTCCAGCGCGGCCTCAACCGCCGCGCGCCGGGCCGCTTTGCCCTTCACCTGCGCCGACAACCCAAAGGCCAGATTTTCGCCGACCGAGAGATGCGGGAAAAGCTGCGCCTGCTGGAAGAGCATCCCGATACCGCGCTTCTCGGCGGGCAGATGCGTGACACTTTCACCATCTAGCCGCACATCGCCCGAAGCCGTGAACCCACGCGGCAGATGGCCCCCGATATGGGCGAGCAGGCTCGACTTGCCAATCCCGGACGGCCCCATCAGGCAGACGGTCTCTCCGGGTGCTACGACCAGCGACAGCGGTGCGAAAAGCGGCGCCGAGGCGCCGGGCGCAGTCAGGCTCAGATCGATCAACTCAAGGCTCATGCCACTCCTCCGCGCAAGCCGCGCCGGTTGCGATGCCACCATGCCGGGACCGCGAGCGCCAGCGCGAAACCCACCCATGGCAGCGCCGCCTGCATCAGCGCAAGGATCGCGGCCAGCCGTCGATCCGCCCCGGACACCAGCGCCACGGCCTCCGTGGCCAGCGCCTGCACGCGCCCCGCGCCGGGCAGCAGAACGGCCAGATATTGCGCTACCGACACCGCGACCCCGATCGCCGCCGCCGCGCAGATCGGACCCAGCAGCATCGGCAGCTTGATCCGCAGCAGCCGGCGCGTCGGCCCGGCCCCGAGGCTCGCCGCACTGGCGAGATGCGCCGGGTCGAGCGCGCGCCACGGCCCGGAGAGTGCGATCATCACGTAGGGAAAGACGAAGAGCAGCTCGGCCCATGTCACCGCGACCGGCCCCGGCGGCAGGCCAAGCCAGAGAAACCCGGTGGTCAGCCCCTGCAGAAACCCGATCTGCGGCAGCAAAAGCGGCAGGACGATCAGTGCGCCGAGCGGCAGGCGTTTGCCGGAGCGATCCTCGCTTTCCAGCCAGAGCATCGCGAGGATCAGCGCCAGCGCGGTCGAGATGAGCGCAAGCGTCAGGCTAGTCAGCGCGGGCCCCACCCAGTCGGCGCTGGCCCAGCGTTTGAGGGTCAGATCGGCGGGCAGCGCATCGGGAAAACGCCAGAAGCTCGCGAGGCTCCACAGGATCAACGCGCCAAGCGATCCAAGCGCCAGCAGCCCTCCCGCCCCGATCAGGCCAGCACCACTCCAGTTCCGCCGCGATGCGCCGCGATGCCCGGTGCGGATCAGCGCCCTGCCGAGCCGCGCCACCGCGCGCTCGCCCCCTATCCACAGCACCGCACTCGCCCCCATCACGGCTAGCAAGATCACCGCCAGCGCCGAGGCGGGCACCGCCTGCGCGGGATCGGGCGCGCCGTAGAGCCGCAGGATGCGCACCGCCAGCGTCGGTGGGTTCGACGGCCCGAGGATCAGCGCCATGTCGACGACCGACAGCGAGAAGGCCAGCACGATCAGCACCGGCAGCCGCAGCGCCGGGTACAGCTGCGGCCAGACGATCCGCGCCCAGACGCGGCCCGGCGCATAGCCAAGCGCCCGGCCCGCCGCCATCTGCTCCGCCACCGGGCGCTGCGCGGCGGCGACCAGCGTCATCAGCGTCAGGAACGGCACCTCTTTCAGCATCAGCCCGAGGATCAGCGACAGCCCCCACGGATCGCCCACCGTCACGATCTGCGGTGGCAGATCCCAGTCGGTCGCCCAGGGCGAAATCAACCGCGCGGCCCAACCCGAAGGCGCGATCAGGAAGGCCAGCCCGATTGCCAGCGCCGCATGGGGCACCGCGAGCAGCGGCGTCAGCCAGCGCGACGCGGATTGCCGCGTCACCAGCCAGCGCGCCAGCGGGATCGAGGCCGCGAGCGACAGCAGCGCAGCCCCCAGGCCGGTCACCAATGTCAGCCGCAGCGAGGTCAGGATACCCGGCGCGCCCAGCGCCTCGACAAACCCGCCAAGGCCCAGCGCGACGCGCCCCAGCCCCGGCTGCCAGCCGAAACCGGTCGCCAGCGTCAGCGCCGCGCCCAGCAGCACCGGCGCGCCGATCACCAGCGTCAGGATCGCCACGGCGAGCCGCATCAAACCCTCACTTCGTGTAGCGCTGCGCCCAGTCCTCGGTGAGCTTGGTCATCCAGCTCGGATGCGGCTCGGGGAGCGTCGGCCCGAGATCGTCCAACGTCGGCAGCGCGGGCGCGGTGGGCAGGTCCGCGAAAGCCGCCTTCGCGTCGGCATCCAGCTTCGCCGGATCGAGCACCGAGAAACTGCCCAGCACACGGATATCCTGCATATGCGCCTGCGTGGCCGGGTCGAGCAGGAAATTCGCGACCAGTTCCGCCCCCGCCTGATGCGCGGCATTATAGGGAATCGCGACGTAGGAGATATTCCCGATCGTGCCGCCTTCAGGCACCCAGACGCGGACCGAAGGCGGCAGAACGCCCTGCTCGATCATCGCAGCCGGCGCGGCGGGATCGAAGAACATCGCGAAATCGACCTCGCCATCGGCCAGCAGTTGCGCCTGCGCGCTCTCATTCTCGGGGAAGGATTTGCCTTCACGCCACATCAGCGGGCGCAGCGCATCATACCACGCCCAGAGCGGCGCGGTTTCCTTGGCATAGGCCTCATCCGTCACGGGCTGCGACAGCGCCGCCGGATCGGGAGCCAGTTCGACCAGCGCCTGCTTGAGGAAGCTCGCCCCCATGAAATTCGACGGGTTGGGGTGGGTGAAGCGGCCCGGATGCGCCTTTGCCCAGTCCAGAAGCCCTGCCATATCCTTCGGCGGATTACTCACCCGCTCCGCATCATAAGCGAAGGCGAATTTCGCGAGCCGCCACGGGCTCTCGTACCCTTCCGTCGGGACGGTGAAATCGGTCGTCGCCGCCGAGCCTTCGGACAGGTCGAGATATTTCGCATTGGGCAGATCGGAAACGAACGGCCCATGCAGCAAGCCCGCCTCTTTCATCGCGAGGAAGTTCGGCCCGTTGATCCAGATAAGGTCCACCGCGCCGCCGTCATCCTTGCCTGCCGCCTTCTCGGCCTGCACGCGCGAGACAGCCTCGGCGGTGTCGGACAGCTTCACCTGCTCGACCGTGACGCCGTATTTCTCCTGCATCTGGTCGGACACCCAATCGATGAACGCGTTGGTACGCGGATCGCCGCCCCAAGCGTTGAAATAGACCGTCTGGCCCTTCGCCTCGGCTTCCGTTTGCGCCCAATCGGCGAAAGCGGGCGCGGCAAGCGGCAGCGCGAGACTCGCGGCAAGAACCGGGGCGGCAAGAAGGTTTCTCATACTCTCTCCGTTCAGGAAAACGCCCGCCAGCCCATCAGCCAGCGGGTCACGGTGGTCACGAAACAGGCGGCGGCGAAGAGGCCCGCGAGGATCGGGAAGGCCTGCGGAAACAGGCAGATCGCCGAGAAGAACAGGATCGTCTCGGCCCCCTCAGTGAGCCCGCCGAGGTAGTAGATGCCTTTGGTCGGATAGGCATCGGTGCTCATCCCGCGCTTGGCGGCGATGGAGGCGAAGGCGAGGAAGCTCGATCCGGTGCCGACGAAGGCCGCGATCAGGATGGTCGCGGCCAGCGCGTTGCGCGCAGGATCGGCCAGCGCGAAGCCCACCGGGATCAGCGCATAGAACAGAAAATCCAGCGCAATATCGAGGAAAGCCCCGCGATCGGTCGGCCCCTTGATCCGCGCGATGGCGCCATCGAGCCCATCCGCGACGCGGTTGATGAGGATCAGCGCCAGCGCCAGCCAATAGGCGTGGAACGCAAGCGCCGGGATCGCCAGCAGGCCCAGTGCGAAGCCCGCCACCGTCACCTGATCGGCGCGGATACCCCGCGCGGCCAGCGCCTCGGCGGGGGGCTGCATCATCGCACGTTGCAGCGGCAGGAGAGCTGCGTCGATCATCCGCGCCTCCATGTCATGAAGCGCTCGGCGATCCGCAGCGTGCGCGGGTTCACATGGGCCTGCCGCCAGCGCCCGGCGGCGTTCTTCGCGGCCTCGGACCAGCTCGGATAGATATGCGGCGTCGAGAGGATCTTGCCCAAGCCCAGCCCGTGCCGCATCGCCAGCGCGAATTCCGCCAGCACCTCGGCCGCGTGCGCCCCGCAAACCGTCGCGCCGAGGATCTTGTCGGAGCCCTCCGCGGTGACGATCCGCACGAAGCCCTGCCCCGCCCCTTCGGCAAGCGCACGGTCGAGATCGCCCAGCGGATAGGTCGTGACCTCGTGATGCACGCCCTCGGCCTCGGCTTCCGCCGCCGTCATGCCCACCCGTGCCAGTTCGGGCGAGGTGAAAACCGCATGCGGGATCGGCGCGGCATGGGCCTTGAAGCGCCAGAACGGCGAGGCCAGCGAATTCGCCGCCGCGATCCAGCCCTGATGACCTGCGGCATTGGTCAGCTGCAACGGCCCTGCCGCATCGCCCGCAGCGTAGATATTGGGCATCAGCGTCTCGAGGTAGTCGTTCGTCTCGATCACCTTGTTCGCCGGAATGCCCAACTCCTCCAGCCCGAAGCCTTCGAGCCGCGCCTTGCGCCCGACCGCGACCAGAAGCGTGTCGAATTCGATCTTCGAGCCGTCCTCCAGTTCCAGCCACTTGCCGCCTTCTTCACCGGAATCGTCACGCCCGAAACGGATCGCCTTCGCACCCAGCTTCAGGTCGACCCCATCGGCGCGCAAGGCTGCCGCGATGGCGTCCGAGGCTTCGACATCCTCACGGATCAACAGCCGCTCCGCCGCCTCGACCACGGTGACGCCCGCGCCCAGCCGCGCCAGCGCCTGCGCGATCTCGCAGCCGATCGGACCGCCGCCGAGGATCACCATCTTCTCGGGCGGCGCAGGCATCGCGGCGAGCGTCTCCCACAGCGTGTCCGAGGTCAGCGGCTCGACCGATCCGATCCCCTCGATCGGCGGGATCACCGGGGCCGCGCCGGTCGCAAGCACCACGCCGCGCGTCGTAAGGCGCTCATCGCCCACGCGCACCGTCCACGGGTCTTCCAGCCGCGCGTGCCCCTCGATCACCTCGACGCCCAAGCCCTCATAGCGCTCCACGGAATCATTCGGCTCGATCTGCGCGATCACCTCGGAAATCCGCTGCGTCACCACGGGCCAATCGACCGAGACATCCGCGCGCACGCCCAGCGCCTCGGAGCCGCGTGCAACGCCCGCAGCCCGTGCCGAGGCGATCAGCGCCTTCGACGGCACGCAGCCGAAATTCAGGCAATCGCCGCCCATCGGGCCTTCCTGCACCAGCGTCACCTTCGCCTTCGCCTGCGCCGCGACATAGGAAGCCACGAGCCCTGCAGCCCCCGCGCCGATCACGATCAGGTTGCGGTCGAACTTGGCCGGACGCTCATAGCCGCGATAGGCCCGCTTGCGTGCCCAGACCCGCAGCGCCGCGCGCGCCACCCACGGAAACACCGCCAGCGCCGCGAAGGCACCCAGCAGCCCCGGCGAGACGATCCCCGACAGGCTGTTCAGATCGCCCAGTTGCGCGCCCGCCGCGACATAGACCGCTGTGCCGGGCAACATGCCGAGCTGCGACACCGCGTAGAATTTCCACGCCTTCATCCGGGTCAGCCCGAATGCGAGGTTGATGACGAAGAACGGCACGACCGGAATCAGCCGCAGCGAGAACAGGTAGAACTCGCCGTCGCGCGCCGCCCCTTTCTCGATCTTCGCCAGCCGCGGGCCAAGCCGTCCGCGCACCCAGTCGCGCATCAGGTAGCGCGCGACCAGAAAGGCCAGCAGCGCCCCGATGGACGACGCGAACGAGATCAGCACAAGCCCCTGCCAGAACCCCAAAAGCGCCGCACCCAGCAGCGTCAACCAGACCGCGAAGGGCAGCGACAGCGCCGTCACCACGACGTAAGTGACGAAGAACCCGATGGGCAGCGCCAGCGGATGCGCATCGCGCCACGCGGCGAGGCTGTCGCGCAGCGCGCGCAGCCGCTCGGGGTCGGGATCGGCCACCAGAAAGGCCGCGATCACCGCCAAAGCGATCAGGCCAAGGAATATCAGAGGTTTGCGCATGGTCCTCCCGTGGGTCACGCCCCAGTGATAGAGGCGATGCGATCTTTCCCCAAGTCGTTTCGCGCGCAGATTTCGTTACGCGCTTTCTCTCGGAGCCGCTATTTGGCACTGTTACGCACAAAACGGAGGCGGGGATGCATTTCATTGCAGTCGATGGCGGAGGCAGCGGGTGCCGGGCGGTGTTTGCCGACGGTTCCGGCCGCGTCATCGGGCGTGGCGAGTCAGGCCCTGCGAATATCGCCTCGGACTATGACGAGGCGCGCCATCACATCTTCACCGCCATCGAAACCGCGATGGGCACTATCGACGCGCGCGAGATTCGCGCGGTGCTCGGGCTGGCGGGGGCGAACCATGCGCCCGCCGCCGAGGCGCTGGCTGCCGACCTGCCGTTTCCGGCCCGCGTCGTGCAGGACGTGACGACCTCGGTGCGCGGTGCGCTGGGGCCCGAGGACGGGATCGTCGCGGCCATCGGCACCGGCTCGTTTTTCGCGCGGCAGCTGGACGGGGAGCAGCATGCCATCGGCGGCTGGGGCTTGCGGCTGGGCGATGAAGGCTCGGGCGCGTGGATCGGCCAGGCGCTCGGGATGCGGGCCGGACGTGCGCTCGACGGGTTCTGTGCGGTGACGCCGCTCCTGCGCGAGTTGCTCGAGGAGATGGATGGGCGCAACGGGCTGATCGCTTTCAGCCTCGACGCGACCCCCGCCGATTGGGCGCGGTTTGCGCCGCGCATCCTGCAATCGACCGACCCCGCCGCGGTGGCCGTGCGCGATGCGGCGCAGGCCGAGATCCGCGCGGCGATTGCGCTGCTGCAGCCCGAAGAGCCGCTTCCGGTGACGTGGCTCGGCGGGCTTGGGCAGGGTCTTGCGCTGGGTGACTGGCCGCAGCGGCCCGCGGAAGGAAACGCGCTGGACGGCGCCTTGGCATTGGCGATGGAGGATGCGTTTTGGACAAGCTGATCCTGACGGGCGCGCGCGTTTTCGACGGCACCGCCTTCCATGAAAACCATGCGATTGTGCTGGAACAGGGTCGAATTTCGGCACTCTGCCCGATCGCGGAGATGCCCGAGGGCGAGGTTGTCGAGTTCCCAGGCGGCACGCTCGCGCCCGGTCTCGTCGATCTGCAGGTGAATGGCGGGGGCGGCGTGATGCTCGACGGGCACGCGACGCTCGAGACGATCTCCACCATCTGCGCCGCGCATGCCGCTCTCGGCGCGACCACGATCCTGCCGACGCTGATCACCGATACCCGCGCCGCGACCCAGACGGTGCTGGCGGCAGGCATCGCCGCCGTGACGCGCGTTCCGGGATTCGGCGGGCTGCATCTGGAAGGCCCGCATCTCGACCCCAAACGCCCCGGCTGCCATCCGCCCGGCTGCATCCGCCCGCTGGACGAGGAAGACATCGAGACGCTGCTGGAGGCAAAAACCGGGCTGCCTGCGCTCATCATGACGCTCTCGCCCGCCAATGCGACGCCCGAGCAGATCGCGCGGCTGTCCGAGGCCGGGATTGTCGTCAGCCTCGGCCATTCCGAGTGCAGCTTTGCCGAGGCGCAGGAGGCCATCGCGGCGGGCGCACGGATGGTCACGCATCTTTTCAACGCGATGAGCCAGCTGGGCAGTCGCGAACCCGGCCTTGTCGGCGCGGCGCTGTCGCAGCCGGTCTCCGCGGGCCTGATCGCGGATGGCATCCATGTGCATCCCGAGACGATCCGGCTGGCGCTGGCGGCGATGCTGCAGGGCGAGGTTTTCCTTGTCTCCGACTCGATGGCCTGCGCCGGGTCCGATCTGATGGAATTCGATCTCGCCGGTCGCCGCATCCTGCGCCGCGACGGGGCGCTGCGGCTGGAGGACGGCACGCTTGCCGGGGCCGATCTGTCTCTGCCGCAGGCCGTGCGCTTCATGATCGAGACAGTTGGCGCATCACCGGAACAGGCGCTTGCGATGGCAACCCGTATCCCGGCCGAGGCGATCGGCGCGCCGGTGGGCCGGATCGCGCCGGGCTTCGCCGGGGATCTGGTGCATTTCGATGACGACTGGCGCCTGACCGAAGTCTGGCAGGGTGGTCAGGCGAAATCCTCCACCGCATAGCCCTGAATGTAGAGCAGCGCGCTCAGATCGCCGAAGTTGATCCGGATGTCGCATTCCGCGGCGACCGAGGGCTTGGCATGCAGCGCGACGCCCGCACCGGCGAGCTTCAGCATCCCCAGATCATTCGCGCCGTCGCCCACCGCCATAACCTGCGCGTGATCTAGTTTCAGCTTTTCCGAAATTTCCAGCAAAGCCTGAACCTTGGCCTCGCGCCCGAGGATCGGCTGTGAGGGCACGCCCGTCAGCTTGCCATCCTCGACCAGCAGCAGGTTCGCGCGGTTCTCGTCAAACCCAAGCGTCTTTGCGACATAGCCGGTGAACGCCGTGAACCCGCCCGAGACCAGCGCGCAATAGGCGCCGTTGGCCTTCATCGTCGCGACCAGATCGTGCCCGCCCGGCATGAAGCTGATGCGCTTTTCGATCACCTCGGAAATCACGCTCTCGGGCAGACCTTTCAGCAGCCCGACCCGCTCGGTCAGCGCGCCCTCGAAATCCAGCTCGCCATTCATCGCCCGCGCGGTGATCTCTTTCACCCGCTCGCCCACACCCGCGACATCGGCCAGCTCGTCGATGCATTCCTGCTGGATCATCGTCGAGTCCATATCGGCCAGCAGCATCTGCTTGCGCCGCCCCTCGGTGGGCTGCACGACCAGATCGACGCCCAGCCCCTGCAGACCCTCCCAGGCCTGCCAACGATTCGACGGCACGCGGTCCACCATGAACTCCGCCGCGACATTCGGGTTGAGCCAACGGGCCGCGCCACCACCCCATGCACCGCAAAGCGCATCCAGCGTGCCTTGATCCAGATTGGCCTCTTTCGGGTCAGCGATCAGCGTGGCGGTAAACATGCGCGCTCCTTGGGGAATGTCGGTTCAAATGTCGTATCCGTGACCTGATGCGGCGCATTAGACCAAAAATTCTCCTTGCACCAGAGCGGGCGCGAGCGTATCTGCGGCGGCGGGACACCCTTCCCCAACGAAGGGCATATATCTGGAAGGATACCAGCAATGGCTATTCAAGCTCCGGCTACGCGGCCGGCAAACCCGCGTTTTTCTTCGGGCCCCTGCACGAAGATCCCCGGTTTCTCCCTCGACATGCTCAATGACGCGCCGCTGGGCCGTTCGCACCGTGCCGCTATCGGCAAGGCGAAGCTGAAAGAGGCGATCGACACCACCCGCGAAATTCTGGGCGTGCCCGCCGATTACCGCATCGGCATCGTGCCCGCCTCCGACACCGGCGCCGTCGAAATGGCGATGTGGTCGCTGTTGGGCGAGCGCAAGGCGACGATGGTCGCTTGGGAAAGCTTCGGCGCGGGCTGGGTGACCGACGTGGTCAAGCAGCTCAAGATCGAGGCCGAGACGAAGACCGCCGACTATGGCGATATCGTCGATTTCTCCACCATCGACTTCAACACCGACGTGGTTTTCACGTGGAACGGCACCACCTCGGGCGTGCGCGTTCCCAATGGCGATGCGATCCCGGCGGACCGTGAAGGCTTGACCATCTGCGACGCGACCTCGGCCGCTTTCGCGATGGACCTGCCGTGGGATAAGCTCGATGTCACCACCTTCTCTTGGCAGAAAGTGCTGGGCGGCGAAGGCGGTCACGGGGTGCTGATCCTGTCGCCCCGCGCGGTCGAACGGCTGGAGAACTACTCCCCCGCCTGGCCGCTGCCGAAGATCTTCCGCATGACCAAGGGCGGCAAGCTGAACGAAGGCATCTTCAAGGGAGAGACGATCAACACCCCCTCGATGCTCTGCGTCGAAGATTACCTCGTGTCGCTGAACTGGGCGAAATCGGTGGGCGGGCTGAAAGGCCTGATCGACCGCGCCGATGCCAACGCGAAAGTCGTGTGGGATTTCTGCGCTGAAAAGCCGTGGATCGCGAACCTCGCCAATGATCCGGCGACCGCGTCGACCACCTCGGTCTGCGTGAAGTTCACCGACGATCGCATCAAGGATGGCGCGGCGTTTGCCAAAGCCGTGGCCAAGCGGCTCGAAGCTGAAGGCGTGGGCCTCGATCTCGGCGCCTATCGCGACGCCCCGGCCGGTCTGCGCATCTGGTGTGGCTCCACCGTCGAGACGGCGGATGTCGAGGCACTGATGCCTTGGGTCGAATACGCCTTCGAGGCCGAGATCGCCGCGCAAGCGTGATCCGTGACAGATTGGCGGGCCTCCGGGCCCGTCCTTTCCCGATATTCTGAAAATTCAAGGAGCCCAGAAAATGGCCCCCAAGGTTCTCGTCTCCGATAAACTCTCGGAAACCGCCGTCCAGATCTTCCGCGACCGTGGCATCGAGGTCGATTTCGAGCCCTCGCTCGGCAAGGACAAGGAAAAGCTCGCCGAGGTGATCGGCAAGTATGACGGTCTCGCCATCCGCTCGGCCACCAAGGTCACGGCGAAACTGCTCGAAAACGCGACCAACCTGAAAGTCGTCGGCCGCGCCGGTATCGGCACCGACAATGTCGACAAGGAAGCCTCGAGCAAGAAAGGCGTGATCGTGATGAACACGCCCTTCGGCAACATGATCACCACCGCCGAGCACGCCATCGCGATGATGTTCGCGGTCGCGCGCCAGATCCCCGAAGCCGATGCCTCGACGCAGGCTGGCAAATGGGAGAAGTCGAAATTCATGGGGGTCGAGCTGACCGCCAAGACCCTCGGCGTGATCGGTGCGGGCAATATCGGTGGCATCGTCTGCGACCGCGCGCGCGGCCTGAAGATGAAGGTCGTGGCCTATGACCCCTTCCTGAGCGAAGAGAAGGCGGCCAACATGGGCGTCGAGAAGGTCGAGCTGGACGAGCTGCTGCGCCGCGCCGACTTCATCACGCTGCACGTGCCGCTGACGGATTCGACCCGCAACATCCTCTCGAAGGAAAACCTGCAGAAAACCAAGCCTGGTGTGCGCATCATCAACTGTGCGCGTGGCGGTCTGGTCGACGAGCAGGCGCTGGCCGATCTCATCAAGTCGGGCCATGTCGCGGGCGCGGCCTTCGACGTCTTCGCCGAGGAACCGGCGACCGATAACGTCCTGTTCGGCCTGCCGAACGTGGTCTGCACGCCGCACCTCGGCGCCTCGACCACCGAAGCTCAGGAAAACGTCGCCCTGCAAGTCGCAGAGCAGATGTCGAACTACCTGCTGGACGGCGCGGTCGAGAATGCGCTCAACATGCCCTCGATGACCGCCGAAGAGGCGAAAGTCATGGGTCCGTGGGTGAAACTCGCGCAGCACCTCGGCGGCTTCATCGGCCAGATGACCGAGGATGCGATCAAGGCGATCAACATCACCTTCGACGGTGTGGCGTCCGAGATGAACCTCAAGGCGCTCGACGCCGCCGTGGTTTCGGGCATCCTGAAAGCCAGCCAGCCGGACGTGAACATGGTCTCCGCCCCGGTCATCGCGAAAGAGCGCGGCATCCAGATCTCGACCACCTCGCAGGACCAGACCGGTATCTTCGAGGGCTACATCAAGGTCACCGTCGTCTCGGAAAGCAAGGAACGCTCGATCGCGGGCACCGTGTTCTCGGATGGCAAGCCGCGCTTCATCCAGATCAAGGGCATCAACATCGACGCCGAAGTGGGCGAGCACATGCTCTATACCACCAATGACGACGTGCCCGGCATCATCGGTAAACTCGGCACGATCCTCGGCGAGAAGGGCGTGAACCTCGCGAACTTCACCCTGGGTCGCTCCAAGCAGGGCGGCGAGGCGATCGCGATTGCCTATGTCGACGAGGCCGTCGGTCAGGACGTGGTCGACGCGCTGAAAACCTCGGGCGGCTTCAAGCAGGTCAAACCGCTGGAATTCGTCCTCGGCTGATCTAGCTGAACGGTTGAATCCGGGCCCTCCGCCGCGCGCGGGGGGCCTTTTCATTGGAAGGGACAGGCATGCGCACCTATGCGATCGGCGACATTCACGGACATCTCGACAAGCTCAAGCGCGCGCATGAGCTGATCGCGGCGGATCGCGCGACATGCGGCGAGACCGAGGCCCCGATCGTGCATGTCGGCGATCTGGTCGATCGCGGACCGGACTCTGCCGGGGTGATCGACTACCTGATGAAAGGTCAGCAAAGCGGCGAGAACTGGGTCGTGCTGCGCGGCAATCACGACCGAATGTTCCTCGGCTTTCTCGAGGATCCCTATACCGAAGACCCGATCCTGAGCGCGGAGGTCTCCTATCTCAACCCGCGCGTGGGCGGCGAGGCAACGCTGGAAAGCTACGGCATCGCGAACGCGTTCTCCCGGCCCCTCGACGAGGTCGCGAAGGAACTATCGGCGATCCCGCAGGCCCATCGCGAGTGGCTCGCGGGACAGCCCGCCTATTTCCCTCGCGGCGAGGCGATCTTCGTTCATGCGGGTATTCGTCCCGGCGTCGCGATGGAGGATCAGGTGGAGGATGACCTTCTGTGGATCCGCAAACCCTTCCTGACCGACAGCCGCGACCACGGGGCGCTGATCGTGCACGGCCATACAAACATCAAGGCGGCCACCCATTACGGTAACCGCCTCAATCTCGATTCCGGCGCGGGCTATGGCCACCCGCTCTCGACAGCAGTCATCGAAGGCCGCGACGCGTGGTTACTCACGCCCGAGGGCCGGGCCGAACTGCCGCGCGGCTGAGCGTTACCGCGGCTCGAAATAGTCGAGCGGGATTTTCAGGTAAGACCGCCCGTCCCCCTCGGCCTCGGGCTTGCGCCCGCCGCGGATATTCACCTGCAACGCAGCCAGCATCAGTTTCGGCAGCGGCAGGGTCGCATCACGCTCTTCACGCGTCTTGATGTACTCCTCGCGGGTGATGCCGTCCTTGACGTGCTTGTTGTGCTGGCGGTGATCGGCCACGGTCGCGCCGGTCTGCGGCTCCTTGCCCTCGCCGGGATAGTCGTGCCCGATGAACAGCCGCGTCTCGGCGGGCAGATCGAGGATCGCCCGGATCGAATCCCACAGCTCGGCCGCAGAGCCGCCCGGAAAATCCGCCCGGCTCGTGCCGCTTTCGGGCTGCATCAGCGTATCATGCACGAAGGCTGCATCGCCCACGACATAGGTGATCGAGGCCAGCGTGTGCCCGGTCGAGAGCATCACCTTCACGTCGAGATTGCCGATCTTGAACGTCTCGCCCTCGGTGAACAGGTGATCCCATTGCCGCCCGTCCTGCGGCAGATCGGGCGTGTTGTAGATCTCGGCCCAGAGGCTTTGCACCTTGCGCACGCGCTCGCCGATGCCGCGCTTGGCGCCCAGTTTCTCGGCCAGCCAGACGGCGGAGGAAAAGTGGTCGGCATGGGGATGCGTATCGAGCACCCACTCCACGTCGATCCCCTCGGCCTTGACGTAATCGAGGATATTCTCGGCATTGCCCAGCGTCGTGGCGCCCGCCTGATGGTCGTAATCCCAGACCGGATCGACCACGGCGCCCTTCATCGTATCGGGGTCGTGAAAGACGTATTGCCAGCTTCCGGTGGGTTTATCCCAGAACCCTTTGACGATCGGGTTGGCACTCATGTTCGGCCTCCTAGTCATATTCGTTTTCCAGAATGTGTCCCCTTGACCGAGAGTTTCAACCCACCGCCCGGCCAAATGACGTCTCGTCATAACCGCTTGGCCCTGCTGGCGCGGGGTCAGCCCATTCGCTACCCTCGCGCCGACCCAAACATTGGAGGCTACCCATGACCGGTATCGTCATTCTCTCCGGCACCCGCACGCCTATCGGCACGTTCGGCGGCACGCTGTCCGGCTTCGCGCCGATCGACCTCGCCACCCATGTCTCGAAAGAGGCGATCTCGCGGGCGGGCGTGTCGGCGGACAAGATCGGTCAGGTGGTCTTCGGCCATATCATCAACACCGAACCGCGCGACATGTATCTCAGCCGCGTGGCGGCGGTGAATGCAGGCGTCCCCGTCGGCACGCCCGCGATGAACGTGAACCGCCTTTGCGGCTCCGGCGTGCAGGCAGTCGTCTCGGCGGCGCAGATGCTGATGATGGGCGATGCCGATTTCGCACTCGCCGGCGGCGCCGAGGTGATGAGCAAATCGCCCTATATCCTGCCCGCTGCCCGCTTCGGCCAGAAGATGGGCGACGCGAAGATGCTCGACATGATGACCGGCGCGCTGTCGTGCCCCTTCGGCACCGGCCATATGGGCGTGACCGCCGAGAACGTGGCCGCCGAGTGTTCGATCTCGCGCGAAGAGCAGGACGCCTTCGCGATGGAAAGCCAGGAGCGCGCGGCGAAAGCGATCTCCGAGGGTCACTTCAAGGAAGAGATCGCCCCCGTCGAGATCACCACGCGCAAGGGCACGACCGTCTTCGACACCGACGAGCACCCGAAACAGACGAGCCTTGAGAAGCTCGGCTCGCTCAAGCCGGTCTTCCAGAAGGACGGCTCGGTCACGGCGGGAAACGCCTCGGGCATCAATGACGGTGCGGCGGCACTGGTTCTGGCCCGCGAAGAGGCCGCGAAAGAGGCGGGCCTGACCCCGCGCGCCAAGATCACCGGCTACGCCATCGCGGGCGTGCGCCCCGAGGTTATGGGCCTCGGGCCGATCCCCGCCGTGCGCGCGCTGCTGGAAAAGACCGGCATGCAGGCCTCCGATTTCGACTGGATCGAAAGCAACGAAGCCTTTGCCTCGCAGGCGCTGGCCGTCTCGCGCGAGCTGGGTCTGGATGCGTCGAAGGTGAACCCCGATGGCGGTGCGATCGCGCTTGGTCACCCGGTTGGCGCCACCGGCGCGATCCTGATCGTGAAGGCGCTGCACGCGCTGGAGCGCACCGGCGGCAAGCACGGCCTCGTCACCATGTGCATCGGTGGCGGCCAGGGCATCGCGCTCTCGATCGAGCGTCTCTGAAACCCGATCTTTGAGGGTCAAGCGAGCGGGCAATCCATAGCAATTTAGGGATTTTCCCGCCCGCCCCTCATCGCGGTTAACCCGCCTTTCACGCAGCACTGCAACTCTGCCTCCCGGACCATACGGGGGGCTTTGCCGCGTCCATGCACAAAGCGATCGCAGAGAAACTGGCACAGGAACGCCGCGGACGGCTCGCGGCGGAGAAGCTGTTGGAGCAGAAGCGCCAGGAGCTTTTCGCCGCCAACCAGAAGCTGGCCCACCACGCGCGCATGCTCTCCGATCAGGTGGTGGAGCAGCGCGAGGGCCTCGCCCGTGCGCTCAGCGAACGCGAAACCCTGCTGGGCGAGAACAGCCGCGTGCGCAACGATCTCGAACGGGCGAATTCGCTCGCCCAGATCGCGCAGGCCCGGCTGTGGCATGCGGTCAATTCGATCTCGGACGGTTTCGCAGTATTCGACAGCGACCTGCGCCTCGTCGCCGCCAACGAACTGTTTCTGGCCTTCTTCGAAGGGGAAATCGCGATCGGTCCCGGCGTCTCCTATGACGAGGTGACGCGCATCGCGGCAGAAAGCGGCTTCTTCGATCTGCAGGGGCGCGACCCGCTCGATTGGCATTTCGAGATGTGCGAACGCATCCGCCGCACCGACATCCCCCCGATGGAGCTGCGCACGCAGGATGGCCGCTGGTTCCGGCTCAACGACACATGGGGCGCACAGGGCGATCTCGTCACCTTCGCGCAGGACATCACCGGCGCCGTCGCGCGCGAGATCGAACTGCGCGAAGCCCGCGACCGGGCGGAGGCGGCGAACCGCGCGAAATCCGCCTTCCTCGCCAATATGAGCCACGAGATCCGCACCCCGATGAACGGCGTCGTCGGCATGGCGGACCTGCTGGCCGAGACCGATCTGACCGAGGAACAGCGCCTCTTCGCCGAGACCATCCGGTCGTCGGGCGAGGCGCTTCTGACCATCATCAACGACGTGCTGGATTACTCGAAGATCGAGGCGGAGCGGATGCGGCTCTACCCCGAACCCTTCGATCTCGAACGCTGCCTGCACGAGGTCATGGTGCTGTTGCAGCCCTCCGCCAAGGATCGCGAGGTGAAGCTGCTGGTGGATTACGACCTGTTCCTGCCCACCCGCTTCGAGGCCGATCCCGGCCGAATGCGGCAGATTCTGACCAACCTTCTGGGCAATGCGGTGAAATTCACCGATGCCGGTCACGTCCTCGCCCGCGTCGTGGGGGTCGAACGCGAGGCCGGTCACTACGAGCTGCACATCACCGTCGAAGACACCGGCATCGGCATCGCGCCCGAGCTGCTCGATCACGTCTTCGGCGAGTTCAATCAGGTCGAGGCCGAGAGTAATCGCAAATTCGAAGGCACAGGCCTCGGCCTCGCGATCACCCGCCAACTGGTGGAGCTGATGGGCGGCGAGGTCTGGGTGGACAGCGCGCTTGGCGAAGGCTCGTGTTTCGGCCTAAAGGTGGTGCTGCCCCGCGCCGAACCGGTCGAGCCGATCGACGCCCCCTCCCCGCCGATAACGCTGCGCGCGGCGCTGGTCGTCGATGATCTTCTGGTCAATCGCGTCATTCTGGAGCGGCAGTTACAGACCTACGGGCTGGAGGTCACGCTTTGCCGCTCGGGCGAGGAAGCGTTGCAGGTGATCGAGGATGGCAGCGCCTTCGACGTGATCCTGACCGATCACCAAATGCCCGCGCTCGACGGGGTCGCGCTGGCGCAGAGGCTTCGGGCGGATGGCGGTGACGTGCCGATCCTGCTGCTCAGTTCCGACCCCGTGGCTGCAAAGGCCGCGATGGGTGAGGGTATCACCGGCTGTCTGCAAAAACCGGTGCTGCGCTCAGAACTGTTCCGCGCATTGCAGGACCTGTCGCGGGCGGCCGATGCCACGCCTGATCCGCCGCCCCCCGGCCCGCCACCAGAGCTGACCGAGCGGCGCGCGATGCGCGTTCTCGCCGCCGAGGATAACCGCACCAATCAGCTGGTCTTTTCCAAGATGGTGAAGGATCTCGATATCGATCTGCGCTTCGCCAATAACGGCCATGAGGCGGTCGCGCTGTGGCGCAGCTTCCAGCCCGATCTGATCTTCATGGACATCTCGATGCCCGGCATGGACGGGCGCGAGGCGGCGCGCAAAATCCGGGCCGCGGAAGGCGCCGCGCATGTGCCGATCTGCGCGCTGACCGCCCATGCGATGGAGGGCGACAGCGAGGGCATCCTTGCCGCCGGGATCGATCATTACCTGACCAAGCCACTGAAAAAACGTGAGATTACCGAACGCATCCTGTCGGACCGTCCCGCAGATGCGCGCCCGCCTGCGATCGACCAACCCGCCTAGCGGTAGTCGGCCAGCACCGCTAGAAACGCCTCGGCAAAACGGTCGAGCTTCGCCTCGGGCAGGTTCGAAATCCGGGCAAGCTCATCGCGCGAGCGCGGCTTCGTCTCGGCGATCTTGCGGATCGTCGAGGCCGAGCAGGAGAGCGGGCGATCATAGCCATCCGCGCCGCGTTCCAAACCCCGCTGCGCGTCGGCCAGACGGTCGTAAATCTCCCCCTCGGTCGAGCCTGCCAGCTTGCGCCGCAGCGGGTGCATCTCTTCCACCGCGCCCGCGATCACCTCCAGAAACTCCGTGCCGTAGCTTTCCAGCTTCTTCGCACCGACACCGCTGATCCCGGCCATCTCGTCGAGCGTTCCGGGGCGTTTCTCGGCCATCTCGATCAGGGTTCGGTCGGTGAAAACGACATAGGCGGGCACGCCCTGCGCCTCGGCCAGCGCGCGCCGCTTCGCCTTCAGCGCCGAGAGAAGCGGCGCGTCGTCGTCGCTCACCAGCGTCCGCACGACATGCTTGGTCTTCGCCTTCGCCACCAGATCGCGGCGCAGCGTGATCGACTGCTCGCCGCGCAGGATCGGATGGGCGGTCTGCGTCATCACCAGCGCGCCGTGCCGCGACGCGTTGGGCCGGATCAGGTCGTGCCCCATCATCTGCCGGAACACCGCCTGCCATTGCGGACGGCTCAGATCGCGCCCGACCCCGTAGGTCGGCAGCTTGTCATGACCCCATTGCTTGATCTTGTCGGTCTGCGAGCCCAGCAGAATCTCGATCAGATGCCCCGCGCCGAACCGTTCCTCGGAACGCAGCGCCGCCGACAGCGCCTTGCGCACCGCCTCGGTGCCGTCGAAGACCTCGGGCGGCGTATCGCACAGGTCGCAATGCCCGCAGGGCGCGGCCTCTTCGCCGAAATAGCGCAGCAGCTTCACCCGGCGGCATTCGGTCGCCTCGGCGAGCCCCAGCAGCGCGTTCAGGCGTCCGTGATCGGCCTCCTTGCGCTCGGGCGGGGCGAGCCCCTCGTCGATCTGGGACCGGCGCAGCTTGATGTCGTCGGGCCCGTAAAGCGTCAGCGTCTCGGCAGCGGCGCCATCGCGCCCGGCGCGGCCGATCTCCTGATAATAGGCCTCAATGCTTTTCGGCAGATCGGCATGGGCGACCCAGCGGATATCGGGCTTGTCCACGCCCATCCCGAAGGCCACCGTCGCGACCACGATCAGCCCGTCTTCCTGCTGAAAACGGGTCTCCACTGCGCGACGGTCATCGGCCTCCATCCCGCCGTGATAGTGACAGGCCAGATGCCCGGCCTCGCTCAGCGCCTTGGCTAACGCCTCGGTCTTCGCCCGCGTGCCGCAATAGACGATGCCCGACTGCCCTTTGCGCGCCGAGGCGAAGCGCAGAATCTGTTGGCGCGGCTGATCCTTGGGCGAGAACGCCAGATGAATATTCGGCCGGTCGAAGCCGCGCAGGAAGCTCTCGGGAGGCTGCCCGTCGAACAGGCGCGTGACGATCTCGGTCCGGGTTTCTTCGTCGGCGGTCGCGGTGAAGGCCGCGAGCGGCACGCCAAGGCTGCGGCGCAGCTCACCGATACGCAGGTAGTCGGGGCGGAAATCATGCCCCCACTGGCTGACGCAATGCGCCTCGTCCACCGCGATCAGGCTGACGCCTGCGCGCTTCAGCAGATGCTGCGCCCCGCCCGAGGCCAGACGCTCCGGCGCCATGTAGAGAAGCTTCAGCCGCCCTTCGTCGATCGCGGTGAAAACCTCTTCGGTCTCCTCCTCGGTATTGCCCGAGGTCAGCGCGCCCGCCTCGACACCCGCCTGCCGTAGCGCGCGGACCTGATCGCGCATCAGGGCGATCAGCGGCGAGATCACCACCGTCACGCCCTCGCGCGCCAGCGCAGGCAATTGATAACACAGGGATTTCCCGCCGCCCGTCGGCATGATCGCCAGCACGTTCTGGCCGTCGATCACCGCGCGCACGATCTCTTCCTGACCGGGCCGGAAGGCGTCGAACCCCCAGACCCGCGCCAGTAGCTCTGCGGGTGCCTCGGCTGCCGCAGCCGCTGGCATCAGAAGCTGTTGCCGTAGAAGAAGGCCGCGTTGTTGAACAGCGCCTGACGGATGATGATCAGGATGATGAAGGCCACCAGCGGCGCCAGATCGAGCCCGCCCGTGTCGGGCAGGAAGCGCCGGATGCGCCCGTAGATCGGCTCCAGCAGGTTATTCAGACCGAACCAGATTTGCGCCACCAAGGGTTGGCGCAGGTTCAGCACCTGAAAATTGATAAGCCAGCTCATGATGATATGGGCGATCATGACGAACCAGATGACGTTCAGGATCAGCACCAGGGCCTGAAAGAGCGTGACCATCGAAACCTCCGCTTTGGATCGCAAAGACAGGTAAGCGACGCGCCGCGGCATTGCAACCGCAGGCTGGCGCGCATTTTCCGTAACGTCTCTCTTGACCGCCCCGCTGCGGCGCAGCACCTCTGGGCGCATGTATCCCGTTATCCGCATGGCCAAAGAGATCGTGAAGTTCCGCAACGCCCCGGCGTTGCCGATCACGGGCACCCATGTCAGCCAGCATATCTGCTGGCCGTGGGACATCGACCTGTGGATGGAGCTCAACAACGGGCGCACGCTGACGCTTTTTGATCTGGGGCGGATCCCGCTCGCGATCCGTACCGGGCTCTGGAATGCGCTCAAGCGCAACAAATGGGGCATCGTGGTCGCCGGTAACACCACGCGCTATCGCCGCCGGGTGCAGGCGTTTCAGAAATTCGAGATGCGCTCGCGTTGCCTCGGCTGGGACGATCGCTGGATCTGGCTCGAGCATGCGATGTTCACGAAGGACGGAGATTGCACCTCGCATGTGCTGATCCGCGGCGCGGTGACCTCCAAGAAAGGTATGATCCCGCCCGCGCAGGTTCTGGCCGAGATGGGGCAGGACGCGACTTCGCCGCAGCTTCCCGAATTCGTGACCGCCTGGGCCGAAGCCGATCACAAGCGCCCCTGGCCGCCGCAGATGTAACACTGCCGCCAGCGCGGCATGGCTAACCCGTCGAAACCCTTGCCAGATCGTCCCTTTTCGGGCTTGATCGCCGCAATTAATGGCGCGGCGGGGAGAGGGCGACATGATCACGGCGAAGAAACGCATCTGGGGCTGGTGGTTCTTCGACTGGGCGAGCCAACCCTATAACACGCTGCTGGTCACCTTCATCTTCGCTCCCTTCGTGAAAGACCTGATGGGCTCGGGCACGGCGGCGCAGACCGTCTGGGGCTATGGCGTCGGCATCGCCGGGATCCTGATCGCGCTCGGCTCGCCCTTCCTCGGCGCGGTCGCGGACCGCTCGGGACGGCGGATGCCGTTCATCTGGGTCTTCTCGGTGATGTATGTGCTGGGCGCATGGGGCCTGTGGTACGCGGTGCCGGGCGATTTCAAGCTGATGGCGATCATGATCAGCTTCGCCATCGGCATGATCGGCATGGAATTCGCGACCACCTTCACCAATGCGATCCTGCCTGACCTCGGGCCCCGCGAGGAAATCGGGCGCATCTCCGGCTCGGGATGGGCGTTCGGCTATATCGGCGGGATGATCACGCTGTTCATCATGCTTCTGCTGCTGCAGGCGAGCCCGACGACCGGCAAGACGATGCTGGGGATCGACCCGCTCTTCGGTCTCGACGTCGCCACGCGCGAGGATACCCGTGCGGTCGGGCCGCTCACCGCAATCTGGTATGCGGTCTTCATGATCCCCTTCTTCTTCTGGGTGCGCGAGCCGCGCAAACCCGACGCGCTGCCCATCGGCACGGCACTGCGCGGCGCTTGGCCCGAACTGCGCGCGACGCTGAAGGCGCTGCCGCGCCGGCGCTCGCTGACCTCGTTCCTGCTCAGCTCGATGTTCTACCGCGACGCGCTCAACGGCATCTACACCTTCGGCGGGCTCTATGCGGCGGGCGTGTTGAACTGGTCGATCACGCTGATCGGCCTGTTCGGCATCCTCGGCACGATCACCGGGGCGACCTTCGCATGGCTCGGCGGCAAGGCCGATGACCGCTGGGGGCCGCGCACGGTCATCATCACCTCGCTTGTGATCCTGACGCTGGTCGTGATCGGCATCGTGATGATCTCGCGCGAAAGCGTCTTCGGCATGGCCGTCACCCCCGACAGCAAACTGCCCGACATCGCCTTCATGGTGCTGGGCGGGATGATCGGGGCCTGCGGCGGGGCGCTGCAATCGGCCTCGCGCACGATGATGGTGCGTCAGGCCGACCCGGAAAAGATCACCGAGCATTTCGGCCTCTACGCGCTTTCGGGCAAGGCCACCGCCTTCATCGCCCCGCTCGCCATCGGGATCACGACGCAGATAAGCGGAAATCAGTCGACGGGCATCACACCGATCATCGTTCTTTTGCTTTTGGGGCTGGTCCTGCTAGGATTCGTGAGAAGTCACGGAGACCCTGCGCCCGAAGGACCCCCCACATCATGATCGCGAAATTTCTCGTCGCCGCTCTTTCTTTCAGCCTTATTTCTGCGCCCACATTCGCCGAACCGCTCGCCCGCCAACTTTTCGGCTCCAAGGCGAACGCTTCGGCGCAGGCGCCTTCGGCCATCGGGTTTTACTCGCGCGGCTGCGCCGCAGGCCTGCAGCGCATGCCCGAGAGCGGACCGACCTGGCAGGCGATGCGCCTGTCGCGCAACCGCAACTGGGGCCAACCCGCGATGCTGACCTACCTGCAGGACCTGTCGCGCTATGCCGCGTCGCTGCCGGGGTGGAACGGGCTCTATATCGGTGACATTTCCCAGCCGCGCGGCGGTCCGATGACCGGCGGCCATGCGAGCCACCAGATCGGGCTGGATGCAGATATCTGGATGCTGCCCGCGACGAACCTGAATCTCAGCCGCACCCAGCGGGAGAAAATCTCCTCGATTTCGGTGCGCACCGCCGATCAGCGCCACACCAATTCCAACTGGACGCCGCAGCATCTCGCGCTGATGCGCCACGCCGCTGCCGATCCGCGCGTCGACCGTATCTTCGTGGCCGCCGCCGTGAAGATCGCGATGTGCAACACGGTGCCGCGCAACGATCGCGCATGGCTGCAGAAGATCCGTCCGATGTATGGCCACAACACGCATTTCCACGTCCGCCTGAAATGCCCGCCCGGTGCGCGCTATTGCGAGACGCAGAAACCGACCGTGGCGCAGCTCTCGAAGGGAGGCGATGGCTGTGACGACACGCTGAACTGGTGGGTGACCGATTACCTCAACCCGCCGAAGACCGCGGCCAAGCCCAAGCCGAAAGGGCCGCCGAAGAAAAACGCGAAAACCTACGTCATGTCGGACCTGCCCAACCAATGCCGCGCCGTTCTTACCTCGCGCTGATTGCAGGTGCGGGGCTGGCCATTCTCGGAGGGCTCGCGCCCGCCGGGCCGCATCCTCGCGCGCAATTCCTGCAAAGCTATCACTGGACCATGCCGGGCGTGTTCGTCTTCGGCGGGTTTTCAGGGCTTGAGCTGGGGCCGGACGGAGGCGATTTCGTCACCCAGTCGGACCGCACGACCATCTGGCGCGGGCATCTCGATCGCGACGCAGCTGGCCAGATCAAGGACGTGAGGGTCACCCAAGGGCCGAACTGGCTGCACAGCTCCAAGGGCGCGGCGCTGACCCGTCATCTGGGTGACAGCGAAGGCTTGGCGCTGGCCCCGGACGGCTCTGTCTATATCTCCTTCGAGGGGCTCGCGCGGGTGTCGCATTTCCCGACCGATGGCGGTCCGGCCGAATTGCTGCCGCGCCCGGATGCCTTTGCGAAGATGCAGAACAACTCCTCGCTCGAGGCGCTGGCGATCGACGATCAGGGCACGCTCTACACGATGCCCGAACGCTCGGGCGCGAAAGACAGGCCCTACCCGGTCTGGCGCTATCGCGACGGGAAATGGGATCAACCCTTCGCCATCCCGCGCTCCGAGAACTGGCTGCCGGTCGGTGCGGATTTCGGCCCCGATGGCCGCTTCTACCTGCTGGAGCGCGACTTCTGGGGGCTACTGGGCTTTCGGACGCGCGTTCAGGTCTTCGACATCAACGGCGACTCGATCTCGGGCGGCGAGGTTCTTCTGGAAACCGGCGCCGGGCGTCACGACAATCTCGAAGGCCTCGCGGTCTGGCGCGACGACAGCGGCGCGATCCGTCTGACGATGATTTCCGACGATAATTTCCGGTTCCTGCAGCGCACCGAGATCGTGGAATACGTCCTGCCTGAGACGCGCCGCACCGCCAAAAAGGATTGACGCAACGCGTTCGAGCGCGTATCGCGCGCCCTTGCCCGGAGGGTTCCGGGCCATGTCTCCGCTACCATGTAAAAACGGTTGAACATCATGACCCGCTATATTCCTGGCATCATTGCCATGGCCATCATCGTCGTGGCCTCGAACATCCTGGTGCAATTCCTCGTCGGCGACTGGCTGACCTGGGGCGCCTTCACCTACCCCTTCGCCTTCCTCGTCAATGACGTGATGAACCGCGTCTACGGCCCGGGCGCCGCGCGCCGCGTGGTCGCCGCCGGCTTCGTCGTGGGCGTGATCTGCTCGCTCATCGGCAGCCAGATCATGCTGCAGGGCGACGGCTACACCTATCCCGCCGTCACGCTGCGCATCGCGCTCGGCTCCGGCGCGGCCTTCCTCGTGGCGCAGATGACCGACATCTTCGTCTTCGACAAGCTGCGCGACGGCGTGTGGTGGCGTGCCCCCGCGATCTCGACCCTGATTGGCGCTTCGCTCGATACGCTGATCTTCTTCTCGATCGCCTTCTCGAGCGCGCTGATCTTCCTCGAGCCGTCGAATGACGTGTCCTGGGCGAACGAAACCCTGCCCCTGTTGGGCTTCGGGCCGACGGTGCCGCTCTGGGTGTCGCTGGCCACCGCAGACTGGCTTGTAAAACTTGCCCTGACTTTGATCGCACTGCTGCCTTTCAAGGCACTTGTTACGAAACTTTCTCCAAGACTTGCGTAATTTTTCTTGCCACACACAAAATCTGTGGCACGCTGTGGATAACGGCAACGCATGAAAGGAGGTGGTCCAGTGTCTAGAGTGATAGTGGAGAGAGGTGTCGGGACAGTGAGGGGGGCCGTGGCCTGAGGGCAAACCCTGGGGCAAAGAACCCTGACTGGGACGGCTGGATCCTTCGGACCCTAACCGGACCATCTCCGTAGATCTCGGAGGGCCATCTCGAACAGAGATGGCCCTTTTCGTGGGGCGTTCCTTAGCAAAAAGGAGCGCCCTTCGTCATTGACGTCGATCATCGACTCGGCCTCATTTCGCGCCCAACCTTCCTATGCGTCAACTTGTGTGGGAGGACACTATGCGCTTCACTTACCTCATCGCTGCGGCCTGTCTCGCCGCGACCCCGGCCATCGCTCAGGACGGCGATGTCGGCAAAGCTCTCTACGGCCAGTATTGCGCCAGTTGTCATGGCGACGATGGCACGGGCACCGGGCCGATGGCCGAATATCTGAACGTGAAACCCGCCGATCTGACCGGCCTTGCCGCCGCGAATGATGGCGAGTTCCCGATGCTCAAGGCGATCCACATCATCGACGGACGCACGGGCGTGCGGGCGCATGGCGGGCCGATGCCGGTCTTCGGCGATGTCTTCATGGAACAGGGCGGACACGGTGCGCCGTATTACACCGACGTTCTGGCCACCCGCGGGCGCGTCCTTTCACTCGCGACATATCTCGAGTCGCTTCAGAAATAGGCGATAAGACGTTCACGATAGCACCGGTCTCGCGGGGTGATCTCGACTCCGCGAGCCGGATATGGTTTGCAGGAAACCGGGCGTCAGAGCCTTATTGGACGACATATCACCGGGAATGCAGATTGATGAGCGATATTGACGCGTTGAGCTTCGAAGAGGCGATGAAGGCTCTCGAGGAAGTCGTGGGCAAACTGGAACATGGCGACGTGCCCCTGGACGAGTCGATCAAACTCTATGAGCGCGGCGCCAAGCTGAAAGAGCATTGCGCCAAGCTTCTGAAAGAGGCCGAGGCGCGCGTGGAGAAAATCACGCTCAATGCCGACGGCGCTCCGAAAGGCACGACCCCCGCCGAAGGTCTGTAAATGTTCGCGCCCCGCTTGAAAGAGGTGCAGACGACCGTTCAGGTCGCGCTCGATGCCGCTGTGGCGCGCCAGCCCGAGGGGCCGCTGCGCGCCCCGATGCATTACGCGCTGCAGGGCGGCAAACGCCTGCGCGCCTTCCTCGCAATCGAAAGCGCCGCGATCTTCGGCATCCCGGAGGCGCAGGCGATGCCCGCCGCCGCCGCGGTCGAGGCGCTGCACGCCTATAGCCTCGTGCATGACGACCTGCCCTGCATGGATGACGACGATCTGCGCCGCGGCCAGCCGACGATCCACGTGAAATGGGACGAGGCCACCGCCGTGCTGACCGGCGACGTGTTGCAGACGCTTGCGTTTGAGCTTTGCGCCGACCCCGTCCTCGGCCCGGCAGAGCGGCGCATCGCGCTGAGCCTCGCGCTTGCGAAAGCCTCCGGCGCGGCTGGGATGGGCCACGGTCAGGCGCTCGACATCGCGGCGGAAAGTGCCACCGATCCGCTCTCGCTCAGCCAGATCACCGCGCTGCAGGCGGGCAAGACCGGGGCGCTGATCTCATTCGCCTCGCGCACCGGCGCGATCCTCGCGGGCGAGGACGAGGGCCCCCTCAGCGATTTCGCCGATGCGGTCGGTCTGGCCTTTCAAATTCACGATGACATCCTAGATGTGACGGGTTGCGAAAAGGCCGCCGGGAAACGGGTCGGCAAGGATGCCGAGGCCGGAAAAGCCACCTTCGTTTCGCTGCTCGGCCTCGCCGGTGCGCGGCTTCGGGAGGGCGAGCTGATCGAGCAAGCCATAGACGCGCTTTCGCCTTACGGCGAGGAAGCGGAAAACTTGCGGGCCGCTGCGCGTTTCGTTATCTCCCGCGAGATGTAGCGCGCCTGGGGGGCAGCCAATGAGCGATAACCCGAACGACCAAACGGCCACACCGCTCCTCGACAAGGTGCGACTGCCGTCCGATCTGAAAGGCCTTTCCGATCCCGAGCTGAAAACGCTCGCCACCGAGTTGCGCGCTGAGACCATCTCGGCCGTGTCGCAAACCGGCGGGCATCTGGGGGCAGGTCTGGGCGTGGTCGAGTTGACGGTCGCGCTACATGCCGTGTTCGACGCGCCGCGCGACAAGATCGTCTGGGATGTCGGCCACCAGTGCTACCCCCACAAGATCCTGACCGGGCGCCGCGACCGCATCCGTACGCTGCGCACCAAGGGCGGGCTGTCGGGTTTCACCAAACGCTCGGAGTCGCCTTACGACCCGTTCGGCGCGGGCCATAGCTCCACTTCGATTTCGGCCGCGACCGGCTTCACGATGGGCCGCGAGCTGGGCGCCGAAACGGGCGACGCGATTGCCGTGATCGGTGACGGCGCGATGTCGGGCGGCATGGCTTTCGAGGCGATGAACCACGCGGGCCACTTGGGCAAACGCATGTTCGTCGTGCTCAACGATAACGAGATGTCGATCGCCCCGCCCGTCGGCGCGCTGTCGAGCTACCTCACCCGGCTTTATTCAGAGGCCCCGCTGCAGGACCTGAAATCCGCCGCCAAAGGCGCGGTCGGTCTGCTGCCCGTTCCGTTCCAGGAAGGTGCGCGCCGGGCGAAGGAAATGCTCAAGGGCATCGCCATGGGCGGCACCCTGTTCGAGGAGCTGGGCTTCTCCTATGTCGGCCCGGTCGATGGCCACGACCTCGATCAGCTGCTGCCGCTGCTGCGCACGCTCAAGGCCCGCGCGACCGGCCCGGTCCTGATCCACGCGGTGACGAAAAAGGGCAAGGGCTACGGCCCGGCCGAGAACCGCCCCGATGGCGGCCATGCCACCGCGAAATTCGATCTCAGCACCGGCGAGCAGAAGAAATCGCCCTCCAACGCGCCAAGCTACACCAAGGTCTTTGCCGAAAGCCTGATCAAGGAAGCGGCGAAGGACGAGAAGATCGTCGGTATCACCGCCGCCATGCCCGATGGCACAGGGCTGAAGCAATTCGCGGGCGTCTATCCGCGCCGCTGTTTCGACGTGGGCATCGCCGAGCAACACGCCGTCACCTTCTCCGCCGGGCTCGCGGCGTCCGGTATGAAACCGTTCTGCGCGATCTACTCGACCTTCCTGCAGCGCGGCTACGATCAGATCGTGCATGACGTCGCGATCCAGCGCCTCCCCGTGCGCTTCGCCATCGACCGCGCCGGTCTGGTGGGCGCGGATGGCGCGACCCATGCGGGCTCGTTCGACGTGGGCTTCATGTCGTCCTTGCCCGGCATGGTCGTGATGGCCGCCGCCGACGAGGCCGAGCTGGTCCATATGGTCGCCACCGCCGCAGCATATGATGACGGCCCCATCGCCTTCCGCTATCCGCGCGGTGAAGGCATGGGCGTCGACATGCCCGAAGAAGGCGTTCCGCTGGAAATCGGCAAGGGCCGGATGATCGCGGAAGGCGCGCGCGTCGCGATCCTGTCCTATGGCACCCGTCTGGCCGAAGTGCTGAAAGCGCGCGAGGCGCTGCAGGCCCGCGGCCTTGCGCCGACCGTCGCCGATGCACGCTTCGTCAAACCGCTCGACACCGATCTGATCGACCGGCTGGTCGCCGGACACGAGGCGCTGATCTGCATCGAGGAAGGCGCGATCGGCGGCTTCGGCAGCCATGTCGCGCAATACCTGTCGGATCAGGGCGTCTTCGATCACGGGTTCAAGTTCCGCTCGATGGTCTTGCCCGACACGTTCATCGACCACGCCTCGCCCGAGGACATGTATCACTCGGCAGGCATGGATGCGCCGCAGATCGAGGCGAAGGTGCTCGAGCTTCTGGGCGTCGCAGTCGCGAAACGCGCCTGAGATAAGTTTTTCTTATTTTCGGGGTCGCTGCATAAGTTGAACTTATGCGGCCTCCGCCTCCTCCAGCAGCCCTTCCTCGACCAGCCGCCGCGCCCAGCCCTCCGGCCCGTCGAAGAGATGCGTTTTCCAGCCGAAGGTATGCGCCGTCGCGATATTGTCGGCGCGGTCATCGGTGAAGATCAGATCCGAGCCGGACAGCTCCGACGCGTCCTCGACCATCTGATAGATCTTCGGGTCGGGCTTCGTGACGCCCATATGGCCCGAGATGAAATCCCGGTCGAAATCGCGCAGAAACGGATAATGCGTGGCCGCGAAATCGTAGCTTTGAATTCCGAAATTCGTCAGAGAGAAAACCGGCATCCCCTTGGCCTGCAAGGATTTCATCAGGCGCAGCGAATGTGGGATTTCGGGCGCGGCCATCTCGATCCAGTCATCGTGCCAGCGCCGGATCGCATCGCGCCAGCTTGGGTATTTCTCGGCCCATGCGTAGATCGTCTCGCGGAACGGCGCGCCGCGGTCGATCTCGTCATTCATCCCGTGCAGATCGACCTCCGCGAACATCTGCTCGCGGGTCTCGCGCGGCATGATCCGGTCGTAATGCCGCTCCGGCTGCCATTCGATCAGCACGTTACCGATATCGAAGATAACTGCCTTAACCATTCTTAACCTCTCTTGCTGCCGCCCGCGCGACCCGGTCGAGCGCATCCGAGAACCGCGCCCGGTCGGCCTTCGAAAACGGCTTGCCGCCGCCCTGCCGGAACGGATCGGCGGAGCGCAGATCCGCCATCAAATCCCGTGTTGCCAATACGTTACCGATATTGGCAGGGGTCAGCGCCTCACCATCGGGGCGCAGCACCCGCGCGCCGGCCTCGACGCATTTCGCCGCCAGCGGAATGTCATTGGTGATCACCACATCGCCGACCGTCGCGCGCTCCGCGATATACATATCGGCCACGTCCGGCCCCTGATCGACATAGACCATCTCGACCAGCGGATTGGGCGAGGGCCGCAGCCCGCCATTGGAGACAAGCATCAGCTTGACGCCGAGACGGGTCGCGACCTTCTCGGCCTCGGCTTTCACCGGGCAGGCATCCGCATCGACCCAGATCACGCCCAGAGCGCCTCGGCGTGGAACTCGATGTGATCGGGGATGAAGGTCGAGACGAAATAGTAACTGTGATCGTAACCTTCCTGAATCCGGAAGGTGCCGGGCTGACGCCGCGCTGCCATCGCTTCGGCCAGCGCCTCGGGTTTCAGCAGATCGAGGAACTGGTCCGAGCCGCCCTGATCGATCAGCATTTCGCCCGCAAATCCGCGCTCGCGGACCAGTAGCGTCGCGTCATGCGCGGCCCAAGCGGACTCGTTGTCGCCCAGATAGGCGCTGAATTGCTTGCGGCCCCAGTCGCTTTGCGTCGGGTTCGCGATCGGCGCGAAGGCCGAGACCGAGCGGAAACGCTCGGGCAGCGACATCGCCAGCGTCAGCGCACCGTGCCCGCCCATCGAATGGCCGGTGATCGCCTGCCGCTCGGGATCGATCTCGAAGGCAGCGTCGATGGCGTTCGGCAGTTCCTCGGCGATGTAATCCCACATCCGGAAATGCGGCGCCCACGGGTCCTGCGTCGCGTTGACGTAAAAGCCCGCGCCCTGACCCAGATCGTAATCCTCGTGATTGGCCACGCCCTCGCCGCGCGGCGAGGTGTCGGGGAACACGAGCGCGATTCCGTGCTCGGCTGCGAACGCCTGCGCGCCCGCCTTGGTCATCGCGTTCTCATGGGTGCAGGTCAGCCCCGAGAGATACCACAGCACCGGCACCGGCCCGTCCTCGGCTTCGCGCGGCAGGAACAGCCCGAAGGTCATTTCGCAATCATTGACCTTCGACGCGTGCGAATAGACGCCTTGGACGCCTCCGAAACAGCGGTTTTCCGAGATCGTTTTCATCAAAGCCTCCTTAGCCGTGAACCCAATGGATGACCGCCGGAACCGTGAGGATCGAAACGGCGGTCGAGACGAGGATGGCGGCCGAGACGCGCTGCGGCGCCACCCCGAAATGCTGCGCCAGAATATAGACATTGCCCGCGACGGGAAGGGCGGCGGCGGCGATCATCACGCCTGCCGCGAAGGGATCGACATCGAAGATCAGCAGCGACGTGATCGCGATGGCGGCCGGGTGCAGGAAGAGCTTGCCGAAGGACAGCCAGACCGCCGGCGCGGGCTTTTCGGCCGATTTGCCCGCGAGCGAGGCGCCGATGGCGAAGAGCGCGCCCGGCGTCGCGGCGGCGCCGAGGATCGTCATGAACTCCGAAAGCGGGCCCGGCATCGGCAGCTTCAGCCCAGCCCAGGCGAGCCCCGCCACCATCGAGACGATCATCGGGTTTTTCACCAGCCCCAACGCGATCGGCGCGAGCGAGACCTTCCCGTGCCGCGCGGCGGTGATGAAGATCGTGATGATCGAGGAGAACACGATCAGATCGCAGCTCAACACCATCAAGACCGGCCCCACCGCTGCCGGTCCCAGCAGCACCACCAGCATCGGCACGCCGAGAAAGCCGGTATTGCCGGTCATCGAAGTATGCGCCTCCATCGCCGAGAGCGCGGTGGGCAGCTTGCGCGCCTTGGCAACGGCGAAAGTGATCAGCCAGACCGCGCCGGAGCCGGTGAGATAGGCGAGGATGAACTGCGGATCGACGAGCGCGGCCAGATCGAGATTGGCGGAGAATTTGAACAGCATCGCCGAGAGCGCGAAGTAGAAGACGAATTTCGTCAGCCACGCGGTCGCCTCGGCGGTGAAAAAGCGGATCTGTCCGGCGAACCAGCCAAGCCCGATCAGGGCAAAAAAGGGCAAGGTCTTCAGAAAGATCTCAAGCATGGCCAAGGGCTAGCATGCGGTTTTGGCAAGTGCCAGCTATGGAATGAGGTCTGCGCGCCCGTGGCGGGGTCGGGAAGCCTCCGGCGGGGATATTTTTGCCAAGCCGAAGGCAAAGCGCAGGGCGGCGTCAGCCGCCGCCGATCAAGACGCCGGCTGCGAAGACCAGCGCGCCGCCGAGCACGACCTGGAAGGCCGCGCGCAGGAAGGGCGTTTCCATGAAGCGGTTCTGGATCCAGGCGATGGCCCAGAGCTCGATGAACACGACGATGATCGCGATGGTGGTGGCGGTCCAGAAATCGGGGATCAGGTAGGGCAGCGCGTGGCCAAGGCCGCCCAGCATGGTCATCACGCCCGAGGCGATGCCGCGTTTGATCGGCGAGCCGCGGCCCGAGATCACGCCGTCATCATGCGCGGCCTCGGTGAAGCCCATCGAGATGCCCGCGCCGACCGAGGCCGCAAGGCCCACGAGGAAGGTGGTCCAGGGGTTTTGGGTCGCGAAGGCGGTGGCGAAGATCGGCGCGAGGGTCGAGACCGAGCCGTCCATAAGCCCGGCGAGACCCGGCTGCACCCAGGTCAGGATGAACTGGCGGTGGGCCTGACGGTCTTCCTCTTCCTTTTCGCTCTCGGGCAGATGCGTGCCGGTCAGCTCTTCGGCCTTCTTCTCGTGGCCGAGTTCGGCCGCGGCGAGATCGCCCAGCAACTCGCGCGTGCTGGCATCCGAGCTGCGTTGGGCGGCCAGCGTGTAGAACTTGCCCGCCTCGCGCTCCATCGCCTCGGCCTCGCCGCGGATCGTGTCGAGCGAGAGGTTCTTGGTCAGCCAGATCGGTTTGCGGTTGTAGAAGCCCGCGACATGTTCCCGACGGATCAGCGGGATCACATCGCCGAAGCGCTCCGTGTGCCGGGCGATCAGGAGGCGGCGATGCTCATCCTCCTCTTTCGCCATCTCGTCGAAGATCTTCGCGGAAGCCGGATATTCGGTGCGCAGATGTTCGGCATATTGGCGATAGATGCGCGCGTCGTCCTCCTCGGAGGAGATCGCGAGCGCAAGCACTTCCTGTTCAGTGAGATCGTCGAAACGGCGGCGTGACGCGAAACCGGGAAGCATGGGAGGCCCTCTTTTTTAGAACGGTTCTAAAATATGCAGAGTTGCGTCCAGCGCAAGGCAGTATTTCGAACTGATTAGTTCATTTGGACTTGATTTCCGAACCGAACGGTTCATATTCAATTCCGAACCAAGTAGTTCAGTTATGGAGAACCGCTATGAAACGTCTCGCTTACGCCCTTGTTCTGTCTGTGTTTGGCGCAACCGCCGCATCGGCTGGCGTCGGGGATTTCTCGCTGCCGCGTCTGGACTTCCCGACCACCGGGGCTCCGACCGTCACGCAAGGCTGCAACGATCTGACGCAGGTCTGCGCGGATAATTAATCGCGTCCGAGATGCGCTTCGCCCCGCTCGGCGGCGAGGCGCATCTGACGTTCGCGCTCGCGGAAGCGGTCGCGATCGGCATCGGAATACTCGCCGATGCAGCGGTGACAGGAGACGCCTTCCTCGTAATCGGGATGGCGTTTGTCTTCCGCGGAGACCGGGCGGCGACAGGCGTGACAGCTGTCGTAATCGCCCTGTTTCAGCCCGTGGCGCAGGCTCACGCGCTGATCGAAGACGAAGCAATCGCCCTGCCAGAGCGAGCCGTCTTCGGGCATGTCTTCGAGATATTTCAGAATGCCGCCCTTGAGGTGATAGACCTCGGGCACCCCTTCCGAGAGCAGGAAATTCGTCGATTTCTCGCAGCGGATACCGCCCGTGCAGAACATCGCGACGCGCTTGTTGTGGAAGCGATGCGCGTTGTCGCGCCACCATTGCGGAAATTCGCGGAAGGATTTCGTGCCCGGGTCGATGGCCCCCTCGAAAGTGCCGATCTCGATCTCGTAATCGTTGCGGGTGTCGATCACGACCGTGTCGGGCGAGGAGATCAGCGCGTTCCAGTCCTGCGGCTCGACGTAATGGCCGACGCGGGCTTTCGGATCGATATCGGGCTCGCCCATCGTGACGATCTCACGCTTGAGCCGAACCTTCATCTTGCCGAAGGGCATCTCGGCCGCCGCGCTTTCCTTCCATTCCAGATCGGCACAGCCCGGCAAGCTGCGGATATGCGCCAGCACCGCGTCGATCCCTTCGCGGGTTCCCGCGATGGTGCCATTGATCCCTTCGCGCGCGATCAGGAGCGAGCCTTTCACGCCATTCGCGCAGGCGATCTTCGCCAGCGGGGCCTTCAGGGCCTCGGGGGACTCGAACCGGGTGAAATGGTAAAGGGCGGCAACGGTGAACATGGGCCCCGCATTAGCGCCGTGCGGGGGCGTTAGGCAAGAGCCGTTGCGCATGCGTGCCGTTGACCACAGGGGGTGCGCGGCCTACCCATGGGAAAACCCTGCGGGAGGTAAAGTGATGACCAAAGCCCTGATCGTGATCGACGTGCAAAACGATTTCTGCCCCGGCGGCGCGCTGGCGGTATCGGGGGGCGACGAGATCCTTCCGCGCGTGAACACGCTGATGACCGAGTTCGACACCGTGGTGCTGACGCAGGATTGGCATCCGGCGGACCATTCCTCTTTCGCGAGTCAGCACGAAGGCGGCGCGCCCTTCACGCAGGTGCATATGGAATATGGGCTGCAGACGCTTTGGCCCGATCATTGCGTCCAGGGCAGCAAAGGTGCGGAGTTCCATCCCGATCTGGCCGTGGACCGGGCGCAGCTGATTATCCGCAAGGGGTTCCGGCGCGGCGTCGACAGCTATTCGGCCTTCTTCGAGAACGACCACAAGACGCCGACCGGGCTTGCGGGCTACCTGCGTGACCGGGGCGTCGAGGATCTGACCTTCGTGGGGCTCGCCACCGATTTCTGCGTGGCGTGGTCCGCGCTGGATGCGGCGAAGCTGGGTTTCCGCGCGACGGTGATCGAAGGCGCCTGCCGGGCGATCGATCTCGACGGCTCGCTGCAGGAGGCGCATAGCGAAATGCGCTCTGCCGGTGTGAAGCTGGAGGCCTGATCCATGGTCGACATCGCGAGCCGCGTCTATAACCACAAGTGGAAGATCGACCCGATCGTGCGGTCTCTGATCGACACGGATTTCTACAAGCTGTTGATGTGTCAGTCGATTTTCCGCAACAAGCCGGAGACGCGGGTAAAGTTCAGCCTGATCAACCGCAGCAAGTCGATCCGGCTGGCGGAGTTGATCGACGAGGCGGAACTGCGCGAGCAGCTGGATTATGCGCGCTCGCTGAAACTGTCGCGCGGGGAGAGCACATGGCTGCGCGGCAACACGTTCTACGGCAAGCGGCAGATGTTCCGCTCGGATTTCATGGAGTGGTTCGAGGGCTATCAACTGCCGCCCTACCATCTGGAAAAGCGCGACGGGCAGTACGAGCTGACCTTCGAGGGCAAGTGGCACGAGGTCATGCTCTGGGAGATTCCGGCGCTCGCGATCCTGATGGAGCTGCGCGGCCGCGCGGTTCTGAACACGATGGGGCGGTTCGAGCTGCAGGTGCTCTATGCCCGCGCGATGACGAAGGTCTGGGAGAAGATCGAGGCGCTGCGGGAGCTGGACAACCTGCGGATCGCGGATTTCGGCACCCGGCGGCGACACAGCTTCCTGTGGCAGGACTGGTGCGTGCAGGCGATGCTCGAAGGGCTGGGCGATGTTTCCGAAGGGGGCGCGTTCACCGGCACGTCGAACTGTCTGGTCGCGATGCGCCGCGACATCGAAGCGGTGGGCACCAACGCGCATGAGATGCCGATGGTCTATGCGGCGCTGACCGATAGCGATGCGGAACTGGCGAAGGCGCCTTACAAGGTGCTGGCCGATTGGCACGAGGAGCATGACGGCAACCTGCGCATCATCCTGCCCGACACCTATGGCACGAAGGGTTTCCTCGACCACGCGCCAGATTGGCTGGCGGGCTGGACCGGCATCCGCATCGATTCGGGCGACCCGGCGACGGGGGCCGAGATCGCGATCGACTGGTGGAAAGCGCGCGGCGAAGACCCGCGCCAGAAGCTGGTGATCTTCTCTGACGGGCTGACCGTCGACAAGATCCGCGAGTTGCACGCGCAGTTCGCCGGTCGGGTGAAGGTCAGCTTCGGCTGGGGCACGCTGCTGACAAACGACTTCCGCGGGCTGGTGCCGAATGACACGCTCGCGCCGTTCAGCCTCGTGTGCAAAGCCGTCGAGGCGGATGGGCGCCCGACGGTGAAACTGTCGGACAATCCCGCGAAGGCGATGGGCCCGGAGGACGAGATCGCCCGCTACAAGCGCGTCTTCGAGGTCGGCGAGCAGCAGGCGATGAAGGTCATGGTCTGAGCGGTCAGGTGATCGCGTTCAGGATCAGGTAGACCACCGCTGAGAGCGCGGCCGAGGCCGGCACGGTAACGATCCACGCCGTGGCCACCGTCATCATATGCGAGCGGCGCACCAGCAGGCGGCGCTTGCGCTCTTCCGGAGGGACGGGTTTGCCCTTGCGGATGCCCAGCTCGCGGGCGCGTTTCTCGGCATGCCATTCGCGGTAGAACCCGACGCCGAAGATGCCGCCGACCGCGATATGGGTCGAGGAGACCGGCAAGCCCAGCCACGACGCCACGATCACCGTGATCGCCGCCGAGAGCGCCACGCAGTAGGCGCGCATCGGGTTGAGCTTGGTGATCTCGTTGCCGACGAGGCGGATCAGCTTGGGCCCGAACAGCAGCAGGCCGACGGAAATCCCCAGCGCGCCCACGGCCATCACCCAGAACGGGATGCCGACCTCTGCGGCGATGTCGCCCTGCTCGACCGTGTGCACGATGGCCGCGAGCGGGCCGACCGCATTGGCGACGTCATTCGCACCATGGGCGAAGCTCAGCAGCGCGGCAGAGACGACGAGCGGCAGGCCGAACAGCGTCTTGAGCGACTTCTTGCGGTTCTCCATCCCCTCGGACTGGCGGCGGATCATCGGGATCGTGACGAGCCATCCAATGACACCGACGACGAGGCCGATCAGGACCGCTTCGACAATCGTGATCTTGAACAGGTGCTTGAGGCCCTTGAGCGCGAGATAGGCAGCAAAGGCCCCCGACATGATGCCGATCAGGATCGGCACCCATCGGCGCGCGGCGGCGATCTTGTCATCGACATAGATCACCTTCGTCTTGATCAGCGCGAGGAAGGCGGCCGCAATCACGCCGCCCATCACCGGAGAGATCACCCAGCTTGCCGCGATCTTCGCCATCGAGACCCAATCGACCGCCCCGAAGCCCGCAGCCACGATGCCCGCGCCGACGACGCCGCCGACGATGGAATGGGTGGTCGAGACCGGCGCGCCGAGCCATGTCGCGAGGTTCAGCCACAGGGCCGCTGCCAGCAGGGCCGCCATCATCGCCCAGACGAAATGCCCGGAATCGGGCAAGGCGGTCGGATCGATAATGCCCTTCGCGACGGTTTTGACGACATCGCCGCCCGCGACGAGCGCGCCCAAGCTTTCGAAGATGGCGGCGACGATCAGCGCCCCGATCAGCGTCATCGCGCGCGAGCCCACGGCGGGGCCCATGTTGTTGGCGACGTCATTGGCGCCGATGTTCAGCGCCATATAGGCCCCGATCGCAGCGGCGGCGATCACCACCAACTGGCCGGGCTGCCCGCCCACCAACACAGCGGCCACCAGACCGACGAGCACGATAAAGGCCAGCGCGATCCCCGGCGCGACCATGCCGCGCGCCACGAATTGCCCGGCACTTTCGACGCGCCCGATCCGCTTGAGATCCTTGTCGAGCGTTTTCCACTGATTGACGCGGGACTCGTTGTCTTGATTGGCCACCGTCACGAACCTGTCATCTAATTGTCAGAAGTCCGCGCGGGCCTAGCGGGTTTGACCCGCTGTGACAAGGCATTCGGTCAATGCCGGGGCTCAGAGCTTGCGCAAAAGCTTCTGCAGCCCTTCTTCCGCGACCAGCTTCGCGGCCTGCTTGGGCGCGAACCATTTGCGCTTGCGCTGATGCTCTTCGGGAAAGGACTTCATCAGGGTCTCGACCCGCATCGGGAAGACGACGACATCGGTGGGCGTGGCCAAGCCGCTATCGAGAACCTTGTCGTAGCGGAATGCCCCGGCGGGCTCCTTGTCGATCTTGCCGACGGCCCCGGCTTCTTCCCATGCCTCCTGCTTGGCCGCGCCGGACAGCGAGCGTCCGCGCATCGGCCAGCCTTTCGGGATCACCCAGCGCCCGGTGTCGCGCGAGGTGATCAGAAGGACCTGGGTCTTGCCGTCTCGGATTCGCAGACAGAGCGCCCCGACCTGCAAAGAGGCGGGGCGATACCCCAGCAAGCCCTTCGCGACGGATTTCGCCCATTTCATCGACTGGTCTCCCATGGCGGCGTACGGTTCTCCAAATGCTGTGCGAGTTCAAGCGCACGTTCTAAATATAGTCTTTGGCGCGGATCGGAACCCGGTGCTCGGGTCACAATCCAGCCAGCAGACGCGAAGGCTCTCAGCGCCACGAAAAGCGGCAGAAGTGCCTCCTGATCGGGCGGAAGCGGACGCAGGCTGCGATAGCCCTCGACGAGCCCCGCCGCCTGTTCGCCCCAAAGCGGGTCGCCCCAGCCCTGCACCAGCGCCGTCGCAAGGTCGTAAAGCCTATAGCCCGGCCCGCAATCGTCGAAGTCGATCAGAGCCAGCCCGTCCGGGGTCGATAGCACGTTCTCACGCAAGCAATCGGCGTGGATCGGACCGTAATCCTGCGCCTGCGCCAAGAGCGCACGCGCAAGATCGCGGCCCGAAGACAGCGTTGCGGCCTCAACTTCCGAAAGCTGAGGATGTTCCCAGAAACGTCCCCAAAGCGGACGCTCCCCCAGAAACCCCTCGCCATCCCACGGGTTCCGGTCGAACCCGTCGGGCGGGGCGGCATCGCTGCTGATGTGCAGCTGCGCGATCAGACGACCCAGTGCATGAGCCTCGGCGCGCACGGCCTCGGGCGAACCGGAAAGCGGCTGATCGCCCGCGCCGATCGGCGCGCCATCCAGCCACTCCACGCAGGAGGTGACGCGGTTGCGCACGCTTCCCGTCAGCGCCCCGTTCATCGCGCGCACCGGGCGCGGCACCGGCATCCCCTGATCGGCGAGGCTTTCGCACCAGCGCAACTCGGCCTCGATCCCTGCGCGGCCCTGATAGCCGGGACGGTGCAGCCGCAGCGCGACATGGCGGCCATCCTTCAGATGCGCCTCGAAGACGATATTCTCGCGGTTCTTCACCAGACGCGGCGGCGCGCTCGCCTGCCCCCAGGAATAGAGGGCGGAGTCCGCCATCGCCTGTGCGGTCTCGTCCGAAATCATGCAGGAAGCTCCTCGAAACTTTGCGCAAGTTTCTCCAGCATTTCATCGGCATCGGTGCGATTGAAGACCATCGGCGGGCGGATCTTGAGAATGTGTTGTGCCCGGCCCACCCGGCCCATCAACACATGGCGCTCGCGCATCGCCTCGACGATCCGGCCCGCGGCGTCGCTGGCGGGTTCGCCGCCCTGCGCAAGTTCGATCCCGAGGAAAAATCCCAAGCCGCGCGCCTCAGTAATCAGAGGATGGGACAGATCGCGCAGCCCTTGCAGAAGGTAGTCGCCAACCTGCGCCGCGTTCTCCTGCAAGCCTTCGTCTTCGATCACGCGCAGGGTCTCCATCGCCGCAGCGACCGAGACGGGATTGCCGCCGAACGTGTTGAAATAGCCGAAGGCCTCGCGGAAGGCGGTCATCACATCGGGCTTCGCCACCAAGCCCGCGACCGGATGACCATTGCCCATCGGTTTGCCCATCGTGACCACGTCTGGCGTGAAGCCCAGCCATTCGTGGCCCCAGAAATGCGAGCCGATCCGGCCGAATCCCGGCTGTACCTCGTCGCTGAGGATCAACCCGCCCGCGCGGCGGATCACCTCGACGGTCGGGTCGAGGAAACCAGGTGCGATGCCGGGCATCCCCTCATTGGCGAAGATCGGGCAGAGCATGAACCCCGCGAAGCCGTGGCCGCTCTCTTCCAGTTCGGCAATCGCCTGCGCCACATTTGCGGCGAAAGCCTCGGGCTGCGCTTCCAGCGATCCGCCCAAAGGCGCAAGACTGTCGGGCGCGGGCACCCGGCGGATATGGTCGGGCCAGCCTCCGATCGGCGGGCGCCGGGTCGAGAGATGCGCCACGGCGGTGGTGTTGCCGTGATAGGTGTTGTCGGTCGCGATGAAGCCGCGCTTGCCGGTCACCGCCTGCGCCATACGAAGCGCGACGTCGTTGGCCTCCGACCCGGTGCAGGTCATCAGAAGCTGGCCGTCAAAGCCGAACTTGGCCAGCAGCGCCTCGGCATAATCGAGGATACCCTCATGCAGGTAGCGGGTGTGGGTGTTCAGCGTGGCGGCCTGTTCGCAGATCGCCTTCACGATGCGTGGGTGGCAATGGCCGCAATGGGCGACGTTGTTATAGGCGTCGAGGTAACGCTGGCCGTCGGCGTCGAAAAGCGAGCTGCCCTCTCCCCGCACGATCTCGACCGGACGCGCATAGAAGGTCGGCACGTTCGGCCCCAGAAGCCGCTCGCGCCGCGCCAAAAGATCATTCCCCATCCGAGACCTTCCCGCGCAGCGCTTTCTTCTCGCCGTGAATCGCCTTCGCCTTCAGCCGCCGCTTCTTCGAGCCGAGCGTGGGCCGGGTCGGGATGCGTTTCTTGGGCTTTTCGCAGGCCTTGCGGATCATCTCGGCCAGACGGTCGCGCGCGATCTCGCGGTTGCGCGCCTGACTGCGCGTGTCCTGCACCAGCAGCAAAAGCGCACCGTCGCTGGTCCATCTGCGCCCCGCGATCCGGCGCAGGCGGTTCTTCACCGGTCGCGGCAGATGCGGCGAGCGTTCCGCCTCGAAGCGCAGCTCCACCGCGGTCGAGACCTTGTTCACATTCTGCCCCCCCGGACCTTGCGCCCGGGTGAAGGTTTCGGTGATTTCCCAATCCTCGATGGTTATCTGATCGTTGATCCGCAGCATGGCCACAAGCTAGCTCACGCTGCGAAAAACGAAAGCCCCCTTTACCCCGCCAGCAACCGCGACCCGTCATGGCCGGTGATGCGCACGGTCATCAGCGTGCCCTCGGGCTGGTCGCTCTCGAATGCCACCTCGGCAAAGCCTTCGGTGCGCGCGACGCGCGGGGTCTCGGTCAGCACGAGCTGTTCGGTGCCGACCTGCGCGTCGAGATGGGCGGCCAGCGCGGCCTCGCCCTTCGCGCGCAGCCGGGCCGCGCGCTCCTTGACGATCGGGCCCTTCACGGCGGGCATCCGCGCGGCGGGGGTGCCCTTGCGCGCGGAATAGGGGAAGACATGCAGGAAGGTCAGCCCGCAATCATCGACGAGCCGCAGGGAGTTCTCGAACATCTCCTCGGTCTCGGTCGGAAAGCCCGCGATGATGTCCGCGCCGAAGACGATCCCGGGGCGCAGCTTGCGCGCTTCTTCGGTGAAGGCGATGGCATCGTCGCGCAGGTGACGGCGCTTCATCCGCTTGAGGATCATGTCGTCGCCCGCCTGAAGGCTGAGATGCAGGTGCGGCATCAGACGCGGCTCGGTGGCTATCGCCAGCATAAGGTTCTCATCGGCCTCGATCGAGTCGATGGAAGAGATGCGCAGGCGCGGCAGGTCCGGCACGAGGCGCAGGATTCGCATCACCAGATCGCCCAGACGCGGCTCGCCCGGCAGGTCCGCGCCCCAGGAGGTCAGATCGACCCCGGTCAGGACGACCTCGTTGAAGCCGCGATCCACGAGGCGCTTGATCTGCTCGACCACGACGCCCGCGGGGACGGAGCGCGAATTGCCGCGCCCGAAGGGGATGATGCAGAAGGTGCAGCGGTGATCGCAGCCGTTTTGCACCTGCACATAGGCGCGATGGCGGCCGAACCCGTCGATCAGGTGGCCGGCTGTTTCCTTCACCGACATGATGTCGTCGACCATCACGCGCTCGGTCTCGCCGATGAAATCGGGGCCTTGCGGAGCGAGCTGCGCCCAGGTGTCTGCCTGCATCTTCTCATGATTGCCGATGATCTTGGTGACCTCGGGCATCGCGGCGAAGGTCTCGGGCTCGGTCTGCGCAGCGCAGCCGGTCACAATCACCGGCACATCCGGGTTCTCGCGCGAGAGACGGCGGATCTCCTGCTTGGCCTTGCGCACCGCCTCGGCGGTCACGGCGCAGGTATTGACGACCACGGCCCCTTCGAGCCCGGCGCCTGCAGCCAATTCCTTCATCGCCTCCGTCTCATAGGCATTGAGACGGCAGCCGAGGGTCGAGAAAACGGGCGGTTTCATATCGCGTCCAGAAAATCTTGGGTGAGGGTCGCATCGAAGACATGCGCGGTGGGGCCGGTCATCCAGACGCCATCGTCGCGCCAGTCGATCTCCAGCTGGCCGCCATCGACATCGACGAGGACGCGCTTGCCGGTGAGCCCCCGCAGATGCGCGGCGACGGCGGTGGCGCAGGTGCCCGAGCCGCAGGCCAGCGTGATGCCGGTGCCGCGCTCCCAGACGCGCATCCTCAGATGGTCGGGACCGATCACGCTGGCGAATTCGACATTGGTGCGCTCGGGGAACAGGGGATCATGCTCGATCACCGGGCCTTGGCGATCCACTTCGACCGCCTCGGCGTCGTCGACGAAGAAGACGCAATGCGGGTTACCCATGCCAACCGCGATCGGGTCGCCGCCAAGCGGCAGATGCGCCGGATCGATGCCGGGCAGAATCGGAATTTGCGCCGCTTCGAGAATCGGCGCGCCCATATTGACCGAGACCATCCCGTCCTCGCGCCGCACCGCGGCAAGCTGGCCCCGTTCGGTCAGGAGCGTGACATCGGTCCGGTCGAGCTGGCGCATCATGTAATCGCTCACGCAGCGAGTCGCATTGCCGCAAGCGCCGGCCCGCGTGCCGTCGGAATTCCAGAATTCGAGCGTGAAATCAGCCCCTTGTGCAGGGCGGATCACGGCAAGCTGGTCAAATCCCACGCCGCGATGCCGATCCCCGAGCGCACGCGCGAGCGCAGGCGTAACCGGATCATCGCCCTCACGGGCGTCGATCACGACGAAGTCATTGCCGAGCCCATGCATCTTCATGAAGGGCAGTCCGCTCTGTGTGCGCTTTGTATTCATGGCGCGCGATATACGCCCGCGCCAAGGTTTTTTCCAGATGTGCAATTTTTGTGAATTTTTTGCCTTGACCCCCCCGGCGGGGGTTTGTAGAGACGCGCCCTGTGATGGGCCGTTAGCTCAGTTGGTAGAGCAACTGACTTTTAATCAGTGGGTCGCAGGTTCGAATCCTGCACGGCTCACCATCACCCTCAGAAACCCGGGCTTCGGCCCGGGTTTTTGCGTTTCTGGGCCTGCGGTTATGCGGCCCAGCCTCCGGCGTCAGAAATAACTGCGCACCAAGGCCCCCGAGAGCAGCACCCAGCCGTCGGCCACCACGAAAAAGGCGAGCTTGAACGGAAGCGCCACGACCGCGGGCGGCACCATCATCATCCCCATCGACATCAAAACCGCCGAGACGACGAGGTCGATGATCAGAAACGGCAGGTAAACGAGGAAGCCGATCTGGAAGGCGCGGGTGACTTCGGACAGCATGAAAGACGGCACGAGAGTCGAGAGCGGCGCGCCTTCAAGGCTTTCCGGTGCGGGCGTGCCGCTGCGCAACTCGGCCAAGGCTGCGAAGGTGTCGGGGTTCGTGCGCCCGGCCATGAAAGTGCGGAAAGGCTCGATCCCCTTGGTGAACGCCTCCTGCCAGTCGATCGCGCCGTCGATCAGGGGCTGGCCCGCGACGCGCCAACTCTCGAGGAAGACCGGCTCCATGATGAACCATGTCAGGAACAGCGCGAGGCTGATGATCAGCATATTCGGCGGCGATTGCTGCAACCCGAGGGCTTGGCGCAGAATCGACAGCACCGTGACGATGAACGGAAAGGCCGTGACCATGATCGCGAGCCCGGGCGCGAGGCTGAGCAGCGTGATCGCCGCAATGATCAGCAAGGAGCGACCCGCGAGGCTGTCGCCTTCCCCGACAGAGAGCGTAATGTCCTGAGCCTGCGCGGGTAGCGCCGCGAGCGTTAAGGTTAATGCGGCGAGCGGGACGAGCCAAAGCGCAGGCAGGCACATCTTGGCGGTGCCGGGAGAGATCGGGCGGGGGCGCATTTCACAACCCGTTTTGCAGATCGGCCACCTCGGTAAGCCGCACCGCAAGCTGCCCGTCGCTGCCATCGATCTCTGTCAGTTCGCCGCGCGCGATCAGCTTATCCCCGACATACAGCTCCACCGGGTCCTCCACTTTCCGGTCGAGCGGCAGCACGGCGTCGCGCTTCAGGCGCAGCAAATCGCGCACCAGCGGGCGGGCCTTGCCAACCGAGATGGTGATCTCGATCGGAACCTGCGTAAAGGGATTGGCGGTCGAAGCGTCCGGCGCGGTCTCATTCATCGGGCTTTTCCTTCGCGGTGGCGGTGAAATAGGTCGTGACCGCGCGCGAAATGGCGGCGGTGACGGCGTCGAGATCGACGCGGGTCTCGGTATCGGCGAAGCGCAGATAGACCTGGCCCTCGCCAAGGCTGGGCTCTGCCGCGAAGACGAGTGGCAAGTCTGCACGTGGCGCGAGCGCCTCTTGAACCTGCGGCAATGCGATCGGATTGCCGACCACCGTAATCGGCGTCGCGCAGAGATCCTCGGCAATCGGCATCAACTGCTCGGCCACGACGGGGCCAAGCGACGCACGCGAAAGCTCGGGCAACAGCTTGCCGCAGATCTCGACCAGAAGCGGCTGGAGCGCGTCGAGCATGTGCTGGCGCGCTTCGTGATAGGTGAAGCCCAGCGCCTTCAGGTTGCGCCCCAGATCGGCGTGAAGTCGCGCGGTTTCCGCATTTTGCGCGGCAACGGCATCGTCCCACCCGGCCTGATATCCGGTCTCGAAGGCGGCCAGCTTGGCCTCTTCCAACTCGGCCGGCGGGAGCGCGATTTCACCCGCCTCTGCCGAGTTCGGCTCAAAGGATTCCAGTTTAAGCCTTTGCCCCATCATGTGTTCTCCGACGGCTCTTCCATCCAGCTACGCAGGATTTCGACGGTTTCCGCCTGCCGCTCTTCAATCATCTTCTTCAATCGGTCGACGGGGTCGGCGGGACGGTCCAGATCGAAATCCGCATGTGTCGCCATCGGCAGGTCACCGAGGTCGAAATCGGACACCAGCTGCATGTTCATGTCCGGCATGTCTCCGTCGTCGATCTCACCGGTGAGCGCCGTCGACGCCGTGGCGCCCTCCTCCGAGGCGCTGGGCGCGGGCAACTCCGCCGCGCCTGCACGTGATTTCTGCAGCAGGATCGGGCGCGCGACGAAAAGACCAAGCACGAGCGCGACGATCGCAAGGACCGCGATCTGGATGATCTGCGTCAGATCGAGCGCCATGCTGTCGATGAAGCCGGGCCCTGCGACGGTTCCCGCGTCTGGCAGCGCCTCGAACTGCATCGACCGCAGGGTGATCACGTCGCCACGCGCCTCGTCGAACCCGACCGCCGAGGCGACGAGTTCGCGCAGATCGGCCAGTTCGGCATCGCTGCGTGGTTCCCAGCTTGGCGTTCCATCCGGGTTGATCCCGCGCACCCCATCGACGAGCACGGCCACGCTGAGCCGCTTGAGTGCGCCGGGCGCGCGCAGCAATTCGCGGCGCGTCTCCGACACCTCGAAATTGGTGCGCGCGCGGGTCTCGCTCGTGCGGCTTTGCGATTTTCCGGTCGCGCCGGTGCCGTTATCGGGCAAGTTCGAGGCGACGGTCGTTGCCGGTGGCGTGGTCGAGTCGGAGGTCTTCGAGGTCTCCGACGTATCGGTAGAAATCGCCACGCGCCCCTCCGGATCGAAGCGCCTTTCGGTGATCGCCTCGCGCTCTGTCGCAGTGTCGAGCGCCACTTCGACCACGACGTTTCCGGGCCCCACACGCGGCTCGAGCAGCCGTTCGACATTCTGCTTCAACGCTTGCGCGCGATCCTCCCCGCTGCCGGGCAGCGCGGGATTGTCGTTAAAGGGGATGAGCCCCCGCACCGAGTCGATCACCGAGACATCTTCGGGCGTCATGCCGGTCACCGCCGAGGCCACGAGGTAGCGCACCGCCTTCGCCTGCGCGCCGCTCAAGCCCCCGAGCGTCGGCGTGATCGTCACCGAGGCGGTCGGCTCGGGCGTCCCGCGAAACGGCATATTCGTCGGATGCGCGATATGCACCCGTGCCGATCGGATCGACGGCACGGCGGCGATCGTTCGCGCCAATTCCCCCTCTTTCGCGCGCCAATAGGCGGCGTCGAACATCTGCGAGGTCGTGCCGAAACCCGACAGCGAATCGAGCAGTTCATAGCCCGCCCCGCCGGTTGCGGGCAGACCTTGCGAGGCAAGCGTCATCCGCAATTCGTCGCGCTGCGGTGCGGCCACGAAAATCGAGTCGCCACGCACCTCATAGACTACGCCGCGCTGTTCGAGCGCCGAGATCACCTCCCCCGATTCCGCGCTGCCAACCCCCGCGTAAAGCAGCGCAAACGTAGGCTTCGACGCGATCGACCCGATGGCGAAAACCGTGGCGATCATGGCGATCACCCCAAAAACTGCGGCGAGTTTCCTGCGCATATCCAAGCCGGCCCAAGTGTCGATGAGTTGCTGCAAGACGAACCTCCAGAGAGCGGGCGTTCTACCCGGGCGTCGCAGGCACCATCCCTTAATGCGATTAACAATCGGTTAGTCCGACTCGGGTATTCCAAGTCTCGAACCGCAACAGCGAGGCCCCTATGACGGACGCCACTGCAGAGGCCGAAGAGCCACCAAAAAAAAAGTCCAAGCTGATGCTCCTGATCGGTCTGGTACTCATGCTGTTGCTGGGCGGCGGGGGGTTCTACACGGTCTATTCGGGGCTGATTCTTGCGCCTCCGGACACGGCGCACGGCGCCGCCGGACCGGAGGCGCACACGCCCGAGGCGCTTCCCGATATCGCCTATGTCGCACTCGAACCGCTCGCGATCACGCTGAGCGGGGCATCCGCGCGCCACCTGCGGTTCGCGGCCGAGCTTGAGGTGCCCAGCGCCTATCAGCACGACGTGGAGCTTTTGAAGCCGCGCGTGATGGACGTGCTGAACGGGTATTTGCGCGCGGTCGATGTCAGCCTTCTGGAGGATCCAAGCGCGATGATTCGCCTGCGCGCGCAGATGTTGCGGCGGGTGCAACTGGTCACCGGAGACGGGCGCGTGCGCGACCTTCTGGTCATCGAATTCGTGCTGAACTGAAGGAGAGAGCGATGCAATTCCTTGCCGAAACCATATCCGGACTCGCGGCCTTGGCGGCGGCGATTTATTGCTTCGTGCTCGCGCGCAGGCTCAAGCGGTTCAATCAGCTGGAGACCGGGATGGGCGGGGCGATCGCCGTGCTGTCCGCACAGGTCGATGACATGACGCGCGCGCTCGAGCGGGCGCAGGCGACCACGGGCACCTCCGAGCGGCAATTGCGTGCCCTGACGGAACGCGCGGAAGCAGGTGCAGAGAAGCTCGAACTGCTTCTGGCCTCGCTGCACGATCTGCCCGATGACGGTGAACCGCGCCGCCGTGTGCTGCGCCGACGGCACCGGGAAACGGATATGGAGGCGGCGCAATGAGCCGTCTGCCCAAGCGCAAACCTGGCCGTCGAAAATCCCGCCCGGGCCGCGGTGCGCTCTGGATCATCGCCGCGCTTTTCGTCCTGTCCGGCGGATTGCAGCTTGCTCAATTTGGAGCCTGGGCGCGCGAGGCGACCGGCCCCGCGCATGAGACCGAAGCGGCGAAACCGGAAGACGATTGCATCGACGACGCGGGGTTCATGGCAATGCTTGCAGATCTCAAGGTGCGAGAGGAGAAACTCGTCGAACAGGAGGGGTTGCTCAGCGACCGCCGCAATGCGCTCGCTCTCGCGGAAACCCGGTTGGAAGCGCGTCTGAATGATCTCGTCGCGGCGGAAGAGGCGCTGTCCAAGACCGTGGCCGTGGCAGATGGCGCGGCCGAGAAAGATGTCGGAAAGCTCGTCGCCCTTTACGAGAACATGAAGCCGAAACAGGCCGCCCCGCTTTTCGCCGAAATGGACCCGAATTTCGCCGCAGGTTTTCTCGCACGGATGCGTCCCGCTGCTGCAGCCGCGGTTATGGAAAGCCTCGAGCCGAAAACGGCCTACGCGATCAGCGTCCTGATGGCGGGTCGCAACGCAGGCGCGCCCCGCGACTGAGGCAGACGTTAAGGGTCTTGGGCATTTCTTAAACCGAATCATTTAAAGTCGCCCAAGAGAAACGGAAGGGGCTTTCCATGATCGGCATCATCGGCATCGTGATCATCTTCGCGATGGTTTTCGGCGGCTATGTCGCGGCGGGCGGGAAGATGGGGATCATCCTGAAATCCCTGCCCTTCGAGATGATCATGATCGGCGGCGCCGCCGTCGGCGCCTTCGTTCTGTCGAACGACATGGCCTCGATCAAGCACACGCTGAGGGATGTCGGAAAGGTTTTCAAAGGACCGAAATGGAAGCCCGACGACTACCGCGATCTTCTTTGCCTGTTGTTCGAACTGATCCGGCTTGCCCGTCAGAACCCCGTCGCGATCGAAGAGCATATCGAAGACCCGGAGAGTTCTTCGATTTTCGGGAAGTATCCGAAAATCCTGCACGATCACGAGGCGATCGACATCATCTGCGATACGATGCGATCGGCCTCGATGAATTACGACGACCCCATGCAAGTGGAAGAGGTGCTCGATAAGCAGCTCGAGGCGAATTACCACCACGCCATGCATTCGAGCCACGCGATGCAGTCCGTTGCCGACGCGATGCCCGCGCTCGGGATCGTCGCGGCGGTGCTCGGGGTCATCAAGACCATGGGGTCGATCGACCAGCCCCCCGAAATTCTCGGCAAGATGATCGGGGGCGCGCTTGTCGGGACCTTTCTCGGCGTGTTCCTCGCCTACGGGTTCATCGCCCCCTTTGCGAGCCGGATGAAGGGGGTGATCGACGAAGACAGCCACTTCTACAAACTGATCCGCGAGGTGTTGATCGCCAACCTGCACAATCACGCAACCAATATCTGCATCGAAGTCGGTCGCCAGAACACGCCCCACCACATTCGCCCAAGCTTCTCCGACCTCGAGGAGGCCTTGAAGTCGGTGAAATCGGAGGCGGCATGAGGTTCTGGATCGCGCTTCTTTTGCTGCTGCCCTTCACTCCGGCTTATGCCACGCCAATTCCGGTTAAATCGGGCGAGCATGACGGCTTTTCCCGCCTCGTGGTCTATCTACCCGCATCGGCCAGTCGGGCTCTTGCTCCCGTAGATGGAGGTTTTCGCCTCGCGACCGACGCACCAGATCCGCAATATGCGCTTAAGAACGTGTTCGAGTTGATCCCGCGTGACAGGTTGAAAGCGCTCATGGCTGAGCCCGATGGCACGCTGATTCTGAAACTCGCACCCGGAATCGTTCCCGAAACCTTTACTCTCGAAAGCGGTGCATTCGTCATCGACCTCAAGGATGCCCCCCCAGCTCAAGCCGCGCTGGCGTCAGCTGCGGCTGTGCGCGATCGGGCCAAATCTTCGCCAACGAATGCGCCGCGGCCATCCTCCCCGCCCCGGCTTAGAACCGTTCAGCCCGTCGCGATTGGACGGGACTATCTCGACCTCTTCTGGCAGCCGCCGCATATGCGCGAAACCACCGCTGCGCCGGTGACGATTTTGGATAGCGCGCCTAAACCGCAAATCCCGCCGAAACCGGATCCGCGACTTGATGGCATTGAAGAGAGCCTCTTACGCCAGATTTCGCGGGCGGCATCGCAGGGGCTCGTCTCGGCTCAGGTGAAGCCTTCGAAGTCCCAGCCCTCTAGGAGCGGGCAACAAGTAAACTCTCCGGCAAGCGAGACGCCCACGGAGAGCGCCGACGATCCGATGGGTCCACCCGCGCCGACACTGCCGCCGCATCTCGCCGTCGATTCGATGACCGTGATCGATCGAGATCATCTCGTCACGCCACCCCAGACGCAACTGGAGGTATCCGAATGCCCTCCCGATCGATATTTCGACCTCGCGAGCTGGATCGACGAGCGCCCGGCCTTCGCGCAGATCAGCGATGCACGCCGTGATCTTTTGGGTGAATTCGACGTCCCCAACCCGCGTAAGGTGATGGCTTTGGCAAGGCTATACATCGCCTTCGGCTTCGGGACGGAGTCCCGCGCGCTTTTGCGCGACATGGGCAACGATGGTCCTAGCAAAGATGCTCTGCTCTTTGTCGGATCGGTTCTCGATCAGGACCCTGCCGCCGCCGCATCGCCGCTCGCGCGGCTCACAGATTGCGATGGTGCGGTCGCGCTATGGGCTTTCCTTGCATCAGACCCGCCGCCCGAAAAACGAGATGTCGAATTCGCCGCGCTCCGCCGAAATTTCGAAGCACTTCCGGCGGATCTGCGACGGTCTCTGGCACCAAACCTTGTGGCTCGGCTCACGCAGATTGGGGCAGCGGATGTGGCGAGGTCTCTCGAACCTGCGGTCAGCCGAATAACCACGGAGGATCGAACTGCGCTTGATACAGTGGAGGCGGAAATCCAAGCGCAAGATGCGGATCCACAAGCTTTGGGTAACCTTGAGGCGCTTTCGAAGACGAATTCAGAGCAGGGGTTGCGCGCGTTGATCCTATGGCTCAACGGCCAGATCGATGCGGGCGGAGAGGTCGATCCGGCAGCTCTCGCCAATGCAGAGGCGCTCGCCTTCGAACTCGCCAAAGCGCCGGAGGCACCGGAGTTGCGGCGCATCGCTGCGATCGGACACGCCGCGAATTCCGAATTCCCTAAAGCCTTTGAGATTTATGCCGATGCGGCCACGATCGCGGACCCGAACGGCACGCTCGCGGCAATATTCACACGGTTGGTTGGTCAAGCCAGCGACGCGGTTTTCCTTCGCACCCTCTACGACGAATTGCCACTTGCCGAGGAAGTCGCACAGATACCGGACCTGCGACAAGAATTGGCCGAACGCGCAATCTCTCTGGGAATGCCGGCAGTCGCCGTGCGCCTCCTCGGCAAGGCCGCGCCATTGACGGAGCAGGACAAAACGCTGCTCGCTCGGGCAGCGCTTCTTGAACTGGACCCTGCAGCTGCCCTCGCCCATCTGAAAGACCTCGGCGGCCAGCAAGTCGAGCAACTCCGGGCGGAGGCTTTATCCCGGCTTGGTCGACACGACGACGCGCGCGCCGCCTACCTTCGCGCGGGCAATCCAGAAGATGCGCGCGCACAAACCTGGCATAAGGGCGACTGGTCAAACCTGGAGACTTCACCCGATGCGGTGGAGAAGCAGTTTTTGGAAACCTTCGGTGCGGCGCCTTCGCCTGGGGCGGAGGTCCAAGGCGGCCCGATCACTCAGGCGCGCAGCCTCTTGGAGCGAAGCCAAGCCGAGCGGGAAACGCTGTCGAAAATGCTCGACCGTCTTGCCCTGCCGACCGCACAGGAATGACGCGCACAAACGGCGCAAACGGTTTCTAAATCTTTGGCTGCTAGGTCTGGGTTTGCAAGAATTGCACTGCAAAGGGAAAATCCCATGCCTTGGTTTCGGCGGGCTCTCTATGTCCTCTGTCTAACCCTCGTTCCGCTATCCGCGGCGGGGCAACCCCAGCTATGCGAGGCCGCCGCGAAGCAAGCCTCGCGCGAAAGCGGTGTTCCTTATGCGGTGCTCATGGCGATCTCGCTAAATGAGACCGGACGAAAAGGCGCGGGTGGCTTCGAGCCGTGGCCGTGGACCGTGAATATGGAAGGCGCTGGGCATTGGTTCGACCGCCGGGATTTGGCGCTGGCTTACGTTTTCAAGGAATTCAAACGCGGCGCGCGAAGCTTCGACGTCGGCTGTTTCCAGATCAATTTCAAATGGCACGGGCAGCATTTCTCATCGATCGAAGACATGTTCGACCCGTTGGAAAACGCTCGATACGCGGCACAATTTCTGAAATCGCTCTATGCAGAAAGCGGTGACTGGAAGAAAGCGGCGGGCGCCTATCACTCGCGCACGCCCGAGCATGCGAACAGCTATTCGACACGCTTTGCCCGCTTTTTCGCGAAACTCGAAGGCAGGAGCGGCCCGAAAGACGTGATGACCACTTCCGCCGCCGCGGCCAGTCCATTGCCTGATATTCCCGACATTGTGCTGGCACAAAGCGCGTCCCAAAGACAACGCGGAGGGAACGGCTACCCGCTTCTGCTCAGGTCGAAAGACGCAGAGCCGCCCCGACCGGGCGGTGCCCCGGGCGCCTCCCTGTTCGCGCGTGCCGCGCGGAAAGCGCGAGGGATGTGATGGCGACCCCGCTCGTGCAACGCGCGTTTCAGCCAACGATCCTGCTGGCGCTCGCGCTGATGGCGGTCATCGCGATGATGATCCTGCCGGTGCCCTCCTGGATTCTCGACATCGGTCTCGCCACCTCTTTCGCCCTCGCGATCCTGATCTTCACGGTCACCCTGTTCATCGAACGTCCGCTCGATTTCTCCGCCTTTCCCACCATTCTCCTTGCGACGCTCATGCTGCGGCTGTCGCTCAACGTCACCTCGACGAAACTCATCATCGGAAACGGACACACTGGCACGGGTGCGGCGGGCGGCGTTATCGAAGGGTTCGCGAATTTCATCATGAGCGGCTCGGTCCTGATCGGGCTGGTCGTGTTCTGCGTGATCCTAATCGTGAATTTCATCGTGATCACCAAAGGTGCGGGGCGCATGGCCGAGGTCGGCGCGCGCTTCGCGCTCGACGCGATGCCGGGTAAGCAGCTTGCGATCGACAGCGACATGAACGCGGGCGCGATCAACCATGCCGAAGCGCGAGAGCGGCGCGAACGCGAGCAGGCGGAAACCACCTTTTTCGGCTCGCTCGACGGGGCATCCAAATTCGTCAAAGGGGACGCAGTTGCCGGGCTGTTAATCACGATGCTCAACCTCGTCGTCGGGTTGCTTATCGGCACCGTCGTGCATGGAATGCCGCTCGATCGCGCGCTTGAGACCTATGCGATCCTCACGGTCGGCGACGGCCTCGTCAGCCAGATACCGGCGGTCATCATCTCGATCGCAGCGGCCATTTTGCTATCGCGCGGCGGGGCGAAAGGCTCCACTGATCTGGAATTGTTCCGCCAACTTGGTAAATACCCGGCCGCCCTGACCACCGTTGCGGTCTTGATGGCGCTTTTCGGTCTCGTGCCGGGCCTCCCCTTCGTGCCTTTCACCGCGGGGGCCGTCATCCTCGGCACGGCAGCCTATATGCTGCGGCGCGCCGAACGGGCGCGTGCACGGCGCGAGGCGATGAAAATGCCTGCGCCAGAGACCGGGCCGAAGCAGAAATCCATGGGTGACGTGCTCGACATCGACGATATCCATGTCGAATTCGCCCCGGATCTGGTCAAGATGGCGCTCGATCCGGCGACGGGTCTGGACGCGCGCATCTCCAACATGCGCAATCACGTCGCGGCGAATTTCGGATTGATCCTCCCTGAAATTCGGCTGACCGACGACGCCACTTTGCCGCCCGGTCATTACCGCATCCGCGTTCAGGGGGTGGAGCAGGCGCGCGATCGGCTGATGCCGGAGCATGTTCTTGCGCTGATCGCGGACAATCGCGATTTTCTGCCTGACGGCGAGGAGGTCCGCGAACCGGTGTTCCACGCGCCCGCGCTTTGGGTGCCCGCCCATCAGCAGGAAGACGCGGCGCTTGCCGGCTCAACCGTGGTCGGGCCGACGGAGGTGCTCGCGACGCATCTTCTCGAAGTGATCAAGGCGAATTTCTCGCGGCTGATGACGTTGCGGGCGCTGCGTCGGCTGCTCGACGAAGTCGCGAACCTCTCCGATCCGACGCGCGCACAAGCCAATCGACGCGTTCTCGACGAGCTCATTCCCGACAAGGTGCCGGTCGATCTGCTGCTTTCGGTGTTAAGGCTACTGCTCGATGAACGAGTCTCGATCCGCAACCTTCTGCTGATCGTCGAGGCAATCTCGGAGGCGCGCCACCTGCAAAGCCCCGAGCCGATCTGCGAACATGTGCGGCAGCGCCTCGGCTTCCAGCTCGTTGCCGATCTGCGTCGCGAGGACGGCACGATCCCCCTGATTCAGCTGGCGCCCGATTGGGAGGAACGCTTCGGAAAATACACGATCGGGGGCGAGGCGGGCAGTGATGTCGCCTTGCCACCTGACCTGTTCAACAAGCTGGCGGCGAATATCGCCGAGAAACTCGCCGGGGCGGCTCAGGCGGGGACCTTCCCGGCACTGGTCACTTCAGGGCGCAGGCGGCGGTTCTTGCGCACGGTCATCAACGCCAAAGGGCTGAACGCGCCGGTCCTGAGCTACGAAGAAATCGGCCTGGAGGCGCGGCCCGCGATGGTCGGACAGGTCCCCGCATGAGCCCGTCGCTTCTCGATCTGCTCAGCGAGATCCTGCAACAAGCACGAAGCTTTTTGTTCATGGGTTTCATTGTCTTGCTGCGGGTGGGCGGGATTGTCGCCATGGCCCCGGGCTTTGGCGAGACGAGCCTGCCGGCGCGGATCAAGACGGGGGTCGCCCTCGCGATAACCCTGGTGACGGTTCCGGCCCTCGCACCGACGCTCGCCAGTTTCGACCAGGGGACGGCTTTGCCGCTGTGGCTGGCCTCGGAAATCGCGATCGGCCTCTTTCTTGGCTTCGGATTGCGCGCCTTTGTCTTCGCTCTGCAAATCGCAGGCACAATGGCGGCGCAGTCGAGTTCTCTCTCGCAGCTGCTCGGCGGAATGGGCGGAGAGCCGCAACCCGCGATCGGGAACCTGCTGCTGATCGCAGGGATCGCGGTGCTGATGAGCCTCGGGTTTCACGTCCAGCTCATCGAGTTTCTGATCGGAACCTATCAGGTGTTACCGGTGGGCGAATGGCCCGATCCGGATGCGCTGCGGCGCTGGGGCGTCTCGGGTGTCGCGCATGCGTTTTCGCTCGCCTTCAAGCTCGCCGCCCCCTTCGCGGTCACCGGGCTGATCTACAACGTCGCGCTTGGTGCGATTAACCGAGCCATGCCGCAGCTGATGGTGGCGTTCGTCGGCGCCCCGGCACTCACGGCAGGCGGCCTGATCCTGCTTGCCCTCTGCGCGCCCACTGCCATCGCGATCTGGCGCGAAGCGGTCATGGCCTTCCTCGGCAACCCGTTCGGAGCCGTGCAATGAGCGAAGACGAAGCCGGCGAAAAGGAATTCGACCCGACACCGCATAAGCTGGACGCGGCACGGCGCAAGGGCGATCTGGTGCGCTCGACCGAGATTTCCGTGGCCGCCGTCTATGGCAGCTTTCTTGCGACGCTGCTCGGCCTTGGCATCTACAGCGTGACGCGGTTCGGCAGTGGCGCGATGGCGATGCTGGATCGCGCCGATGAGATGGCCGCGCAGTTTCTTGGTGGCGGCACGGCCTTGGGCGGGCGGATCATCGGCACGCTGCTCCTGCCGCTCGCGCCGTTTTTCGTGGTGCCGATGATCGCCGCGCTCGTCGCCTACTGGGCACAGCGCGCGATCGTGGTCGCGCCCGACAAGATCCAGCCAAAGCTCAGCCGGATCAATCCGTTGAAAAATGCTGCGCAGAAATTCGGACGCAGCGGGCTGTTCGAATTCGCCAAGAGCGCGACGAAACTCGCCGTGATCGCGACGATTCTTTTCATTTACCTCAGGGCGCGCGCCGATCTGATTTTGCTCACGCAGCGTCTCGAACCGGTGCAGATCGTGGGTCTGCTGTTTCGGATGATCGCCGAGTTTCTGATGATCGTCACCGCCCTCGCCGCCACGATGGGCGCGCTCGACTATCTTTGGCAGCGGTCCGAATTCCTACGCCGCAACCGGATGACGCGCAAGGAATTGACCGACGAAATGAAGCAATCCGAAGGCGATCCTCATCTGAAGGCACAGCGACGTCAGAAGGGGATGGAGCTTGCGATGCGGCAATCGGTTCCCGACACCGCCAAGGCCGATGTCGTGATCGTCAACCCAACCCATTACGCGGTGGCGCTGAAATGGGATCGCGCCTCGGGGCGTGCGCCGGTCTGCATGTCGAAAGGGGTCGATGCGATCGCGGCGCGGATCCGCGAGATCGCGGCGGAGAACGCGGTGCCCGTGCATTCGGACCCGCCGACCGCGCGGGCGCTGTTCGCAGCGATCGAGATCGGCGAGGAAATCCGGCCGGAGCATTACAAACCCGTCGCCGCCGCGATCCGCTTTGCGGAGAAGATGCGCAAGGCGGCACGCGGAGGTGCGGCATGGCGCAAATGAGCAAATTGCAGGTAAAGCGGCTGGCGGCACTCGCCCGATTGACCCGTATGCAGCGGGAGGCGGAGCTTGCAGCGCTCGCACGGCTGAACGCCCGGGCGCGCGCGCTCGATGCGCGAATTGCCAGCTTCCAAACGGAGGAGCGGTCGACCCGGGAGACGCTCGCGCAGGAACCAGCCTCCGGGCAGAACACCCTCGCCTATCTGCGCTACCTGTCGCTGGAAGACACGCGGCTCCGCACCGCGCGGAAAGATCTCGACCCCGCGCTTGCTGCGCAGCATGGCGCAACCGCGCGCGCGGTCGGCCGCCATGACGTTGTCACGAAACTTGGTCACCCGAAACGAGGCGCGCCGCGCTGAGGCACGGGATCTCTCGTCTCTCACAGATATCGCGGATCGGACCTAGCTGTCCTGACGCACGATATCGGAGACTAGAACCGCAAGGACACCGGGACCTAGAATGCTACGCGCGGTCTCGGTCAGGGCACGACGCAGGCGCGACATGTTCGCGGAATCCGTGAACAAGCCCTGAAATCCGCCCGTATTCGCGTGATCGAACAGCACCTGCAGGAAGGCGTCGCGCAGTTTCGGCTCGGCGCGATAGACGGCCTCGGTCTCACCGACCTTCACCTCGAGACTGAGCGACAGGATCACCATGCCGGAGATTCGCGACTCGGTGACCAGCGGCACGATGAACTGGTTGTTGAGCTTGACGAATTCGGAGGTGACATCGCCCTCGCCCCCATGATCGGCGGCGGCCGGGGCCCCATGAGCCTCTGGTGCGGCGCCGTGATCTCCTTCCGCTGCCCCCTCCGCAGCGGCCGGGTCGGTGGGATGTTCTGCGGGCGGAGGGGCTGGGCGCAGGTAATACCCTGCCGCGCCGCCACCGGCGAGGCCGATCAGACCGAGGAGAAGCGGGAGGAGTTTACCAAGCATTACGGAACCTCAGAAGGGCAGGAGAATATCGGCGATCTGCTGGCCGTAGCGCGGCTGCTGCACATCGGTGATCTGCCCGCGCCCGCCATAGGAAATCCGCGCGCCAGCGATCTTGTCATAGGTGATCTCGTTCTGGCGGCTCACATCGGCGGGGCGCACGAAACCGGTGACGATCAGCTCGCGCACCTCGAAATTCACCCGCACCTCCTGGCTGCCCTGAATACGCAACACGCCATTCGGGAGCGTCTCGATGATCGTTGCGGCCACGCGCAGGGTCAGTTTCTCGTTGCGCGATACCTGCCCGTCGCCGGAATAGGTCGAATTCGAATTGGTCGAGACGGCGTCGGCCATGCTCGCCCCGTCTGGCAGACGCCTGTCGATGCGCTGGGGAATGCCGAGCATGGAGGTCACCCCCATCGTATCCGATCCGCTGCGCGAGCGGCCCGTCGAATTCGAGATCTCGGCCTTATCGTTAATCTCAATCACGACGGTGAGGATATCGCCCCGCTTGGCGGCGCGTGGGTCGCCCAACAGCGAGTTGAGCGCACCTGACCAAAGAGAGGCTTCTTGTTCGGGGCTGCGCGCCTCCGTCGTGACGGGCAGTGGTGAGGAGGCCATGGCGTAGAACTCGTTCCCGCCTTCCATCGGCGTGAATCCGGGCGCCTTACCGACCTGCTCGAGCCGCCCGCAGGCGATGAGCGTGATCGACAAAAGCAACAGGGCAGGAGATTTCATCGCGAATTCCTCATGGGGCAACATGGGCAGTTCCGTCAGCGCCAAGCGTCGCGGAGACCACGGTTTTCGAAGCGGCGTTCATCACGCGGATCGTCTCTCCGATGCCAGCGCGATCGAGCGCGCGGCCTTCGGTTCGGATCTCCAACGAGCCGCGGCGGAACAGGAGCGGGATGATCTGATTGCGCTCGACAATGGCGGGCTGCCCCAGATCGCGGGCTCGGATCGGGCGACCGGCATAAATCACCCCGCGCGTCTCGAGGCCGATCGCCTCCTCCGGCCCGGTCAACGCCCCGACCACCTCGCCCGGTTGCAGCCCGACATCTGCGGGGGCGACGATTGTCCGGGCGCGCATAGTGTGCAGCGCGACGAGCGTGTCCGCCAAGACCTTGCCCGGCAGAAGACCGGATACCGCAATCAGGATCGCCCACCTCAGCATCACCGCACCTGCGTCGTCGCGCCAAGCATCTGATCGGCGGCGGAAATGACCTTCGCGTTCAACTCGTAGCCGCGCTGCGCCTTGATCAGCTCTGTGATCTCGCGCACCGGATCGACCGAGCTTTCCTCCAGATACCCCTGCCGCAGCGTGCCCAACTCATCCGCGCCGGGCGTATTCACATTGGGCGGCCCCGAGGCCCCGGTTTCGAGAAACAGGTTCGAGCCAATCGCCTCCAGCCCCTTTTGGTTTGAGAAATTCGCCAAGGTGAACTGCCCCAGAAGCTGCGGCGCGACCTGATCGGCGAAATAGGCATAGACCTCGCCCTCCGCGTTGATCGCAACGGCGCGCGCGTCGTTCGGAATGGTGATCTCGGGCACGACCGGATAGCCGTCCGACGTCACGATCTGTCCGGTGCCGTTGCGCTTGAGCCCACCGTCGCGCGTGTAGGCGGAGATGCCAGAGGGCAGCGTCACCTCGAGATAGCCATTGCCGTCGATCGCGAGGTCCAGATCGCCGCCCGTCGCGCTGAGCGAGCCTTGCGCGATGTTGACCGTCACGGCGGTCGGGCGCACGCCGAGGCCTAGCTGTACCCCGGCGGGAATGGTCGTGCCATCGGTCGCGTTGATCGTGCCGGGGCGGGTCGTCTGCTGGTAATGCAGATCGGCGAACTCGGCGCGGCGCGCGTTATAGCCAGTGGTCGACATGTTCGCGAGGTTGTTGGAAATCACCTCGACGCGCGTCTGCTGCGCGCTCATGCCGGTGGCTGCGATCTGAAGAGCTCTCATGTCATGGGCCTCCTGTTAGCGGGCGAGCGTCTGGATGACGCCGCGGATTCGTTCGTCTTCGCGTTCGAGAAAGGCCTGGCCCATCTCGTAGGCGCGCTGGACCTCGATCATGCGCGCAATCTCGGTGATCGGATCGACGTTACTGTCTTCGAGATACCCCTGCATCAGAACCGCGCCCTCCACCGGTTCGGCCCCGGCCTCTGCGGTGAAGCGGGTGCCGCCGACATGGCGCAATTCATTGGGATCGGTGGGAAGGTAGACGCCGACCTGCGCGATCGGCTGGCCGTTGTCTGAGAGCGTGCCATCGGCGGCGAGCGCGACCGAAGTCGCCCCCGAGGGGATTGCGACCGGCGTACCGCCGGAATCGAGCAGCCGGAACCCGTCGGGCGTGAGCAACTCACCTTCAGCCGACGGGATAAAACTGCCAGCCCGCGTGAGCTGATTGCCCTGCGGGGTCTCGATCATGAAGAACCCCTCGCCCTCGATTGCGAAATCGAAGGTGCCGCCTGTCTGGGTCAGCCCGCCTTGGCTTCGATCGATAAGACGACCATGCGCCCGCGCCATCGACAGCGAGGGTTCGTTGCCCTGAAGCCCAGAGAGATATTCGGAGAAGATCACGCCCTCGCGCCGAAAGCCTGTGGTCGAGACATTCGCGATATTGTTCGCAACGGTCCGCATTTCGTGCATCAGGCCGGATTGCCGCGTGAGGGTGGTATAGATCGCGTTATCCATCTTAGCCCCCGGCGACGATCGGCAGGATGGTGCGGGTAAAGAACTCCACCAGCTTTTCCGACATGAAGCTCATCGACACCCAGAACACGACGAGCATCGCCCCCACTTTGGGCACAAAGGTCAGCGTCATTTCCTGCACCGAGGTCAGCGCCTGAAAGAGACCGATCGTGACCCCGGCGACCAGCGCGACCGACAGAAGCGGCGCCGCGATCAGCACGGCAATCCACAAGCCCTGCCGGAGCGTGTCGAAGAAAATCGCGTCCTGCATCAGACCGGCATCCTGAGAATTTCCTGATAGGCCTCGACGACCTTGTTGCGGACGGTCACCGCCGCCTCGATCGCGAGTTCCGTCTGGGCGAGCGCCTGCACCAGCGCATGCGGGTCGGCCTGCCCCGCCATCGCGGCTTTGGCAGTATCTTCGCCCGCCTTGACCGCATCGACGAAGGAAGTCGCCGCCTGTTCGAAAAGGGAGCCCGGCCCGGAACCGCCCGCTTCCGGCGGGACAGCAGCCCGGGCCTGGGCGTAGCTTTGCGTTGCAAGGGAGGTATTAAAATCCATTCTAGATCTCCTCGGTCCTTAGCGGCGAAGCAATTCGAGCAGGGAGGCCGACATTTGCCGGGCCTGATCGAACATGCGCAAATTCGCCTCGTAGCTGCGCTGCGCTTCGCGCGCGTCAGCGATTTCGACCACCAGATCGACATTCGAGCCGTCGTAGTAGCCGTTCTCGTCGGCCATCGGATGGCCAGGTTCGTAGATTTGGGTGAGTTCGGATCGGTCGAGCCGCACCGGGCCAAGGGTGACCTCTCCGGTCGGGGCGCCATCTGAGACGACCTTCTCGAAAGCCGCGATCTTGCGGTGATATCCGGGCGTATCGGCATTCGCGATGTTCTCGGAGCTGTGCCGAAGCCGCATCGCCTGCGCCTTCATGCCCGAGGCGGACAGCGCCATGGATTGGGTGAAATCGCTCATCTTCAGCCCCTCCCGAGCGAACTGCGCAGGATGTTGAGCGAGGAGCGGTAGATCGCGAGCGACAGATCATGCTCGCGTTTCACCTCGACCGAGCGGACCATCTCTTCTTCCAGCGAGACCGAATTGCCGTCGGGCGAAGTGACACCGGGGGAGGCGATCACCTCGGGCGCGGTGGTGATCGTTGCCGAGGCGTCGATGTGACCGGACCGCGTCGCCCTCAGAGCACCGCCACCCTCGCTGCGATAGAGGTCTTCGAAAGCCGGCAGGTCACGCGCCGCATAGCCGGGCGTGTCCGCGTTGGCGATATTCTCCGCAACCGCGTTCTGGCGGGCTGCGGCGTGGGTGGCCATCGCACTGGCCATTTTCATGATCTCAATCTTCTCGAACATCGGGGCTTCTCCTCCGAGCTATCAACCAAGCTTTAAGAGCGAATCGTTTAGAAAACGTTTCGAGAACATCGGAGGCCAGAATGGCATTTGCGGGATTCGACCTGTTGCGCGCCGAAATGCGCGGTATCGCCAGCGCCCATGCGGTCGGGCGCGTACGCGAGGTGCGGCGCGGGATGATCGAGGTCAGCGGTCTGGCCCGTTCGGCGGCCCTCGGCGACCGCGCGACGATTCGCTGTCAAAGCGGACGCGAGATCGGCGCAGAGGTGCTGTCGCTGACACGCGGGGCGGTCACGGTGCTGCCCGACGGCGCCGCCGATGGCGTGGCGATCGACGACGAGGTGGAGCTGCTCGGTCAGGGCGGGATCGCCCCGCATGACAGCTGGGTCGGGCGGATCATCGACCCGTTCGGAAAGCCGCTCGACGGTCGGCCACTAATCCATGGCGCGCGCGAGCGCGAATTGCGCGCAAGCCCGCCGCCGGCCGCCCAGCGCAAGCGGTTGGGCGGCCGGTTGGAGACGTCGCTTGCCGCCTTCGACACGATGCTGCCGCTGGTCCAAGGCCAACGGGTCGGCCTTTTCGCGGGCTCGGGCGTCGGGAAATCCTCGCTATTGGCGAGTTTCGCGCGCGGGGTCTCTGCCGATATCGTCGTCATTGCGCTGATCGGCGAACGCGGCCGGGAATTGCGGGAATTCGTCGAAAAGACCCTTGGCCCGGCGGGAATGGCCCGCGCGGTAATCGTCGCCGCAACCTCGGATCAGTCGCCGCTGGTGCGCCGTCGCTGCGCCTGGACTGCGATGGCCGTGGCCGAGCATTTCCGCGATGCGGGCCAGCATGTGCTGTTCCTCGCCGACTCGATCACGCGCTTTGCCGAAGCCCATCGTGAAGTCGCTTTGGCGGGGGGCGAGCCCGCCTCGCTGCGCGGCTATCCGCCCTCGACCTCTTACCAGATCATGGCCTTGGGAGAGCGCGCGGGCCCCGGCGCCGAAGGTCAGGGCGACATCACCGGCGTTTTCTCGGTTCTGGTGGCCGGTTCCGATATGGACGAGCCGATCGCCGATATCCTGCGCGGCGTGCTCGACGGGCATGTGGTGCTGGAGCGCGAGATCGCGGAGCGGGGGCGCTTCCCGGCGATCAATATGCTGCGTTCGGTCTCGCGCTCGCTGCCCGACGCGGCTGATCCCGAGGAAAACCGGCTTATCGGCAAGGCGCGCAGCCTGCTTGGCGCCTATGACCGGGCGGAAATGATGATTCAGGCGGGGCTCTATGCGGAAGGCTCGGACCCGCGCATCGACGCGGCGATCAAGGTCTGGCCCGAGCTGGATGCCTTCATTGCCGAACCCGCCCCCGACGGCATCGCGGGCAGTTTCGCGCGGCTGCGCACGATCCTCTCGCAGGTGCCGGGATAGAGCTTACATCAGGTCCCAAAGCAGCTTCGCGGCCAGCAGCGTCGAGGTCGTCACCAGCAGCGGTTTGATCAGCCGTGCGCCCACCCGCATCGCAAGCCGCGAGCCCAGCCGTGCCCCGGCGATCTGCGCCAGCCCCATCGCGATGCCGAGCACCCAGAGCGGCGAGCCGACCAGCAGGAACCCCGTCAGCCCCCCGATATTCGACGAGAAGTTCAGCAGTTTCGTATGCGCCGTCGCCTTCAGCACGCCGTAGCCTGCCAGCGTCACGAAACCGATCATGAAGAACGACCCCGTCCCCGGCCCGATCAGCCCGTCGTAAAAGCCGATCACTGGCACGAAGGCAGCGGTGAACAGGCCGGGTCGAATGCGCTGCACCCGATCCGTGTCGTCCAAACCGGGCCGCAAAGCGAAAAACGCAGCAATCGCGACGAGGATGAACGGCAGTGCGATCTCGATCTTGTCGGTCGGAATGCGCGACACGAGAAGCGCCCCGGCCAGCCCGCCAAGGAACCCGATCACCGCGGCCAGCAGCTGTTTTCGCAGCACGACATGGCCCGAGGCCGCGTAGGAAATCGCCGCGGTCGCTGCCCCGAACGTGCCCTGAATCTTGTTCGTCGCGAGCGACTGCACGGGCGGCACGCCCGCCAGCAAAAGCGCCGGCACCGTGATCAACCCGCCGCCGCCCGCGATGGAATCGACCACCCCTGCCGCGAAGGCCGCGCCGATCAGCATCACCACCAGATCGAGAGGAAGTTCAAACATTTGCACCCCGGTCAGAAGACAGCCGCCTCTTGTCCTGCCCGCGCCGCGAAAAGTAAAGCCGTTGCCTCACCGGGGCCGCAGCCGCTATCACCGAAGCGCAGCCTTGCGGAAGACCCAGATGACCCAATCGCCCCTTGCAGCCGCCCCGCTACTTGCGAGCCCCGCCCGGTGATCGCGCGCACGAACCGATATGCGCCGCTCGACGCGTTCGCGGCCCCCGCGAAACCCTATGCGCAGATCTGGCGCGGGATGCTGGGTCTGGGCGTGATCGTCGCCTTCTACCTGCTCAGCGGCTGGGCGATGATCCTGTTCTTCTCTTCGATGCTCGACGATTTCTCGATGCTTCGGCTGTTTCAGGAAATCGCCCATGGCTCGACGCCGCGTGGCCTCGCCATCCTGCTGGCAAGCTTCGCGCCGCTTCTGATCGCGACTTTCGTCGTCAGCCGCCACCTGCATCACCGAGCGCCCGCAACGCTGTTCGGACGGCGGAGCTTCGCCACCTTCACGAAGGTGCTGCCGGTTCTGCTGCTCTTCGCTCTTTTCTCCTTCGGGCTGACCCAGCTCAGCGAGTCCACGGCACGCTCCAACCCGCTGCTGCATGTGCTGAGCTGGGCGCCGATCGCGCTGCCGCTTCTGTTCGTTCAGATCGCGACCGAGGAGGTGCTGTTTCGCGGCTATCTCCTGCAGCAACTCGCGGCGCGCTGGCGCAGCCCCCTGATCTGGATGGTTCTGCCCTCGGCTCTGTTCGGCGCACTACATTATTCGCCCGGCGCCTATGGCAGCAACGCGCTCTGGCCCGCGCTCTGGGCTTTCGGCTTCGGCTGCCTCGCGAGCGACCTGACCGCGCGGACCGGCAATCTCGGCGCAGCCCTTGCGCTGCATTTCGCCAATAATTTCGGCTCGCTTTTCCTCGTCGGCTTTTACGGTCAACTCGACGGGCTGGCGCTCTACACGATCGTGATCAACACACGCGACCTGTGGGACCTCTTGCCGTGGCTTCTGCTGGACATGCTGCACCTGCTGATCGCGTGGTTGTTGATCCGCCTCACCCTCCGCGTCTGATTGCAATTCGTGCAGGGGCGGCGTATTTCAAGCCAAACCGACCCGCCCCAGCGAGAGGCTCATACGATGAACTGGATCACCAATTACGTCCGTCCTCGGATTAACTCGCTGTTTTCGCGCCGCGAAGTGCCCGAGAACCTTTGGACGAAATGTCCCGAATGCGGGACGATGCTGTTCCACCGGGAGCTGTCGGACAATCTGAACGTCTGCACCAATTGCGACCATCACCTCGCGATCACGCCCCGCGTGCGCTTCGAGGCGCTGTTCGACGGCGGCATCTTCTCCGAAGTGAAAGTGCCCGAACCGATCACCGATCCGCTGCATTTCAAGGACCAGAAACGCTATCCGGACCGGATGAAGGCGGCGCAGAAATCGACTGGTGAGAAAGAGGCGATGCTGGTGGCCGAGGGCGAGATCGGCCGCACGCCGATCGTCGCGGCCGCGCAGGACTTCACCTTCATGGGCGGTTCGATGGGCATGTATGTCGGCAACGCGATCATCGCGGCGGCCGAACGCGCAGTGAAGCTCAAACGCCCGCTGGTGCTGTTCTCGGCGGCTGGCGGCGCACGGATGCAGGAAGGTATCCTGTCGCTGATGCAGATGCCGCGCACCACCGTCGCCGTGCAGATGCTCAAGGAAGCGGGCCTTCCCTATATCGTCGTGCTGACCCATCCGACGACCGGCGGCGTGACCGCCTCCTACGCGATGCTGGGCGACGTGCATATCGCCGAACCCAACGCGCTGATCTGCTTCGCGGGCCCGCGCGTGATCGAACAGACGATCCGCGAGAAACTGCCCGAGGGTTTCCAGCGCGCCGAATACCTGCTCGATCACGGGATGCTCGACCGCGTGACGCATCGCATGAAGATGCGCGACGAGCTGATCACCATCCTGCGCATGCTGATGAACCTGCCGCCTGCGGTGAAGGGCGATCTGCCCGCGCCGGAGAAGACGCCCGAGGAAGCGGTCGCAGAGGCGGCTCCCGAGGCCGAGGCGAAGCCCAAGACCTGATCTTCGACTTGGCTGAAATATCCCGGGGGGCGGCATCAGCCGCGGGGGCAGCGCCCCCTCCCCGGTCCGCCATCTAAGGCCGGAGGGGCCAATGACGCAAAGCTCCGATGATATTCTCGACCGCCTGATGGCGCTGCATCCCAAGGTCATCGACCTGTCGCTCGACCGGATGGAGCGGCTGCTGGCCGATCTCGACCATCCCGAGCGCGACCTGCCGCCGGTGATCCATATCGCGGGCACCAATGGCAAGGGCTCGACTCAGGCGATGATCCGGGCCGGGCTGGAGGCTGCGGGCAAGCGCGTCCACGCCTATACCTCGCCGCATCTGGCACGCTTCCATGAACGTATCCGGATCGCCGGAGAGCTAATCTCCGAGACCGATCTGGCCGCGCTTCTCGATGAGGTCGAGGCGGCGAATGGCGGCAAGCCGATCACCTTCTTCGAGGTGACGACGGCGGCGGCGCTTCTGGCCTTCGCGCGGACCCCTGCGGATTACACGCTGCTGGAAGTGGGGCTTGGCGGGCGGCTCGACGCGACCAATGTTGTCGACACCCCCGCGCTGAGCATCATCACGCCGGTCTCGATCGACCATCAGCAATTCCTCGGCGAAACGCTGGCCGAGATCGCGGGCGAGAAGGCCGGGATCATCAAGCGCGGTGTGGCCTGCGTGGTCGGCCCCCAGCAGGAGGCCGCGCTCGACGTGATCGAGGCGCGGGCGGAAAAGCTGGGCGCGCCGCTTCTGGTGCATGGCCAGCATTGGCAGGTCTGGGAAGAGCGCGACCGGCTGATCTTCCAGGACGAGAACGGGCTTCTCGATCTGCCGCTGCCGAACCTGCCCGGCCCGCATCAGATCGCGAATGCCGGGGCGGCGCTCGCGGCGTTGCGGCATCTGGGCTTTGACGAGGCTGCCTGCGAGGCGGCGGTGACGAAGGCCGAATGGCCCGCGCGGATGCAACGGCTGCGTCACGGACCGCTGGTGGACGGTGCGCCCGAGGCCGAGGTGTGGCTCGATGGCGGGCATAACCCGGCGGCGGGCGACATGATCGCAAAGACGCTCGGCGCGCTTCCGAAACGCCCGACCCATCTGATCTGCGGCATGCTGAATACCAAGGACGTGACCGGCTATCTGCGCCCCCTGGCCCCCCACGCAGCGAGCCTTCTAGCCGTTTCCATCCCGGGCGAGGCGAACACCCTCCCAGCGGAAGACACCGCCGAAGCGGCGCGCGCGGTCGGCATGGAGGCCCGCCCGGCGGCCTCGGTCGGCTCGGCCATCGCGGGGATCGTCGCGATTCATCCCCATGCCCGCATCCTGATCTGCGGCTCGCTCTACCTCGCGGGCCGGGTGCTGCGCGAGAACGGCTGAGGCTGCGGCCTCGCACGGACTCTGTGCGAGGATACCGGTGGCTGACCTGCGCCTGCGCGCCTATCTTCGCGTGAACAGGAAAGGAGACCACCATGCAGCTTGAGCTTGGGATCGACACGTTCGGCGATGTGACGCGCGGGGAGGACGGCCTGCTGCGCAGCCATGCCGAGGTGATCCGCGACACGTTGGCCGAAGGCGAGCTCGCCGATCAGGTCGGGCTCGACTATATCGGTCTGGGCGAACATCACCGCCCGGATTTCGCGATCTCCTCGACCGAGCCGATCCTCTCGGCGATCCTTGCGCGCACCGAGAAGATCAAGGCGGGCACCTCGGTCACGGTGCTGTCCTCGGACGATCCGATCCGCGTGTTCCAGCGTTTCGCGACGCTGAACGCGCTCGCGCCGGGACGGGCCGAGATCACCATCGGGCGCGGCTCCTTCACCGAGAGCTTTCCGCTCTTCGGGCTCGACCTGAACGATTACGAGGCGCTGTTCACCGAGAAATCGCAGATCCTGCATCTGCTGGCGACGCAGGAGAAGGTCAGCTTCGATGCCCAGATGCGCCCGCCGCTTAAGAACGTCACCGTCTATCCGCGCCCCGAGGCGCCGCTGCAGATCTGGCGCGGGGTCGGCGGGTCGCCGCAATCGGTGGTCGAGACCGCCGCGATGCAGATGGATCTGATGCTGGCGATCATCGGCGGGGATTCGACCCGGTTCAAACCGCATGTCGATCTCTATCACCGCGCGCATGACCAGATGGGCACCAAGCCCGGCAAGATCGGCGTCCACTCTCCCGGCCATATCGCCGAGACCGATGAGATCGCGCAGGAAGAGTTCTACGAAGGCTATGCGCGGATGCATGACATGATCGGGCGCTCGCGCGGTTGGCCGCCCTTCCGGCGCGAGGCCTATCTGTCGGAGATCGAGCATGGCTCGCTCTATGTCGGCAGCCCGGAAACCGTAGCGCGCAAGATCGCGCGGACGGTGACGGCCTTGGGCCTGTCGCGGTTCACGCTGAAATATAGCGGCGGGCCGCAGAACCCCGCGCATCTGCGCAAGACGATCGAGCTTTACGGCACCAAGGTCCGCCCGCTTCTGGCGGAGATGCTGGCTTAAGCCTCAGCCGCCCAGCCGTCTGCCTGCATCTCGCGCAGGCGGCTGGCGGTGCGCTCGAATTCGAACGTGCCTTCGCCTTCGACATAAAGCCGCTCGGGCTCGTCCGCGGCCGAACAGATCAGCCGGACCTTGCCCTCGTAGAGCGAGTCGATCAGCGTGACGAAGCGCTTCGCTTCGTTGAAGTTCGAGGCCGAGAGCAGCGGAATATCGTCGAGCAGCAGCACCTTCACCGCATCCGCGATGGCGAGGTAATCGGCCGGACCCAGCGGCTGCGCGCAGAGATCCCAGAAGCTCGCACGTCCGACCCCATTGTGGAAATGCGGGATTTCGACCGTGCGGCCTTTCACCGGAATATCGAGCTTGCCGTGATGATCGCCCCCGGTCAGCTCATCCCAAAGCGCATCCATCTTCGCGCGCGCCTCGCGGCCCGCAGGCGTGAAATAGACCTGTTGGCCTGCGAGACGGTTCTGCCGGTAATCGTTTTCGGAGGCCAGTTCGTAGATGTCGAGCTTCTCGCGGATCAGCCCGATGAAGGGCAGGAAAAGCTGGCGGTTGAGCCCGTTCTTGTAGAGGTCTTCGGGCACCCGGTTCGAGGTGGTGACGATGGTCACGCCGCGCTCGAACAGCGCCTCGAACAAACGGCCCACGATCATCGCGTCGGCAATATCCGTGATCTGCATCTCGTCGAAGCACAGCAGCCGCAGCGAGCCCGCCACCTCTTCGGCCACGGGGCGCATCGCATCCACCGTGTTGGCGCGGCGCGCATCGTCGAGCTTGCCTTGGACTTCCTGCATGAAAGCGTGGAAATGCACCCGGCGTTTCGGCACGTCGGTCTGGCCGAAGAACAGGTCCATCAGCATGGATTTCCCGCGCCCGACACCGCCCCAGATATAGAGGCCGCGCACGCCTTCGACCGGCTTGATCTTGCGCTTGAAGAGCCCGCGTTTCACCGGCTCGGGCGCAGGCGCCTCTTCCAGCGCGCGGCGCACGCGCTCCAGTTCGGGCAGAATGGCGCGTTGGGCGGGATCGGGGTTGAGGTCCCCGTTCTCCACCATGGACTCGTAAAACTCGGGCAGGCTGCGTTTCATGACGTTCCGATATAGCGCGCTCACGGGATTGAAAAGCCCCGTGGCTTGCGCGAGCATTCGATCCGGAGGAGGACCCCATGGCCAAGGAATTACCGCTGCTCGGCGCTGCGCTGAGCCTCGATATGCTCGCGCATCATCGCGACTGGATTCTGAACGACCAGCGCGATCTGGAATTGCAGAGCTTCTGCTGGCCGAACGCCACGGATGCGGATCTGCGCAAGATGGTCGCGCGGACGAAGGAATTGCTCGACGGCTATACCGGGCGGCTGGGGCTGCACGGGCCCTTCACCTCGTTCAGTATCGACTGCGCCGATTCCGAGATCATCGAGGTCATCCGCGCCCGGATGCTGCGGGTGCTGGAAATCACGGCGGAGCTGGGCGGAGATCAGATGGTGATCCACTCGCCCTATACGCTGTGGAAGGAAGCCGATCTGGAGCAGAACCCCGCGAACGCGTTCATTCAGGTCGAACGCGTGCGCTATGTCCTGACCCCGGTGATCGAACGCGCCGAGGAGCTGGGCGTGACGCTGGTCATCGAGAATTGCGAGGACATCACGCCGAACCTGCGTGTCGAACTGGCCGCGAAGATGAAGAGCAAAGCGGTGAAGGTCTCGCTCGATACGGGCCATGCACAGTTCATGCATCGCCGCTGCGGCGCGCCGCCGGTCGATGTGTTCGTCCATGCGGCAGGCGCGGCGCTGGAGCATGTCCACCTGCAGGATATCGACGGCTATGGCGACCGGCACTGGCACCCCGGCGAAGGCACGATCGCGTGGCACTCGGTCTTCAAGGCGCTTGGCAAGCTGCCGAAGATGCCGCGCCTGATTTTGGAAGTGAACGACGAGATTGGCGTGCGAAAAGGCGCGGAATATCTGGAGTCTCAGGGACTGGCGCGGTAACGGCTACGTGCGGCCCCGGCCCTCTCCTTGTGAAGCGTGGGGGCAAAGCGTAATCTCTGCGCCGCAGAAAAGCCGACAGGAGTTCTTATGGCCAAACCGACCCCGCAACGTCTTCACCTCGTCTTCGGCGGCGAGCTGGTGACCCCGAGCCGCACCGAATTCAAGAATGTCGACGATATCCATATCGTCGGGATGTATCCGAACTACGCCTCCGCCTATGCCGCGTGGAAGGCCGAGGCGCAGCGCACCGTCGACGACGCCCATACCCGTTACTTCATCGCGCACCTGCATCGCCTGCGCGACGAAGAGCTCGAAGTGTCGACCACCGAAGAGCTCGGCAACTAAGGCTGGCATGGCGCGCTCTCTTCCTCTCTGGCTCAGGCTGCAACTCTCTGCCTTGCGTCCTGCGGGACCCAAGGCGAAAGCCGCGGTCGAGGCCGGTCAGGGGGAGGAGCGCGCCGACGCCCCGCTGCTGTGGATCTGGGCTGCGGGGACATGCGCGGAGGCCGCCGGGCTGGTCGCGCGCAGGGTGGCCGCGCGGATGCCCGATATCCGCATCGCGATGACGGTGCGCGGCGCGGAAGACCCGCCCGACGGTCTGCCCGAAGAGGTCTATTTCCGGCCCACCCCCGAGGATCGTCCCGCGTCCGTCCGTCTGGTCTTGGATGCATGGCGCCCCGATCTCGTGCTCATCATGGACGACACGCTGCCCGCCGCCCTGATCGCGGAGACGCAGAAACGCGGCATTGCCAGCGTTCTGGCCGATGCGAAACTCGGCGGTGAGGATGGGCTGCGCCTCGATGACGTCTCGCTGACATTGCTGGGCCGGATCGACCGCATCTACCTGCGCGATGAGGCGAGCCTCGAACGGGTGGGCGACAAACTGAATGGGCCGGTCATCGTGGTCAATGACGGCGCGCTCGGCGAACCGCCGCAGCCGCTTTACGGCTCCGAAGCAGAGCGCACCTCGATGGCCGAGTCGATGGGCGCACGCCCGGTCTGGCTGGCCGCTGCCGTACCGGAGGCCGAGATCGGCCCGGTGACGGCGGCCCATCGCTACGCCCAGCGCCATGCGCATCGGCTGCTGCTTCTGCTTGCGCCGGATGACGAATCCCAAGGCGAGGCCCTTGCCGCGCAGCTGACCGCCGAGGGCTGGTCGGTCGCGCGCCGGTCGCTCGAGGGCGAACCGGAACTGACGACCGAGATTTTCATCGCCGACGACGCGATGGAATACGGGCTTTGGTACCGGCTGGCCGCGCTCAGCTATATGGGCGGCACCTTGTCGGGGACGGCGCGGGCTCCGCGTTCCCCGGTCGAGGCGGCGGCGCTTGGTTCGGCGATCCTGCACGGCCCGAAACTTGCGCCGTTCCGCGAAGATTACCTGCGGCTCGAGGCTGCGAAAGCCTGCCGGGGCGTCGTGGTTCCTGAGGATCTGCCCGAAGTGGTCGCGGACCTGATCGCGCCGGAACGCTCCGCGCAGCTGGCCCATAACGCCTGGGCGGTGACCTCGGGCGGCGCCGGCGCGGTGGAGACCATCGCCCGCGATCTGGCCGAGATCCTGTCGGGCACCCAGCCCGCACGGGTGGCGTGATGGGCGCGCCCGGCTTCTGGTTTAATGCCCCCGCCGCGCCGGGCCTTCGCGCGCGGCTTCTGTCGCCGCTCGGCGCGATTTACGCAGCGATGACGAAGCGGCGCGTGGCGCAGCCGGGGCTGCGGCTCGACGTGCCGGTGATCTCGGTCGGGAACATCAACGCGGGCGGGACCGGCAAGACGCCGACAGTGATCTGGCTGGTTCAACGGCTGGCCGCGCGCGGTGTGACCGCCCATGTGGTCACGCGCGGCTATGGCGGATCGCTCGAAGGGCCCGTGCAGGTCGATGAGCGCAACCACCGCGCCGAAGAGACCGGAGACGAGCCGCTTCTGCTCTCGGCCTTCGCGTCGGTCTGGGTCGCGCGCGACCGGGCCGCCGGGGCGCAGGCGGCGGTCGCGGCCGGAGCGCAAGTGATCGTTCTCGACGACGCCCATCAAAACCCCGCATTGCACAAAGATCTCTCGATCGTGGTGGTCGACGCGCATAAGGGCTTCGGCAACGGGCGCTGCCTGCCTGCCGGGCCGCTGCGCGAACCGATCGAGGCCGGAATGGCCCGCGCAGACTTTCTGCTGTCGATCGGGCCGGAAGCTGCACAGGTTGAATTCGCTAATTTCTGGAGTTCCAGAATTTCGAAGCCACATCTGACGGGACAGCTCGCCCCGCTGCAGACGGGTATGGATTGGGAGGGCCTTCCCGTCCTCGCCTTCGCAGGCATCGGCCATCCCGAGAAATTCTTCGCCACCCTGCGCAACCTCGGGGCAAACCTGCTGCGCGGCGAGGCGCTCGAAGATCACCAGCCTTTCACGACCCGCTTGTTGCAGCGCATCGAGGCGGAGGCCGACATGCTCGGTGCGCAAATGGTGACGACCGAGAAAGACGCGGTGCGTCTGCCGGAAAGCTTCCGCCCGAAGGTGCTCGCGCTGCCGGTGCGGCTCGAGATCGACGACCCCACAGCGCTCGACGCAGCGCTCGACCGGCTCGGGATATGAAAAAGGCCGGCCCCGCGGGACCGGCCTTCGTAACATCTGTCGCCGAGATCAGTTGGCTTGCTTCGCCAGCTCGTCGTCGAGGATTTTCTTGAAGTCGTCCCAAGCCATGTTGGAATGCTTCTCGCCGTCGATGATGAAGGTCGGCGTCGCGTCAATCTTGTCGTCGCCCGCGTTCTTCTGGAAGGTCGCGACCATCCGCTCGGCGCGCTTCTCGTCGTTCATGCAGGCGGTGACCTGATCGTTGCTCAGCCCGGCCTGCAGGCCGATCTTGCGCAGGTTGTCCGCGATGGTCTGCGGCTTGCCGTCGCCGATCCAGTCCTTCTGCTTGTTATAGATCATGTCCGAGATCGCGTAATATTTCGGATCGCCACCGCATTGCGCGATCAGACCGGCCCAGACACCGAACTTGTCGAAATAGACTTCGCGCTGGATGAACTTCACCTTGCCGGTGTCGATGTAGTTCTTCTTCAGCTGCGGATACTCGACCTTGTGCCATTCGGCACAGTGCGGGCAGGTATAGGAGGCGTACTCGATCACGGTGACCGGCGCGTCTTCCTGACCCAGAACCACGTCGGGCAGAGTCTCGACATCTTTGTTCGCCGTGGCTTCCTGCGCTTGGGCCGCAGTGATCAGGCTCGCCTCGCTGTGTTGGCTGGCATACCAGCCGCCCGTCGCGAGAAGCCCCATGACAGCCGCGCCGCCGAGGATCGAAAGAGTTTTGCTCATCTATCTGCCTTTCTTGTGTGCAGCCCGCTCTGCGGACTTCGATAGAACGTTTCTTGCCAGTTCTTCCAGCGCCGATTTGAGATCGGCATCGCCACAATCGGCCACCTGCGCCTTCGCCTCTTCGGCGACGCGGGGGTCCGGCTTGCGGGGTTCGGGTTTGGGTTTCGGTGCGAATTGCGCCTGACCTTCGGCAAAGCCGGTCGGCGCGGTCTGCGTCAAAGAGATGCGCGAGATCGCGTTATAGCCGTAGCAGGCATTCACCTTGTCGCGGATTTGCGGCAACTGCATCTGAAGCATGGGCGCCGCCGCCCCGGTCGTCAGCAGGGTAAGGGTCGCGCCGAAGCCGCCTTTGGTGTAGCCGATCTTGACCGGGCGGCATTGCGCGGCGGTGTCCGGGCCCACCACTTCCGCCCAATGGGTCAGCAGGCGCGAGACCGCGAAACCGCGCGCTTCACCCGCGGCGCGGATACGGTTGCGCAGCAGCCCGCCCGCGGCTTCGAAGCCACGCATTCGCCGCGAAGGCGTCTTTTGCGGGTCGCTTTTTTTCATTCGTGGGCGGTTCCTCTTGATCCATCCCATTCTAGGAAGCACATCGGGCCGGGCCAACCGTTCGGCAAGAGGGGAGCATAAACATTGCGTGACGGTAAAGGGGCAATCGGCGAAACCCTGCTCACCTGGTACGATACACATGCCCGCGTCATGCCGTGGCGCGTGTCGCCTGCGGATCGTGCAGAGGGCGAACGGCCCGATCCCTATCGCGTCTGGCTCTCCGAGGTGATGCTGCAGCAGACCACGGTCGCCGCCGTGCGCGATTATTTCCGCCGCTTCACTGAGCGCTGGCCCGATGTGGGTGCACTCGCAGCAGCCGAGGATGGCGACGTGATGGCCGAATGGGCCGGGCTTGGCTATTACGCCCGCGCCCGCAACCTGCTGAAATGCGCGCGTGTCGTGGCAGGTGATCTGAACGGGCATTTCCCCGAAACGGCGGCAGAACTGCAAAAGCTGCCCGGCATCGGCCCCTACACCTCCGCTGCGATCGCCGCCATCGCCTATGACGAGCCTGTGGCCGTGGTCGACGGCAACGTCGAGCGCGTCGTCTCGCGGCTTTTCTCGGTCGACACACCGCTGCCCGGTGCGAAGACAGAGCTGACCGAATTGACGGCGCAAATCACGCCCGAGGACCGACCCGGAGATTTCGCGCAGGCGATGATGGATCTGGGCGCGACGATCTGCACGCCGCGCAATCCGGCCTGTGGCATCTGCCCGCTCATTGATTCCTGCACCGCCCGCGCTGCCGGGATCGCCGAGACGCTGCCACGCAAAGCCCCGAAGAAGGAAAAGCCCACCCGCCGCGGCTTCGCCTATGTCGTGATGAACGGCCAGGGCGACGTGCTGCTGGAGCGCCGCCCCGACAAGGGGCTTCTGGGCGGCACGCTGGGCTTTCCTGGCTCGGACTGGTCGGACGCGCCGACACCCGCCCCGCCGATGCAGGCCGACTGGACGCTCTCCCCGGTCGAGGTGCGCCACACCTTCACGCATTTTCACCTGATCCTGCAGGTCCACGTCACCCGCACGGAAGCCGGCGCCATGACCCCGCGCGCCGATTTCCGGCCCGGCGATTTGCCCACGCTGATGCGCAAGGTCTGGGATGCCGCCCAAAGCGCCGAATGGCCGCAACCCGAGTGATTGTATCGGGTTAGCGTTCCGCTAGTATGACCGCGCCCGCATCGCTCACGAGGCTCCGATGTCCAGCCGCGACGAAATCCGCCGCCCCTCTCACGCCCTGCCCTTCTGGCTGTCGCTCGGCACCGTGCCGCTGGCGGGGATCGAGGCGTGGTTCGGCGGTTGGACACTGATCCTGCTGCCCGCCTATGCGTGGTGGTTGACGACCGTGCTCGACCAGCTTCTCGGCCGTAACGAGGATCAGCCCGACACCGAGACGCCCGAAGCCGAGCTGTTCTGGTATCGCGCGATCACACTGATCTGGTTCCCGATACAGGCGACAGTGATCTTCGGCACGATCTGGTGGGTGACGCATACCGATCACCTGAACGACTTCGAGATCGTCGCCCTGATGTTCGGCACAGGCGTGATCTCGGGCACGATCGGCATCGTCTACGCCCACGAATTGCTGCATCAGAAAAGCAAGCTGGAACGCTGGCTGGGCGATCTGCTGCTGGCGAGCGTCCTTTACTCCCATTTCCGGACCGAGCATCTCCTGGTCCATCACCTCTGGGTCGGCACGCCGCGCGATGCGGTCTCGGCGCGCTACAACGAGGGGTTTCACCGCTTCTTCTGGCGGGTGATTTTTGAGTGCCCCCGCTCCGCATGGAAGGCGGAGAAACTGAAGTTGAAGCGCGCGGGTCGCCCGGTCTGGCACCGCTCCAACCCGTTCTGGCGCTACGGCACATTGCAGGCGCTGGCGCTGATCGTGGCGGCGCTACTGGGTGGCTGGATGGGGCTCGGTCTGTTCCTGCTGCAGGCGCTCTTCGCGGTCTGGCAGCTGGAGCTGACCAACTATGTCGAGCATTACGGCCTGACCCGCCAATACAAGGGCGAGGGGCGCTATGAGCATGTTCTGCCCCGTCATAGCTGGAACGCCGATCACATGGCCTCGAACTGGCTGCTGATCAATTTGCAGCGCCATTCGGATCACCATTACAAACCCGACCGCCGCTTCCCGCTCCTGCAGACCTACGATGCCGAAGAAGCCCCGCAGCTGCCCTTCGGCTATCCCGGCATGACGGCGCTCGCGATGATCCCGCCGCTCTGGCGTCGCCGGATGAACCCGCGCGTCCGGGCGTGGCGGCGCAAATACTACCCCGATGTCGAGGACTGGACGCCCTACAACAAGGGCACCACCCCGCTGCCGCGCGGCTCTTTCTGAGGCGCCCCTTCCTCTTGGCAGAAATATCCCCGCCGGAGGCTCCTGCGGCTGCAACACGCGCAGGCGTCAGGTCACGACGCGCATCGTCAGGTTGATCCGCCCGCCCTTCGGCATCAGCGGCGAGGTGCCGGGCTTCACGCGGTCGATTCCATGATAGAGCAGCCGCGCCTCGCCCCCCATCACCATCATGTCGCCCGAGTGCAGCCAGATACTTTCGGTCTTTCCCCCTCGCGTGCGGTTGCCGATGCGAAACAACCCGTCATCGCCCAGCGAGACCGAGACCACGGGCTGATCGAAATCCTGCTCGTCGCGGTCCTGATGCATCCCCATCTTCGCACCTTCGCCGTAAAAATTGATCAGGCAGCATTCGGGGGCGCGGGGCGTGCCCGAAACCGCCTCCCAGATATCGAGGATCGGCTGCGGGATCTCCGGCCAGGGCTGGCCGTCGGGATGGGTCTCCGAATAGCGGTAGCCGCGCCGGTCGGAGATCCAGCCGAAGCGCCCGGCGGAGGTCATGCGCACCGACATCGGCTTGCCGTAGGGTGTCATCGGCGAGAACAGCGGCGCCTGCGCCACGACGCCGCGCAGCGTCTCGATCAGCGCCTTCTGCTCGTCGAGGTCCAGCCAGCCGGGATAATGCCGGAAGCCGCGAATCTCCTGCGGATCGGGCCGAGATATTGCGTGTTTCGGATTTTCTGTCATTTTCTCACCCTCTTCCTCGGGGGAGCCTTCTTGCAGCCCGATTTTCCCCTCCTTATATACGCTTCGAAGCCGAAGGCGGCTCACACCGCCAGATAGCAGAACATGAAACCGAAACCCAAGGGATAGGGGCCGGGGGCCTGAATGGACCCGTTCCCCGTCATATCGCCAAGAGAGGTAACATCATGGGTAAAGTCATTGGTATCGACCTCGGGACTACGAACTCCTGCGTCGCCATCATGGATGGCGCACAGCCCCGAGTGATTGAAAACTCCGAAGGGGCGCGCACCACCCCCTCGATCGTCGCCTATACGGACGACGAACGTCTGGTCGGCCAGCCGGCGAAACGTCAGGCGGTCACCAACCCCTCGAACACCGTTTTCGCTGTTAAGCGTCTGATCGGTCGCCGCACCACCGATGCGGAAGTCGAGAAGGACAAGAAACTCGTTCCTTACAACATCGTCGACGGCGGCAATGGCGACGCATGGGTCGAAGTGAAGGGCGACAAGTACTCCCCCGCACAGGTTTCGGCCGTGATTCTTCAGAAGATGAAGGAAACCGCCGAGAGCTATCTGGGTGAGGAAGTCACGCAGGCCGTCATTACCGTGCCCGCCTACTTCAACGACGCTCAGCGTCAGGCCACCAAAGACGCCGGCAAGATCGCCGGTCTCGAAGTGCTGCGCATCATCAACGAGCCGACCGCGGCTGCGCTGGCCTATGGCCTCGACAAGAAAGAATCGAAAACCATCGCGGTCTATGACCTTGGCGGCGGTACCTTCGACATCACCATCCTCGAGATCGACGACGGTCTCTTCGAAGTGAAATCGACCAACGGCGACACGTTCCTCGGCGGTGAAGACTTCGACATGCGCATCGTCAACTACCTCGCTGACGAGTTCAAAAAAGAGCATGGCGTCGACCTCACCAAAGACAAGATGGCGCTGCAGCGTCTGAAGGAAGCTGCCGAGAAAGCGAAGATCGAGCTGTCGAGCTCGAGCCAGACCGAGATCAACCAGCCCTTCATCTCGATGGGCAAGGACGGCACCCCGCTGCACATGGTCATGAAACTGACCCGTGCGAAGCTGGAAAGCCTCGTGGGCGACCTGATCAAGGCCTCGCTGAAGCCCTGCGCCGCCGCGCTCAAGGATGCCGGCGTCTCCAAAGACGAGATCGACGAAGTCGTGCTCGTCGGCGGTATGACCCGTATGCCGAAAGTCGTGGAAGAAGTGACCGGCTTCTTCGGCAAAGAGCCGCACAAGGGTGTGAACCCGGATGAGGTCGTGGCGCTCGGTGCGGCCATTCAGGCCGGCGTTCTGCAAGGTGACGTGAAAGACGTCGTCCTGCTCGACGTGACCCCGCTGTCGCTCGGCATCGAGACGCTGGGTGGCGTGTTCACCCGCCTGATCGATCGCAACACGACGATCCCGACGAAGAAGAGCCAGGTGTTCTCCACCGCGGAAGACAACCAGAACGCAGTGACGATCCGGGTCTTCCAGGGTGAGCGCGAGATGGCTGCCGACAACAAGATGCTCGGCATGTTCAACCTCGAGGACATCCCGCCGGCCCCGCGCGGCATGCCGCAGATCGAAGTGACCTTCGACATCGACGCGAACGGCATCGTGTCCGTTTCGGCGAAGGACAAGGGCACCGGCAAGGAGCAGAAGATCACGATCCAGGCGTCCGGCGGTCTGACCGACGACGAGATCGAGAAAATGGTTCAGGACGCCGAGGCGAATGCCGACGCGGACAAGTCCCGCAAGGAACTGGTCGAAACCAAGAACCAGGGCGAATCGCTCCTGCACTCGACCCGCAAGTCGCTCGAAGATCACGGCGACAAGGTCGATGCCTCGACCGTCGAAGCGATCGAACTGGCGGCCAACGCGCTTGAGGAAGCCCTCAAGACCGAGGAAGCCGGCAAGATCAAAGGCGCGATCCAGAACCTGACGGATGCGGCGATGAAACTCGGCGAGGCCATCTACAAGGCCGAGCAGGAGAAAGCCGGTCAGGGCGAGAGCTCCAACGACGAAGACAGCCCGCGCGATGTCGATGAAGATATCGTCGACGCTGACTTCGAAGATCTGGGCGAGGACGAGCGCAAGTAATTGCGCATGGAATGTCGGGCGGGCCTGCCTTTTCTAAGGGCGGGCCCGCCTGCGTTCCGCCAAGGGGGTAACCAATGGCAAAACGCGACTATTACGACGTTCTGGGAACTGCCAAAGGCGCCTCGGCCGAAGAGATCAAGAAAGCCTATCGCAAGAAGGCGAAAGAGCTTCATCCCGATCGCAATTCCGACAATCCCGATGCCGAGGCCCAGTTCAAGGAAGTGAACGAGGCTTACGACGTCCTCAAGGACGCCGAAAAGAAAGCAGCGTACGACCGGTTCGGTCATGCGGCATTCGAAGGCGGCATGGGCGGCGGGCGTCCGGGCGGCGGCTATGGCGGCGCGGGCGGTCAGGGCGACTTCGCCTCGGCCTTCTCCGACGTCTTCGAAGACCTGTTCGGTGATTTCATGGGCGGCGGCAGAGCCGGTCCCGGCGGTGGGCGTTCGCGCGCGCAGCGGGGCTCCGATCTGCGCTACAACATGCGCGTCACGCTCGAAGAGGCGTATCGCGGCACCCACAAGACGATCAACGTGCCAAGCTCGGCCGCATGTACCGAGTGTAACGGCTCCGGTGCGGAAGGCGGCTCCGAGCCGCAGACCTGTCCGACCTGTTCGGGTCTGGGCAAGGTGCGCGCGCAGAACGGCTTCTTCACGGTCGAGCGGACCTGCCCGACCTGTGGTGGCCAGGGCCAGGTGGTGAAGAACCCCTGCAAGGTCTGCCATGGTGCAGGCCGGGTGGAGGTCGATCGCCAGCTTCAGGTCAACATCCCTCCGGGGGTCGAGACCGGCACCCGCATCCGTCACGCCGGCGAAGGCGAGGCGGGGCTGCGCGGTGGTCCGTCGGGCGATCTCTACATCTTCATCGAGGTCCAACCGCACGCGATCTTCGAGCGCGAAGGCACCGATCTGCATTGCCGCGTGCCCGTCAGCATGGCGACCGCAGCCCTTGGCGGCGAAGTCGAAGTGCCGACGATAGATGGCGGCCGAAGCCGTGTGAAAATCCCGGCCGGCAGCCAATCGGGTCGGCAGATGCGCCTGCGTGGCAAAGGGATGCCCGCGCTGCGCGGCGGCGGGGCCGGCGACATGTTCATCGAACTGGCCGTCGAAACCCCGGTGAACCTGACCGCACGGCAGAAGGAAATCCTCAAGGAGTTCCAGGGGATCGAAGCCGAGAACAACCCGGAAGGCGCGAGTTTCTTCAAGAAAGTCAAAAGCTTCTGGGATGGCATGACCCAGTGATCATTTGGAAAAGGCGCCTTCGGGCGCCTTTTTTCTTGTCCGGCTCGCAATCGATTAAGGCTTTCTTCAATCCGAATCGTTCATGGTCTGTTTCATGGACCAGATGCCCCATCATATGCAGGAACCTCCGCTGCCGTTGTTCAACGGCGGCACCGCGATCCGTCCGCCGCCGGGCGCGTCCAAGCCGTCCTATCTGTTCGATCATCGACAACGGCTGCGCACGCGGTTCATGGAAGGCGGCGCGCAGGCCCTGCCCGATTACGAACTGCTCGAACTGGTGCTGTTTCGCGCGATCCCCCGGCGGGACGTCAAACCCCTCGCCCGTCGCCTGATCGAAACCTTCGGCGATTTCGGGCGGGTGGTCTCTGCCCCGCCTCACCGCCTGCGCCAAGTGACCGGCGTGGGCGAGGCCGTGGTGATCGAGCTGAAGCTGGTGGAGGCCTCGGCGCAAAGGCTCGCACGCTCGAAGGTGATGCATCGACCGGTGCTCAGCTCGTGGCAGGCGCTCGTCGATTACTGTCACATGGCAATGTCCCATGCCGAGACGGAGCAGTTTCGCCTTCTGCTGCTGGACCGGAAGAACGCGCTGATTGCGGATGAGGAACAGGGCCGCGGCACGGTTGATCATGTTCCCGTCTATCCGCGCGAGGTGATGAAGCGCGCGCTGGAGGCCAATGCCTCGGCGCTGATTCTGGTGCATAATCACCCCTCCGGAGATCCGACCCCGTCGGAGGCGGATATCGCCCTCACACGGCAGATCGACGAGGCGTCGAAACTCTTCGGCATCGTGCTTCACGATCACCTGATCCTCGGTAAGGACTGCGAGATCAGCCTGCGGTCGGAGGGTTACTTCTGAGCGGTCAGGCCCTGAGACTCGAACCCGTCAAGCGGCAGAACCACCGCGCCGCCATCGGAGGGACAGGCGGGCAGATCGAGAGAGATCGGCATCGCCGCGGTCCCGGTGCCATGCATCCGCATCAGCCGACCGCCGACCGACTTGCCGCAATCGTCAACTGACAGCGTCGCCTCGAGTTGCAGCTTGAGCGCGGTGAGCGTCTTGGGGGCGGTATAGATTTCGATGCGTTTGCCGTCTGCGGAGGTGAAGCTTTGCATATAGCCGCCCAGCGAGGTGTCCGGCGTGCGCGGCTTGGTCACGTCGAGATGGCCTGCATCGTCGAACTGCGCCCCGTTCTCATAGGCGTTCAGATGCAACGGGCTTTGTGCATCGGTCACCCAGATCGCGCGGTTGATCTTATCGAGCCCCGACGCCGCGGCCTCGACCTGTGCGATCGTCGATCCACCGGTGGTGACTTTCAGCGACGTCGTCGGCGCGAGCAAAGGCAGGATAGCCGAGAAAGCCCCGGACTTATCGGTTTGCCCGGCGATCGAGAGCGACGCATCGCGGATCGCCAGTTTCGTATCGGGATGGCACGGCGCGCTCAGCTCAAGCTTGGTCAGCCCATCGCCTGCGGGGGTCACCGACAGGACGGCATGCCCGCAATCGGCCGCGTCGGTTTTCAACGGCATCGGTTGCGGAAGCGAAGAGGTGAACCGGTCGCCCGATGTGCGCACCGTCGCAGGCACGATGCCGACGCCGGAATCCGTCGCGAAATGATAGACGGGAGGGTTGCGAAGTACGGTTTTCGAAATGAGCTGAACGCGCGGTTCCTCCCGCGGCTCGACCCGATTTCTCCAAGTCTCGCGGCTGACCGAGCTTGCCACCAAAGACGCACCGAGTTGCGGACGTGGACCCACGCTTTGCATCACATGACCCGTCGCGGCGGCGAGCAGGAACGTCGCTCCGATCATGGATATCTTGCGAATGGTGCGCATCGCCGCCTCGAACTGGGGTCTGTCTTAGAAAACTGCTTAATAATTTTCTAATGACCGAAAGCGGCGAAGCTGCGGCGCGAATTGGGAAATAGTGCCTCTCACGCGGCTGGCGCAGGGGGTGAACCTGCCAAGAGAGTCAATGACTCCAACAAGATATGGAAAAGGCGGCCGAAGCCGCCTCAACTTTGCCACATTCGCGTCAGAGTTGTGTCAAACTAGCTGCCCGTGGCAATGCTTGAACTTCTTGCCCGACCCGCAGGGGCAAGGATCGTTGCGCGAGGGATCGCCCCAGGTCGCCGGATTCGTCTCGTCGAATCCCGGCAGCGGTTCGCCCACCACCTCGACCTCGGGCACCGCCTCGGCCTGGACTTCCGCCGACGCTTCGGTCGGTGCGGGCTGCTGCTGTTGCGCCTGCATCATCTGCGCCTGCTCTTCTTCGGTGAGCGGACGGATGCGGGCCAGCTGCTGCGTCACGTCCGAGCGCAGGCTGTCGAGCATGATCTCGAACAGCTGGAAGCCCTCGGTCTTGAATTCCGACAGCGGATCGCGCTGCGCATAGCCGCGGAAACCGATGGTCTGGCGAAGCTGATCGAGCGTGACCAGATGCTCGCGCCATTTCGCGTCGATGATCTGCAGCAGGACCTGCTTTTCGATCATCTGCATCGTGTCGGCGCCGAACGCCTCGGCCTTCTCGGCCATCAGCGTATCGGTCGCTTCCTCGAGACGCTCGGTGACAACTTCCTGATCGACGCCCTCTTCCTCGGCCCATTCCGCAAGCGGCACGTCGAGGTTCAGCTGTTCGATCACCTCTTGATGCATGCCTTCGACATCCCATTGATCGGCATAGGATTTCGGCGGCATGTAGCGGTCCACGAGATCCTCGATCACCTGCACGCGCATGTCGCGGGTGATCTCGCCGACCTCTTCGGTTTCCATGATTTCGCGACGCTGCGAGAAGACCGCTTTCCGCTGGTCGTTCATCACGTCATCGAATTTCAGAAGCTGCTTACGGATGTCGAAGTTGCGGCCCTCGACCTTCGCCTGCGCGCGCTCGAGCGACTTGTTCACCCACGGGTGGACGATCGCTTCGCCCTCTTTCATGCCCAGCTTGGACAGAACCGAATCGAGCTTGTCGGAGCCGAAGATCCGCATCAGATCGTCTTCCAGCGAGAGGAAGAACAGCGAGCGGCCCGGGTCGCCCTGACGGCCCGAACGGCCGCGGAGCTGGTTGTCGATGCGGCGGCTTTCGTGGCGCTCGGTCGCGAGAACGAACAGGCCGCCCGCTTCCAGAACCTTCGCCTTTTCCTCGGCGGTCGCCGCGTCGATCCGCTTGCGAACCTCTTCGGGATCCGCATCGGGATCCGCCGCGAGTTCGTCCTGCACGCGCATCTCGACATTACCGCCGAGCTGAATGTCGGTCCCGCGGCCTGCCATGTTGGTCGCGATGGTCACCGCGCCCAGACGACCGGCCTCGGCGACGATGGTCGCTTCCTGCTCGTGCTGGCGGGCGTTCAGGACGTTGTGCTTGATGCCGGCCTTCTTGAGCATGTCCGAGAGCATCTCGGACTTCTCGATCGAGGTGGTGCCGACGAGCATCGGCTGACCCTTCTCGTTGGCTTTCTTGATCGCCTCGACCACGGCGTCGTATTTTTCCTGCGCGGTGCGGTAGACGCGGTCGTGTTCGTCTTTCCGCGCGATCGGGCGGTTGGTCGGGATCTCGACCACGCCGAGCGAGTAGATCTCGGCGAATTCCTCGGCCTCGGTGGCCGCGGTGCCGGTCATGCCGCCGAGCTTGTCGTAGAGGCGGAAGTAGTTCTGGAAGGTGACCGAGGCCAGCGTCACGTTCTCGGGCTGAATCTCGACGCCTTCCTTGGCTTCGATCGCCTGATGCAGGCCTTCCGAAAGGCGGCGGCCCTTCATCATGCGGCCGGTGAATTCGTCGATCAGCACGACCTCGCCCGATTGCACGACGTAGTTCTGATCCTTGAAGAACAGCTTATGGGCGCGCAGGGCCTGGTTCACGTGGTGCACGATGGTCGTGCTTTCCGGATCGTAGAGCGACTGGCCCTCGGGCAGAACGCCCCCCTCCAGGAGGATGTTCTCAAGGAAGTCGTTGCCCTCTTCGGTGAAGGTCGCGGTGCGGGCCTTCTCGTCGATGGTGTAATGCTCTTCGCTCAGGCTCGGGATGAACTTGTCGAGCGTGATATACAGCTCCGAGCGGTCGTCGGAGGGACCCGAAATGATCAGCGGCGTCCGCGCCTCGTCGATCAGGATCGAGTCGACCTCGTCGATGATCGCGTAGAAATGGCCGCGCTGCATCATCTGGTCGACCGAGGTCTTCATGTTGTCGCGCAGATAATCGAAGCCAAGCTCGTTATTCGTCGAATAGGTGATGTCGGCGGCGTAGGCCTGCTTCTTCTCGGGCTCGGCCTGGAAGGGCACGACGACGCCGGTGGTCAGACCCAGCGCGCCATAGACCTTGCTCATCCATTCCGCGTCACGTCGTGCGAGATAGTCGTTCACGGTGACGACATGTACGCCCTTGCCGGCGAGCGCGTTCAGATAGGCCGGGAAGGTCGCGACGAGGGTTTTCCCTTCGCCCGTCTTCATCTCGGCGATGTTGCCCTGATGGAGGAAGATGCCGCCGACGAGCTGCACGTCGAAGGCCCGCAGGCCGAGTGCACGCTTCGCGGCTTCGCGACAGTTGGCGAAGGCTTCGGGCAGGATCTTGTCGAGGCTTTCGCCCTCTTCCTGGACGCGGCGCTGAAACTCGCGGGTCTTTTCGATGATCTGTTCGTCGGAGAGGGCTGCGAACTCCTCCTCCAGCGCGTTGATCTTGGCCACCAGCGGGCGCACCGATTTCACCTTACGATCATTCGACGTGCCGAAGACCTTCTTCGCGAGTGTTCCGATGCCGAGCATGTAATCTCCGAGGGTAGCTGACCAGATCGTTATTCCCTGTGCCTTGTCGCATAGGGTTTGCTTGCCTAGAAGAGCTAGCGAAACAAGGCCGAAATGGCTCTTACAGGCCCTAGGCGATGTAAGGGGCGGCTGCCAGACTGTCAACGCCGCCTAGAGACGCGGCAGAAAGGAAGTGGCAAGGATGCCGAATCTGACGAAACTGTTCGCGAGTGTCGCGATCTGCGCAATGACTGCCGGGATCGCACAGGCCGATGACGCGAAAGCGCCTGCCGCCGCTGCGGATGCCGCGAAATCGGAAACCGCCGCCAAGCCGCGCACCGACCTGAGCGCCGACACCGTGGTCGCCACCGTGAACGGTCAGGATATCACGCTGGGCATGATGCAAACGGTACGCGACGGCCTGCCCGCGCAGTACCAGCAGCTGCCCGATGACAAGCTGTTCCAAGGCGTTCTGGAGCAGCTGATTCAGCAGACCGCGCTTGCCCAGCTGGAAGAAAAGCGCATCACCCAGCGCGACAAGATCGCTCTCGAAGTGCAGAAGCGCGCGTATCTCTCGGGTGCGATGCTGAACTACACCGCTGACAAGGCCGTGACCGACGAGGCCGTGCAGAAGGCCTATGACGCGAAATACGCCAAGGCCGAGCCGACCAAGGAATATCACGCGGCCCATATCATCGTGAAAACCAAGGAAGAGGCCGAGAAGATCAAGAAAGAGATCGACAACGGCGGCGACTTCGCGGAACTGGCGAAGAAGAACTCGACCGATGGTGCTGCGGCCAATGGCGGCGATCTGGGCTGGTTCAAGCTCGATGCGATGGTCAAGCCCTTCGCCGATGAGGTTGCAGGCATGAAGGACGGCGAAGTCGCCGGTCCGATCCAGACCCAGTACGGCTGGCATGTCGTGAAGCTGCTCGGCACCAAGATGGTCGACGCACCGAAACTGGCCGATGTGCGCAAGAAGCTCGAAGGCGATATTCGCCAAGAGGCTGTCCAAAACCGCGTAAAGGCTGTTGTGGACGAAGCCAAAATCGACAAGATGACCGACGGGATTGATCCGAGCGTTCTGAAAGATCAGTCCATCTTGGGTAGCAACTGATCGATCAAAAGGCGGGCGCGATGGCGAAGAAAAAGTCGAAGGACACCAAGGAGTTGAAGACCAAGGTCAAGAAGCTCCGCGCCAAGGTTAAGGCGTTGAAGTCCGACCTTTCCACCGCGCCCGCCGCTGCCGCTTCTGCGGCGCAGACCAAGGCGAAATCGGAAACGATTTCGCCGCTTGCCCCCGCGAAATTTCCCGATCTTCCGGAAATCGCGGGGGTCGAATTCGCCTCCGCCGCGGCGGGGGTCAAATATGCCGGCCGCACCGATGTGATGCTGACGCGGGTCGCGCCGGGATCGTCGATCGCGGGCGTGTTCACCACCTCCTCCACCCGCGCGGCCTGCGTTCTCGACTGTCAGGAAAAGCTCGCGATGCGCGCGCCTGCCGAGACGGGCGCCGCGATCATCGTCAACTCGGGCAACGCCAACGCCTTCACCGGGAAAAGCGGTCAGGAGAGCGTCGACAAGGTGACCGGAGCGGTGGCTCAGGCGCTCGATATGCCGATCAGCCGCGTGTTCTCGTCCTCCACCGGAGTCATTGGCGAGCCGCTTCCGCATGACAAAATCGTCGCGGTGATCGACGGCCTGACGCAGCGCCTCTCCCCTGCCGGCATCGAGGATGCCGCGCGCGCGATCATGACGACCGACACCTATCCCAAAGGCGCCTTTGCCGAAGTTCAGGGCGAAGGCGGCAAGATCAAGATCGCCGGGATCGCGAAGGGCTCTGGGATGATCGCGCCGAACATGGCGACGATGCTGGTCTACATCTTCACCGACGCGAAAATCACGCCTGCACGGCTGCAGAAGATGCTGTCGCGTCAGGTCGACGACACGTTCAACGCGATCACCGTGGACAGCGACACCTCGACCTCGGATGCGCTGATCGTCGCGGCGACCGGGAAATCCGACGCCGCCGAAATCGCCGATCTGCGCTCGGAGCCTGCGAAGGCGTTCGAAGCCGGGCTGCGCGAGGTGATGATGGATCTCGCGCATCAGGTCGTGAAAGACGGCGAAGGGGCCACGAAATTCGTCGAGATCCGCGTGACGCGGGCGCGCTCGAACGAGGATGCGCATAAGATCGCGATGTCGATTGCGAACTCGCCGCTGGTGAAGACCGCGATCGCCGGCGAGGACGCGAATTGGGGCCGCGTGGTGGCGGCTGTCGGCAAGTCCGGGGCCGAGGCCGATCGCGACAAGCTCAAGATTTCCTTCGGGGACATGGTCGTGGCCGAGAAAGGCTGGCGCGTGCCGGATTACTCCGAGGAGGCCGCGAGCGCCTATATGAAGAATGATGAACTCGTGATCGGCGTCGATCTCGGTCTTGGCCGCGCGTCGAAATCGGTTTGGACCTGCGATCTGACCCACCGCTACATCGACATTAACGCGGATTATCGTTCGTGAAGATGGTTCTAGTATCCGCCGTCGCCCTGATCGACGCCGACGGGCGCGTGCTTCTGGCACAGCGCCCCGAAGGCAAGTCGATGGCAGGTCTGTGGGAGTTTCCCGGCGGCAAGGTCGAGGCAGGCGAGACGCCCGAAGCCGCGCTGATCCGCGAGCTGGACGAGGAGCTGGGCATCCAAACCCATCAGAGCTGCCTCGCGCCTCTGACCTTCGCCAGCCACGCCTATGACGACTTTCACCTGCTGATGCCGCTGTTCGCCTGCCGGAAGTGGGAGGGGATCGTCAGCCCGCAAGAGGGGCAGACCCTCGCCTGGGCGCGGGCGCGCGATCTGCGCGACTACGAGATGCCGCCGGCGGATATCCCCCTGATCCCGATCCTGCGCGATTGGCTCTGATTGGGGTTAATCTCTGATCGAGGTTACCGCGCGATTAACCTTCGTGACCTTTTCTCCCAACTCTCGCCTCCGACGCGGCGGGATCCCCGTTTCCATTTGCCGTTCCTTAACGCCTTGCGCTTCTAATGAGCGCTCAAGGGAGGAACCAAATGCTCAGAACCATTCAGATCGGCAGCAGCGTCTTCGTTCAGGGAGTTTACGAACGGACGCTGGATTGCGGGCGCATCCTCGTGCGCGTCGGCGATGCGCTCTTTGCCGGGCGTCCCGTCAATCGCTGACGCAGCCGAATGACAGCCACAGATGTAAAACGGGGGCCCGAAGGCCCCCGTTTCTATATTCGTAAATCGGTCCCGAAGGATCAGAGCGTCCGCTCGACCTCTTCGCGCTCGAAGATCTCGATGACATCGCCGGGGCGGATATCGTCGTATCTCTCGAAGGCCATGCCGCATTCCTGACCGGAGGGCACTTCCTTGACCTCGTCCTTGAAGCGCTTGAGCGTCTTCAGCGTGCCTTCGTGGATCACCACGTTGTCGCGCAGCAGGCGCACGCCAGCCGAACGGCGGGCCACGCCCTCGGTGACGATACAACCCGCGACCTTGCCGACGCCGGTGACCTTGAACACTTCCTTGATCTCGGCATAGCCGATGAAGTGCTCGCGGATCTCGGCCGACAGGAGGCCCGAAGCGGCGGCTTTGATGTCGTCCACCAGATCATAGATAATCGAGTAGTAGCGGATCTCGACGCCCTTCTGGTTCGCGGCGTTGCGCGCAGGCGCATTGGCACGAACGTTGAAGCCGATGACCGGCGCGTTGGACGCCTCGGCCAGCGTGATGTCGGATTCGGTGATTGCACCGACGCCCGAATGCAGCACGCGCACGCGCACCTCTTCGTTGCCGACCTTCTCGAGCGCCTGAACGATCGCTTCCGCCGAGCCCTGCACGTCGGCCTTCACCAGCACGGGCAGTTCGGTGACGCTTTCGTCGGCCTTGGCTTTCGCCATCAGCTGCTCCAGCGTCGTCGCGGCACCGGCAGCGGCGCGTTTGTCCTTCGCGGCCTGCTCGCGGTATTCGGCGATCTCGCGGGCCTGCGCCTCGGTCTCGACGACGTTGAGAACGTCGCCAGCCTCGGGCGTGCCGTTGATGCCAAGCACCTCGACAGGAACCGACGGACCGGCCTCATCGACGCGGTCGCCCTTGTCGTTGATCAGCGCGCGGACCTTACCCCACTGCTCGCCGACGACGAAGATGTCGCCTTTGCGCAGCGTGCCGTTTTGCACCAGAACCGTCGCGACCGGGCCACGGCCCACGTCGAGCTTGGCTTCGATCACCGCACCTTGCGCGGCGCGATCGGGGTTGGCCTTGAGTTCGAGCAGTTCGGCCTGAAGCGCGATGGCTTCGAGCAGCTGATCGAGGCCTTTGCCGGTCTTGGCCGACACTTCCACGTCCTGCACGTCACCCGACATCTCTTCGACGACGACTTCGTGCTGCAGAAGCTGGGTGCGGACCTTCTGGGCATCCGCATCGGGCTTGTCGCATTTGTTGATCGCAACGATCATCGGAACGCCAGCGGCCTTCGAGTGATTGATCGCTTCGATCGTCTGCGGCATCACCGAGTCATCGGCTGCCACCACGAGCACCACGATATCGGTGACATTGGCACCGCGGGCACGCATCGAGGTAAAGGCCGCGTGGCCGGGCGTATCCAGGAAGGACAGCGTCGCGCCGCTCTCGGTCTGCACCTGATAGGCGCCGATATGCTGCGTGATCCCGCCAGCCTCGCCGGAGACGACGTTCGCCTTGCGGATCGCGTCGAGCAGCGAGGTCTTGCCGTGGTCAACGTGGCCCATGATCGTGACGATCGGCGGGCGCGGCTGCAGATCTTCTTCCTTGTCGTCGACCTGATCGATGACCTGTTCGACATCCGCATCGGAGACGCGCACGGACCGGTGACCGAATTCCTCGATCACGAGTTCCGCGGTATCGGCGTCGAGCGTCTGGTTCGCGGTGACCATCATGCCCATCTTCATGAGCGTTTTGACCACATCGGCCGCGCGCTCTGCCATACGGTTGGCGAGCTCCGACACGATGATCGTCTCGGGAAGCTGCACTTCGCGCGACTGCTTTTCAGCACGCTGCGAGCCGCCCATCGCCTTCTGACGGGCCTTCTCCTGCTTGCGCTTCATCGCAGCAAGCGAACGCTGGCGGCCTTCGCCACCCGAGAGCGCATCGCTCAGCGAGAGCTTGCCCGAACGGCGGTTGCCGCGGTCATTGCCCTTGTTGTTGCGATCGTTGCGCGTGTCACGCTCACGATCCGTCTTGCGCGGACCCGAAGCGGACACACCCTTGGTCTCGGCGCGGGCGGCAGCAACCTCCACGGCAGCCTGATCGACCGGAGTGTCTTTCTTCGGTCCGCCCTTGCGGATCTCTTCTTTCTTCTTGTCGCGAAGTTCGGCCTCGCGCTTCTTGCGCTCGTCCTCTTCAGCCTTGGCCTTCAGGGCCGCTTCGCGTTCACGCTCCTCGCGCTCCTTGGCCTCTGCCTCGGCGCGACGACGCTCACGTTCTTCTTCGCGGGCTTTTTCCTCGGCCTCGCGGGCGGCGGCCTCTTCGACCTCACGCGCCTTCGCGGCCTGAAGCGCCTTCAGGCGACGCTCCATCTCGGCGTCGGAAATCCCGGCGGGGCGCTTCGACGGATCGCCAAGGGAAGTTTTGTTACCCCCTCCCTTACCAGCGCCTGCCGCCGGTTTGTTCAGCACCCGCTTCTTGCCTTTCGTCTCGACCACGACGTTCTTGGTGCGCCCGTGCGAGAAGCTTTGCTTCACCTGCCCGGGGCGCCCGCCGCCCAGTCCGAGAGTCTTTTTGCCGTCCGTATCGCTCATGCCGTCTTCGTATCCTTCATGGCGGTCTTGCCGCCGTCCTGCTTGCGTACGCCCGCAAGCCTCGATGCGTCTTCAATTACGCGCCGGGTGAGGCCACCGGCTGCAAGCGCGCCGTGTATCGCACGATCGCGGCCGAATGCCAAACCCAATTCCTGAGAGGTGAGGCAGCCGAACCAGCGCCCGCCTTCGGGCGTCCACAGCTTGCCCTTGCCCCTGTCCGAGCCGTCGCTTGCCTGTAGCAGCACTTTCGCGCGCCCCTCGGCCAGCCAGCCCTTGACCTTTTCGAAGCCGACAACCGCTTTGCCAGCCTTCCGCTCCAGAGAAATAAGCTCCACAACGCGAGAGGCAAGGGCCAGTTCCACCAATTCCACCAGATTTTCTGGGGTTTTGGCCGCCTGCTTCGCTGCGCGAGCAAACAATCCCTTTTTCATCGCCGTCTCAATGACGCCGCGTTCGGAGGTGACCCAGATTCCGCGGCCGGGCAGCTTGCCTGCCACGTCCGGATAGATCATCCCATCGGGTCCGAGCACGAAGCGGACAAGCCCCGCCTTCGGCTGAACATCGCCGGTGACGATGCAGCGCCGTTCGGGGTCGTCGTTGGTTTTCGGCTTTCCGCCGCGACTCATCTAAGCTCCTCTCCGGTCGGGACCGAGGCTTACGCCTCGGCCTCCTCCTCGGTTTCCTCTTCGCCTTCGTCTTCCGCGTCGCTTTCCAGCTCGGACGGGTCGACCCAGCCCAGCTGAATACGCGCGGTCATGATCAGGTTCTGCGCCTCTTCGAGGCTCACGTCGAATTTCTCGAGCAGACCGTCATCCTTCACGCGCTGACCGTCGACCGTGGTCCAGCCACCGGCCAGTTCCCAGTCGGCGCAGGTCGCGAAATCTTCCAGCGTCTTGACGTCGTCTTTCGCGAGCGCCTCGATCATCTGCGGGGTCAGGCCTTCGAAGTCGAACAGCGACTGCTCGACGCCCATTTCCTTCGCCGCTTCCAGCGCCTTGCGGTTCTGCTCTTCGATCACGTCGCGGGCACGGGCCTGCAGTTCGCCTGCGGTGTCCTCGTCCACGCCTTCGATCGACAGCAGCTCGTCCATGTCGACATAGGCCACTTCCTCGAGCGAGGTAAAGCCCTCGGCCACGAGCAGCTGCGCGAAGAACTCGTCGAGGTCCAGCGCGTCGACGAACAGCTTGGTGCGCTCGGCGAACTCGGCCTGACGGCGCGCCGATTCCTCGGCTTCGGTCAGGATGTCGATGTCGAGACCGGTCAGCTGCGAGGCCAGACGCACGTTCTGACCGCGACGGCCGATGGCGAGCGACAGTTGCTCGTCCGGGACCACGACTTCGATCTTCTGCGCTTCCTCGTCGATCACCACTTTCGACACTTCGGCCGGCTGCAGCGCGTTCACGAGGAAGGTCGCCTGATCTTCGTTCCACGGAATGATGTCGATCTTCTCGCCCTGAAGCTCGCCGACGACGGCCTGCACGCGCGAACCGCGCATACCGACACAGGCACCGACCGGGTCGATCGAGTTGTCATAGGAGATCACGCCGATCTTCGCGCGCGAACCGGGATCGCGGGCCACGGCCTTGATCTCGATGATGCCGTCGTAGATTTCCGGCACTTCCATCTTGAACAGCTCGGCCATGAATTCCGGCGCGGTGCGGCTGAGGAAGATCTGCGGGCCACGGGTCTCGCGGCGCACGTCTTTCACATAGGCGCGGATGCGGTCGTTCGGGCGGTAGCTTTCGCGGCCGATCTTTTCGTTGCGGCGCAGGATCGCTTCGCCACGGCCCACATCGACGATGATGTTGCCGTATTCCTCGCGCTTGACGGTGCCGTTGATGATCGTGCCGATGCGGTCCTTGAACTCTTCGTACTGGCGATCACGCTCTGCTTCGCGGACCTTCTGCAGGATGACCTGCTTGGCCGATTGCGCGGCGATGCGGCCCAGATCGACCGGCGGCACCTCGTCGACGATCTGATCGCCGACCGAGGGGTTGTCGAGATACTGCTTCGCCTGCTCGACGGTCAGCTCTGCCTGATAGTTCTCCAGCTCCTCGTCTTCGACGACGGTGCGGACGCGGGTGAAGGTCGCCTTGCCGGTCTTGCGATCGATCGAGACACGGATGTCCATCTCCGCGCCGTAACGCGACTTCGCCGCGCGCGCGAGGCTTTCTTCCATCGCCTGGATCACCAGATCCGGGTCGATCATCTTTTCGCGCGCCACCGCCTCGGCGGTCTGCAGAAGCTCAAGCTGGTTGGCTGCCGTGATGGCCATCTCAGTTCTCCTCCTCGGGGGAATCGTCAATCTCGTCAAATTCAGCTTCGTCGACGCCTTCGGTCGCCTTCTTCTGGCGCAGCATCTCGTCGATCAGCTCATCGGTCAGCACCAGCTTCGCATCCGCGAGCCAGTCGAACTGGAGGCCGATCACGACGTCTTCGCCGTTCTCGTCCAGCTCGATCAGGATTTCCGAGCCTTCGGTGCCGCGCAGGATACCCTTGAAGCGCTTGCGTCCGTCGATCTGCTCGGAGGTCTCGATCTTCGCCTCGTAGCCTTCCCAGATGTCGAAATCCTTAAAGCGCGTCAGCGGCCGGTCGATCCCGGGCGACGACACTTCCAGCGTATATTTGTCCTCGATCGGGTCTTCCACATCGAGAGCCGCGGACACGGCGGTCGAGATCGCGGCGCAATCGTCCACGATGATCCCGCCATTGGGGCGGTCTGCCATGATCTGAAGCGTGGCCGTCTTGCCGCCCTGCAGCCGCAGCCGCACGAGCTCGAAGCCAAGCCCCTCGATCACGGGGGTCACGATCTCGGCCAGACGCCGGTCGATGGCGGTCTTGGCGATCAGGTCGGTCATGTCTCTCTTTCCGATCCTACAAAAACAAAAAACGGGCCGTTGCGGCCCGTCACACGTTTCCGGTGGGCGTCAGGTTTGGACCCCGGCGCGCCGCTGTTGATGGCGATATAGTCCTGTATTGCAGATTCCGCAAGTGGAATCAGGTTTGGGCCCCCGCCCGCGGATTGTCGCGCCAAACGCGGAAGTTCAGCGCACCCGCCAATGTCAGCCAAACGAGATAGGGAAAGACCAGCAATCCGGCCAACATATCGAGCTGCAGGAAGGCCAGCATCATCGCCGCAACGGCGACCCAGAGGCAGATCAGGACCAAAAGCCCGAGCCACAGCCGATGCGCCCCGAAGAAGACCGGCGTCCAGAGCGTATTCAGCGCGATCTGCACCGCGAAGAGAGCGAGCGCGATCTGGCTGCCCGCCTCGGGGGCGATGCGCGCCGCGGCATAGGCCACCGAGACATAGAGATAGGTCCAGGCGACCGGGAAGACCCAGTTGGGCGGCGTGAAGCCGGGCTTTTTCAACCCGACATACCATGCGCCCGGCTTGAAGATAATGCCCGTCGCAGCGGCGGCCGCGGAGGCCACGAGAAACAACAGGAAATAGGTAAGCGTCATGGCGGCCCCGATCGAAATCTTTTGCTAGATCAGGATCTAAGCTCATCCATCGCGCGGACAAGCCCGGCGGTGATCCCCGGCTCGGAGAGCGCATGCCCCGCCATCGGCACCAGCTGAAGCTTCGCCATCGCCCAGCCCTGCGCCAGCCGATAGGCCGAGGTTGGCGGGCAGATCATATCGAGCCGCCCCTGTACGATGGTCGTCGGGATATGCTCGATCTTGTGGCGGTCACGCAGGATCTGACCGTCCACTTCAAGGAAGGCCGCGTTCTGGAAATAATGGTTCTCGAGCCGGGCGAAAGCACGGGCATAATCGGGCGAGGCTTCGCCGGGCGGGCCGTCATAGCGCACCGAGGCCAGCGCGTTTTCCCACATCGCCCAGTGCCGCGCATAGCGCGCTTCGGCCATGTAGTCGCCCGAGAACAGCCGCTTGTGATAAGCCCCGATCAGATCGTGCTGCTCGTCTTCCGGAATCGGACGCCGGAAATTCGCCCAGAGATCGGGATAGAAATTCCCCGCGCCGCCGCCGTAGAACCAGTTGAGCTCGGCCTGCGTCGCAAGGAAGACGCCGCGCAGAATCAGGTTCGACGCCCGGTCGGGATGCGTCTGCGCATAAAGCAGCGCCAGCGTCGCCCCCCAGCTACCGCCGAAGACCATCCAGCTGTCGATGCCGAGCGTCCGGCGGATCTGCTCCATATCCGCGATCAGATGCCAGGTCGTGTTATCCGCGACGCTGGCATGCGGGCGCGAGAGACCGCAGCCGCGCTGATCGAACAAGATGACCCGGTAATGCTGCGGATCGAAGAATCGCCGCATCGTGGGTGAACAGCCGCCCCCCGGCCCGCCATGGCACACCACGACCGGCTGCCCCTCGGGATGACCCGATTGTTCGACGTAAAGAACATGGCCATCGCCCACGTCGATCCGGCGCTGATCGAAGGGTTCGATCGGCGGATAAAGATGGGCGCCCGATGCGCGCTTTTGCCCTGCAGTTCTGTCCATGTCTGGACTATATAGAGCAAAAGGCGCGCCCGCCATGGGCTGCCCGAAAATCAATGCGAGGAGAGCAATGGCAGATCCGGCAAACAGCATCGACCCGTCCGAAGTCGCCAAATTCGAGGCGATGGCCGCCGAATGGTGGGACCCGAACGGCAAGTTCAAACCGCTGCATATGCTCAACCCCTGCCGGCTCGATTACATCACCACCCAGATCGCCACGCAGTTCGGCCGCGACCTGAAAGCGCCGCGCCCGTTCGAGGGGCTGCGCCTGCTGGATATCGGTTGCGGCGGCGGGCTTCTGTCCGAGCCGATGGCGCGGCTTGGCGCCACGGTCGTGGGCGCGGATGCCGCCGAGGGCAACATCCCAGTGGCGCGGCTGCACGCCGAACAGTCGGGGCTCGAGATCGACTACCGCCATTGCGCGGCGGAAGATCTGGCCACGAAGGGTGAGCAGTTCGATGTCGTCCTCGCGATGGAGATCATCGAACATGTCGCCGACCCGCAGGGCTTCGTGAACACGATCCAGAGCCTGATGAAACCGGGCGGGCTGATGATCTGCTCGACGCTGAACCGCAACCCGAAAAGCTACATGGTCGCGATCATCGGTGCCGAGCGGGTGATGCGCTGGCTGCCCGTGGGCACGCATGAATGGTCGAAATTCGTCACCCCCGACGAGCTCTACGAGCTGTCGCGCAAGGCGGGGCTCGACCCGGTCGACCGCCGCGGCATGGTGTTCAATCCGCTGGCGTGGACCTGGTCGCTCTCGGAGCGCGATCTTTCGGTGAATTACGCCATCGCAGCGGTGAAGCGGTAAGGGGCGCTGCCCCTCTTCGCCTGCGCGAATTCACCCCGGGATATTTCAGCCAACACGAAGAGAGGCGATTTTCGCCTTGGGTCAAATATCCCGGGGGAGTCTCTGAAAGAGACGGGGGCAGCGCCCCCTCTTACTTTTTCTTCGGACGGAAGGCTTTGATCCGGGCCGGATCGGTCTCGATATAGCCCGCGCCGATCAGGTCGAGGCAATAGGGGACGGCAGCGAAGACCGCATCGAGGCAGGTCGCGATGGCCGAGGGTTTGCCCGGCACCATGATGATCAGCGATTTGCCCGCGATCCCCGCCGATTGGCGCGACAGGATGGCGGTCGGCACTTCCAAAAGGCTCGCGCGGCGCATTTCTTCGCCGAAGCCCGCAAGTTCCTTCTCGATCACGTCGAAGCAACCCTCGGGCGTCTCGTCGCGCGGCGCGGGGCCAGTGCCGCCGGTGATCAGGATCAGATCGGCTTCCGCATCGACCAGTTCGCGGAGTTTCGCCGCGACCGACTCGCGACCGTCGGGGATGATGTGACGCTCGATCTCCAGCGGCGAGGTGACCACGCCGCGCAGATAGTCCTCGCAGCCCGGACCGCCCTTGTCCTCGTATTCGCCGCGCGACGCGCGATCGGAGACGGTGACGATGGCGGCCTTGGGCTGCGAAAAGCTCATTTCTTCACTCGCGCGTTGCGGGTGGCGATCAGTTTCAGTCGCAGCGCGTTGAGCTGGATGAAGCCCGCCGCGTCCTTCTGATCGTAGGCGCCAGCGTCTTCCTCGAAGGTCACATGGGCCTCGGAATAGAGCGAGTAATCCGACCACCGCGCCACGGTGCGGGCCGCGCCCTTGAACAGCATCAGCTTCACCGTGCCGGTGACATATTCCTGCGTCTTGTCGATCAGCGCCTGCAGCGCCTCGCGCTCAGGGCTGAACCAGAAGCCGTTATAGATCAGCTCCGCGTAGCGCGGCATGATCGAGTCCTTCAGGTGGCCCGCGCCGCTGTCGAGCGTGATCTGCTCGATGCCGCGGTGCGCTTCTAGCAGGATCGTGCCGCCGGGGGTCTCGTAGACGCCGCGCGACTTCATGCCGACGAAGCGGTTCTCGACGAAATCGAGACGGCCAATGCCGTGGGTCTTGCCGTATTCGTTGAGCTTGGTGAGGATCGTCGCCGGGCTCATCGCCTCGCCGTTGATCGACACCGCGTCGCCCTTCTCGAAGCCGATCTCGATGAATTCAGGCTCATCGGGGGCCTGCGTGATCGGATCGTCGGTGCGCTGATAGACGTAATCGGGCGCCATGTCGGCCGGATCTTCCAGAACCTTGCCCTCCGACGAGGTGTGCAGAAGGTTCGCATCGACCGAGAACGGCGCTTCGCCGCGCTTGTCCTTGGCGATCGGGATCTGGTTCGCCTCGGCGAATTCCAGCAGCTTGGTGCGCGAGGACAGGTCCCATTCCCGCCACGGCGCGATCACCTTGATCGACGGGTCGAGCGCATAGGCCGACAATTCGAAGCGGACCTGATCGTTGCCCTTGCCGGTCGCACCATGCGCCACCGCATCGGCGCCATGCTTATGCGCGATCTCGACGAGATGCTTGGAGATCAGCGGCCGCGCGATCGAGGTGCCCAGCAGATAGAGCCCTTCATAGACCGCATTGGCGCGGAACATCGGGAAGACGAAATCGCGGACGAATTCTTCACGCGCGTCGAGAATATGGATATTCTCCGGCTTGATGCCGAGCATCTCGGCCTTCTTGCGCGCCGGCTCGAGCTCCTCGCCTTGGCCGAGATCGGCGGTGTAGGTGATGACCTCGCAGCCGTATTCGGTCTGCAGCCATTTCAGGATGATCGAGGTATCGAGGCCGCCCGAATAGGCAAGCACGACTTTCTTGGGCGCGGACATGCGGCATCTCCCGGTTTTCTTGTTCCGCGACGGAATAGAAGCTTTTTTTCCAATGAACAAGGGCCGCCCCGAAGGACGGCCCTTTCACATGTGCTCAGCGAGAGATCAGCTCTCGGTGGACGGGTCCACGAGCGGATCGGTCGTGGTGTCCCCGCTCGAGGCGAGATCGCCATCGACCGTGGTCCCGTCGCCCGTCGTGCCGTCGCCGGTCGCCACATCGCCATCCGCAGGAGGCTCTTCCGTTGCCGTTTCCGGCGGCGGCAGGTCGAGCAGTTCGTGCAGGTAGGCTTTGGCCTCGGGCGAAAGATCGCGCCCGTTGGATGCGGCGAGAAGGGAGTCCGCCTGCATCTGATCGGCTTCCGCGACCTGTTTCTCAAGCTCGGTGACCTGATCCTGAGCCGTCGCGAGATCCGTCTGATAGGTCTCCGCCGCCTGCTTTTCAGCTTCGAGCGTGTCGAGCTGGCTTTGGTAGTCCTCTGCCTCGGGATCGAGATTGTCGATGTCAGACTGTATCGCTTCGGGCGTGCGAACATCCTGCGCCTCGAGATCCGAGAGGGTCTGCTGCGCGGTCGCGAGATCTTCTTCTGCTTGCGCCGCCCCGACGACAGAGTCGCGATAGGTCGCGATCCGGCCCACCTGACTGTTCGGCGAGGCGTTGGCGAGCGCGGTCGCGCTTGCATGGGCCGCGTTCAGACCCTTCAGCTCGGAGGCCAGTGCGCCGTGATTGCGCAGCTCATCCTCGCTCAGGCTCGGCTTGCCGTTCGGGCGCGGCGACTCGTTGACCGCATATTTGGTTGGGGTGGTCGAGCGCGTCTTCGTCGCGGTGGTGCCGCGCGACGCCGTTTTCACACTGGAGCGGGTCGTATGCTGCGATTTCGCCTGCCGCTTACCCGAGAACAGATCGTCGAGGAATTTCGCGGGGCCGCCGCCATGCGCAGCAGCCTTGCCGGAATTTCCGGGGCTCGTTGCACGCCCGGCCGATGCGGATTTGCCCGCCGCGCCGGAATTACCGCCTGCGTTGCTTTTGCCTCCGCCATTGCCGCCACTATTTCCGCCGCCGTTGCCGCCACCGTTTCCACCGCCGTTGCCACCGCCATTACCGCCACCGTTGCCGTTCTTGGCAAAGGCGGCATCCGCACCGGTGAAATGGCTGGTCGCCACCGGGGCGACGACGAAGCTCGCCGCGACAAGGGCGACAATCGAAGTTTTTCTCAGGCGCATGCGGCCCTCCTCTTTTGTTGCTCGCAACACAGTTTCAGCACGATTAGCGTCGAAAGTGGGCAAAAAAGCGGCAGCCTTTGCAAAATGCGCAAGGCTTCGCTCAAAGCGAAGGTGAGCCGGCGGTGACTCGCTCTTTTCCACCTCGATCACACGGAGAATTCAACCAAGGCGCGCCGAACGTGCTTTGACTGCGGTGAGATCGAGCCCCAACGGTGAATTGTTAAATGACATTCTTTGGGGGCAAAGTGATGAATGTATTGGGAGTTTTCGGACACTCGTTCCGGCAGGTCTTTGGAAATTGGCGGCAGACCCTTCGAATCTCGGCGCTTCTTCTCTTGATCATGATCATCGGGCAGCAGTGGCTTATCGAGAGCGTGATGCAGGCCGGAGCATCGCAACACCAGAGTTTCGAAAAATCACTGTTCATATTGGTTTTCAACACGTTCATCCTGCCGATCCCGATGATCATCGCGGCAGTGAACTGGCACAGGTTCATCCTGCTCGGCGAGCGCGTCGGCTGGCTGCCGCGGATTCATCTGCGCCGCGACGTGAGCTATTTCTGGCGTGGCATAGTGATCACGCTCTGTGCCATGGCGATGATGGTTCTGGGAGCCGCGATTGTCTTTCTTTTCGCCCTCGCGGCACAGGAAATCATTCCGAACCAGACCGCTGAAGCCGTTCTACTTGCCGTGGTGGGGCTGGCATTCTTCATTGCCCTGTATGCCTTCATGCTCCGTCTCGGAGTATCCCTGCCCGGGGCCGCGATCGGCGGCGCCACGATCCGCGACAGTTGGCGCGCGACTCGCGGCCACTGGCGTGGCTTCGCTTTGCTCACTCTGCTGGCATGTCTCGTGGTACTCCCTTTCGTTGCGGTGAACATGCTTTCGATACAAGCGCCACATGACCTCGCGGATGATATGGTCGTGGTCGCGCTCAAGCTGCTTTTCGCTGTGCCCACCGTGATGCTGCTGCTGTCGATCCTAACGACGCTCTACGGTCATTTTGTCGAGCAACGCGCCCTCGTCTGAGCTTGCCAAAGCGGGCGGCGCGCGTCACATCTGGCGGTATGAGTGAGTTCGCCCTTTCCGCCCAAGCCGCCACCCGCGCGCTGCGTGCGCTCTTCGAGCCCACGCCGCTGCAACTCAATGCCCATCTGTCGAAACGCTTCGACGCCGAGGTCTGGCTCAAGCGCGAGGACCTGACGCCGGTGCGCTCCTACAAGATCCGGGGCGCCTTCACCGCGATGCGCAAATTGCGCGAGCGCGATCCGTCGGCGGCGCATTTCGTCTGCGCGAGCGCCGGGAACCACGCGCAGGGCGTGGCCTTCGCCTGTCGGCATTTCGGGGTGAAAGGCACGATCTTCATGCCGGTGACCACGCCGCAGCAGAAGATCTACAAGACCAAGACCTTTGGCGGCGACGCGGTCGAGATCGTGCTGACGGGCGATTATTTCGACGATACGTTGGCTTCGGCGCAGGAGTTTTGCCGTGAGGCCGGGGCGCATTTCCTCGCACCATTCGACGATCCGGATGTGATCGAGGGGCAGGCGTCGGTCGGGGTGGAGATCCTCGACCAGTTGGGCGGCGCGCCGGATATGGTCATCCTTCCCGTCGGCGGCGGCGGTTTGGCTGCGGGCGTCACCGGTTATCTGCGCGCGACCGCCCCCGATACGGAATTTCGCTTCGTCGAGCCTTTGGGCGGCGCGAGCCTCACCGCTGCGGTCAAGGCGCATGAGCCCGTGACGATCTCGCAGGTGAACAGTTTCGTCGATGGCGCCGCGGTTGCCCGGATCGGCGCGCGCCCCTTCGCGGAGCTTGGTTGGGTCACGCCCGAGCAGGTTCATCTCGCACCGGAGGATCGCATCTGCATCACGATGCTTGAGATGCTGAACGTCGAGGGCGTCGTGCTTGAGCCCGCCGGCGCGATGTCTGTCGACATCCTGCCCGAACTCGCCGAGACGATCCGCGGCAAGCGCGTGGTCTGCGTGACTTCGGGCGGCAATTTCGATTTCGAACGGCTGCCAGAGGTACGCGAACGCGCCCAGCGCTATTCGGGGATGAAGAAGTACTTCATTCTCCGCCTGCCGCAGCGCCCCGGCGCCCTGAAGGATTTCCTGCAGATGCTTGGCCCTGACGACGATATCGCGCGCTTCGAGTATCTGAAGAAATCGGCGCGGAACTTCGGCTCGGTCCTGATCGGGATCGAAACGAAACGCGCCGAGAACTTCACAGAACTTTTCGCGAAGCTCGACGCCGAGGGCTTCGTCTGGCGCGACATCACCGAAGACGAAACCTTGGCTGAGTTTCTTATCTGAGGCCTTCAATTCGATAGAGCGGCCTCCAGACGGGCGAAACACACTGGTCTTTCGCCGTTTTTGCACTGTGGAGCCTTTTCTACATCCTCAACTCCTGCGCTCACACCCCGCGATAGGCACGCCAATTCCCAAAATATGGCCGCACCCGCGCCCAACGGGTGCAACTTGGTGCAATATGTGCTCGGCGCAGCTCAATCTGCTCAGCACCTCGCATTATGCTGCCGGAGTGAACTCCGATAGCCGCCCCATGAATTGCGTCTTGGACAGGCTATAGGTTTCGCGGATCGCGCCCAGATCGACCTCCACGGCGCGTCCGGCAGCGGCCATTCGTTCTCCCTGCTGACAGGCCCCGCCGAAATCGCGGAACCCGAGATTCCAGGCGGACCCTTTCAAGAAGTGCAAATCCTCTTCGACCCGGTCGGGACGTCCGCCAAGGCCCATCACCACGGCTTCGACCTCGTCGAGGAAAAGGTCCACGACCTCCGCAAAACCATCGGCGCCAATTTCAGAACGCAATTCTTGTACCCGTTCCCAATCAATCATCGCGCCCTCCAGGCCACTCGATCCGCCTCCACCCGAGACTGATCTTAGCGCCGCACCCTTTCGATTTTCTTAACGTCTGATCCGGGCCGGTTTTCACCGAATCTTAGGAAGTTCGGGGTTTCTTGGCGGCAGAGGTTTCGGATGATGCAGATGTTGCAAAGACAAGAGGTCCCCGCAGATGCGGGCCGACGACCATTGGCGGGCGCTGCGCGGCACGTTCTCGTCGTGGACGACAGCCGTATGCAGCGCCGTATCCTCTCGGCGCAGCTTTCTCGCTCCGGCTATCAGGTGAGCGAGGCTGAAAGCGCGGAAGAGGCGATCGCGATCTGCGCCCAATGCGAGCCCGATATCGTGATCTCTGATTGGATGATGGCGGGCATGAGTGGCCCTGAATTCTGCCGCGTCTTCCGGGGCTTACCGCGGCGAAGCTACGGGTATTTCATCCTTCTGACCTCCAAGGCCGAGAAGACGGACGTTACGCGTGGATTGGAAAGCGGCGCCGATGATTTCCTGTCGAAACCGGTCAACGGAGCGGAGCTTCGGGCGCGACTGAGCGCGGGCGCTCGTATCCTGACTATGCAAGAGGAGTTGAGCGAAAAGAACCGCCTCTTGCGCGAGGCACAGGAGGTGATCGACCGTGACCTGCAAGAGGCGCGCAAACTGCAGCAAAGCCTCGTGCGGACACGACACGCTCGGTTCGAGGCGGCGGATGTCTCGCTACTCTTGCGGCCCGCAGGCCATGTCGGCGGCGACCTCGTCGGGTTCTTTCCGATCAATGAACGCCGGGTGGGCCTATACGGCATCGACGTGTCGGGTCATGGAATCACCTCGGCCCTGATGATGGCGCGGATCGCGGGCTACTTCTCCGGCACCACCCCCAGCCAGAACCTCGCGATTTACCGCAACGCACAGGGCGAATTGCGCGGACGACGCCCAGCGGAGCTCGCGCAGCGCCTCAACGATCTCGTGCTGAGTGAAATGAGCACCGAGAGCTATTTCACGCTGATCTACGCCGATGTCGACCTGCGTACCGGCAAGGCCGAATTGGTTCAGGCAGGCCACCCCTACCCGGTCCTGCAACGGCGCAACGGCACGGTCGAGATTTTCGGAGAGGGCGGGCTCCCGATCGGCCTGATCGAAGGCGCCGAATACGAAACGCTTACGGTTCAACTGACCCCGGGCGACCGGCTGGTGCTGGTCTCGGACGGGATTACCGAAGCCAGCGACCGCAGCGGCGAGATGATCGATCAAACCCGGCTGGCCCGGATGCTTCGCAAGTTTTCCCAGATGCCGGGGTCCGGGCTTTTGGATGCGCTCTATTGGGCGACCGAGGCATTCGCGGAGGGTGAAATCGGGGACGATGTCTCGGCTGGCGTTTTGGAATTTCACGGCCCCGGCAGCACCGAGCGACGTTCGAAGCTTGGGTCAGACAGCAGAGACCATCCCCCCGGGGAGACTTGAGAGGAGAACGCACCAGCCCAGCTACATCTGAGGCGAACGAAACGCGCAAGACTATTCAGCGACGGACGAACCGTTCGAAAAACGCGCGCTCGCCTTGATTCGCGAGCAGTTCGAGCGCTTCTTCGGGATCGGCCCAATGCGCCGTGTGGTGCGGCTCCGGCGGCAGACCGCGCTTCAGCACCGGGCGCGCGAGCCAGACGGAGCAGAGCTTTTCCGCCCAGAACTCATACTCGGGCATATAGGTGAATCGCCGATAGGCTCCGAGGCGGCGCAGCCCCGTGATCGCCCAGCCGGTCTCCTCGAAGACCTCGCGATGCAGCGCCTCGATCGGCCCCTCGCCCGGATCGATCCCGCCGCCGGGCAATTGAAACTCCGGTATCGGATGGGCCTGATGGGTCAGCAGCACCCGCCCGTCGCGGATCAGGATCGCATAGGCACCGGGGCGCAAACGATACTGCTGACCGGATTTCACCCGCTCTCCGAACCTCGCGATCATGTGCTCTCCCTTGGGTCTGCGGTTGCCGCGCCTATATTGGGGCTGTATGGCAGGCTCCGCGCTGCCCGAAAACCCCTCTGAGCCCCTCAGGAGCACCATGTCCAAGCTATCCCAAATCGCATGGGACGATACAGTTCTGCCGTTTCAGCTCGACCGCTCTGACATCCGCGGCCGGGTTGCCCGCCTCGACGGCGTGCTCGACACCGTCCTGTCGCAACATGATTACCCCCGCGCGGTCGAAATGCTGGTGGCCGAAGCCGCCCTTCTGACCGCGCTGATCGGTCAGACCGTCAAGCTGCGCTGGAAACTGTCGCTGCAAATCCGCGGCAACGGCCCGATCCGCATCATCGCCACCGATTACTACGCCCCCGAGAAGGAGGGCGCGCCGGCCCGCATCCGGGCATGGGCGAGCTTCGATGACGAGAAGCTCGATCCCAAGGCCGACCCGTTCGAACAGATCGGGCAGGGCTATTTCGCGATCCTGATCGATCAGGGCAAAGGCACGACCCCTTATCAGGGCATCACGCCGCTGTCCGAAGGCTCGCTGCGCGCCTGCGCCGAAGCCTATTTCGCGCAGTCCGAACAGCTGCCCACGCGGTTCTCGCTGTCCTTCGGGCGCTCGATCCTGCCGGGTCAGGGCGAAAGCTGGCGTGCGGGCGGCGTGATGCTGCAGCATATGCCGCCGGCCTCGCCCTTCGCCGCTCAGGAAGGCTCGGGCGATCAGGGCCTGCTGACCGCCGACGACATTCTCGACGGCGAGGAAGGCGAGAACTGGGCGCGCGCCAATATCCTGCTCGACACGGTCGAGGATATGGAGCTGATCGGCCCGACCGTGCAGCCGACCGAACTGCTGGTGCGCCTGTTCCACGAAGAGCGACCGCGCGTCTTCGATCCGCAGCGGGTGGAGTTCGGCTGTACCTGTTCTGCCGATCGCGTGCGTCAGTCGCTCTCGATCTACTCGGCGCGCGACATCGCGCATATGACCACCGATGAGGGCACGGTCACCGCCGACTGCCAGTTCTGCGGCGCGCATTACATTTTCGATCCGCTGACGCTCGGCTTCGAGGCGCAGAAGAACCCCGACGGGTCGCTGCGCGAAGCGGGGGACGAGGGATCGAATGAGTGATCCTCTCGCCTCGGTTCTCGACGCCTTGGCGCGACCGGGGCGGCCCTCTTCGGATTACGATCTGAACCCGGAAGTGATCCTGCCCGAGGGCCGCAAGCTGCGGCCCGCGGGCGTTCTCGTCGCCTTCGACACGTTCGGGCCGGAACCGCGCCTGCATCTGACGAAGCGCAGCTCGCATCTGCGCCATCACCCCGGCCAGATCGCCTTTCCCGGCGGCAAGGTCGATCCCGATGACGAAGGCCCGGTCGGTGCGGCTCTGCGCGAGGCGCAGGAAGAGATCGGCCTGCCCCATGCCCACGTCGAGGTGCTGGGCACGCTCGATCCGCATGAGACCGTGACGTCCTTTCTGGTGACGCCGGTGCTGGCCCGCATTCACACGCCCTTCGAGGTCATCCCCGAAGCGGGCGAGGTGGCCGAGGCGTTCACCGTGCCGCTCTCGCATATCACGCCCGGGAATTTCCGTGTCGAATCGCGCCGCTGGCGCGGCTCCCGGCGCAGCTATTTCGTGGCGCCTTACGGGCCCTATTACATCTGGGGCGCCACCGCGCGTATATTGCGCTCATTGGCGGACCGGATGGCGGAATGAGACTGACCGGAGACTGGATCGAGGCAGAGCCGACCCAACGCGTGCTGAAGATGCTCGAAGAGGGCGGGCATCAGGCGCTTCTGGTGGGCGGCTGCGTGCGCAACAGCGCCTTGGGCGCGCCGGTCAACGATATCGACATCGCCAGCGATGCGCGCCCCGAGCGGGTGATCGAGCTTGCGAAGGCGGCCGGTTTGAAGCCGGTGCCGACCGGCGTCGATCACGGCACGGTCACGGTCGTCGCGGACGGTCATCCGCATGAGGTCACGACCTTTCGCCGCGATGTGGAGACGCATGGGCGGCATGCCACGGTCGCGTTTTCCGACGATATCGCGGAGGACGCGGCGCGGCGTGATTTCACGATGAACGCGCTCTATGCCCGCTCGGACGGCACGATTCTCGACCCGCTGGGAACGGGACTGGAAGATCTGGCGGCGCACCACGTGCGCTTCGTCGGCGAGGCCGAAGAGCGCATCCGCGAGGACTACCTGCGCATCCTGCGCTTCTTCCGCTTTACCGCGTGGTATGGGCACGATCTCGACCCCGACGGGCTGGCCGCCTGCGCCGAGAATATCGCCGGAATAGAGACGCTTTCGCGCGAGCGGCTTGGCGGCGAGATGCGCAAATTGCTGGCCGCGCCAGATCCCGTGCGCGCGGTGGCGGCGATGGCGCAATGCGGAGTTCTCAATGCCGTTCTGCCCGGCGCGGATGTGACCGCGCTCGGGCCGCTCGTCCATCTCGAAGATCGCCCCGCCGATCCGATCCGCAGGCTGGCCGCGATTGGCGGCGAAGGGGTCGCTGAGCGGCTGCGACTGTCGAAGAAGGACACAAGGCAGCTCGAGGCCCTGCGCGCCTCGCTGTCCGACGGTGATGACGCGGCGGTTCTCGGGTATCGTCTGGGCGCCGAAACCGGGGCCGATGCGTTTTTGCTGCGCCATGCGCTGATGGGGCAGGAAATGCCGGAAGGCTGGCAAAACAGGGTCTATTTCGGCGCAAAACAGCAATTCCCGGTACAAGCGCGCGACCTGATGCCCCGCTATGAAGGCAAGGCATTAGGAGATACGCTGAAGACGCTCGAGGCGCGCTGGATCGCCTCCGGTTTCACGCTGACGCGCGAGGATCTGCTCGCCGCGCTTTGATCCGCGCCGCAACCGCCTATATCGGGAGAGGAAAGAGAGACTCATGTTCGATCCCTTCTCCCCCGCCGAAGGCGCCCCGCCGCGCCAGCTTGGCGCCTTCTTCCGCTGGTGCCTCAAGGGCAGCTGGGGCGCGATTGCCGTGGCCAGCTTTGGGACGACCATCGCCGGGGTGATGGAGGTCGTCTCCGCCTGGCTTCTGGGTCAGGTGATCGACGCGGCGCTGAACAGCGACCGCGCTGCGGTGATCGGGGCCAATGTCGGGCTTCTCGTTCTGTTCGTCGCGTTCTTCCTGCTGATCCGTCCCCTGACCTTCGGCATCAGCTCCGCCACCAACAACCTGCTGATCAGCCCCAACGTGATGCCGCTGGTGCTCTCGCGGCTGCATCGCTGGACGATGGGCCAATCGGTCACCTTCTTCGACAATGACTTCGCGGGACGCATTGCGCAGAAGCAGATGCAGACCGCCCGCGCCGTCACCGACACCGTCACCGAGATCATCAATACCGGCCTCTTCGCGCTCGCCTCGATCGTCGGCTCGCTGATTGTTCTGGCGCAGATCGACCGCTGGGGAGCCGTTGGTCTCGTGTTCTGGACCTTCGGGCTTTACCTGATTATCCGCCTTTTCCTGCCGCATATCCGCGGACGCTCGCGCGAGCGGGCTTCGGCGCGGGCGATGGTGACGGGGCAGGTCGTCGACACGGTCACCAACATCAAGACGGTGAAGCTGTTCGCCCATGCCGAGCACGAGGATCGCGCGGCGCTGGAGGCGATGCAGAAGTTCCGCCAGAAAACCTATTCCTTCGGCATGGTCCAAAGCCTCTATCGCGTGGTGCAGATGGCCTATGCCGGGATCGTTCCGGTGATGCTGGTGGGCGGCGCGATCTGGCTCTGGTCGCAGGGCGAGGCGACTGCGGGGGCCATCGCCACGTCGGGCGCCATCGCGATCCGGCTGTCTCAGATGTCGGGCTGGGTGAGCCAGGCGCTGATGTCCGTCTGGACCCATATCGGCGAGGCCGAGGACGGGATGCGGACGCTCGCGCATATGCACGACCTGACCGATGCGCCCGATGCTCGGACATTGCGCCACGTGGAAGGTGAGATCCAGTTCGACAATGTCGATTTCGCCTATGGGCGCCGCAGCGGCGGGATCGCGGATATCAATCTGACCATCGCGGATGGCGAGCGGATCGGGATCGTCGGGGCCTCCGGCGCCGGGAAATCGACGCTCGTGGCGCTGCTGCTCAGGCTCTATGATCCCGAAAAAGGCTCTATTCTGATCGACGGGCAGAACATTCGCGAGGTCACGCAGGAGAGCCTGCGCCGCAATATCGCGATGGTCACGCAGGAGACCGCGATGTTCAATCGCTCGGCACGGGAGAACATCCTTTACGGTAAGCCCGACGCCACCGAGGAGGAGATGATCGCCGCCGCGCAACAGGCCGAAGCGGACCACTTCATCCGCGGCCTCGCCGATCACGAAGGCAATCGCGGTTATGACGCCAAGCTGGGCGAGCGCGGGGTGAAGCTGTCGGGCGGCCAGCGCCAGCGGATCGCCCTTGCCCGCGCCTTCCTGAAGAACGCGCCGATCCTTGTGCTGGATGAGGCGACTTCGGCGCTTGATTCCGAGGTGGAGGCGCAGATTCAAAGCGCCCTGCACCGGGTGATGGCGGGCAAGACCGTGCTGGCGATTGCCCACCGCCTCAGCACCATCGCCGAGATGGACCGGATCGTGGTGCTGGAGGAAGGCCGGATCGTCGAGCAGGGAAGCCATGACGAGCTGCTGGCGATGAACGGGCTCTACGCACGCTACTGGGCACGCCAGTCCGGCGGCTTCCTGACCTGCGATGACGCGGAGGATGCGGCGGAATAGGGTCTTTTCTGACCCGCGCCGCGCAGCTAGAGAAGGCGCATGACCTACGAAATCGAGCGACTGTCCCTGCATGCCGACGGCGTGACCCATGGCCCCGAGGGGACCGTGCATGTCGCCATGGCGCTTCCCGGTGAGGTGGTCGAGGGCGAGGTGGTCGACGGCCGCATCGCGCAGCCGAAGATCGTGATGCCGTCGCCCGAGCGGGTAAAAGCGCCCTGCCCGCATTACCGTTCCTGCGGGGCCTGTTCGATGCAGCACGCATCCGAGGCGTTCACCGCCGAATGGAAGATGGACGTGGTGCGTCAGGCACTGGCCGCGCGCAACCTGCCCGTGCCGGAGATGACCATCGCGACCTCGCCGCTCAATTCCCGCAGGCGGGCGACGCTTTCGGGACGGCGCACGAAGAAGGGCACCTTGGTCGGGTTTCACGCCCGCGCCTCGGACACGGTCGTCGAGATCCCGAACTGTCTGATCCTGCGGCCCGAACTGCTGGCCGCGATCCCGATGCTGCACGAGGCCACCGCGATCGCAGGCTCGCGCAAAGGCGAAATCGCCTTCACCCTGACCCTGTCGGAGGCCGGGCTGGAACTGGCCGCACAGGGCGGAAAAGACCCTGATACGGCCCAATTCGAGGCTTTGTCGGGTCTGGCGCGCAGCCACGATCTCGCCCGGCTCAGCTGGAACGGACAGGTCATCGCGGGCCGCCGCCCGGCGATCCAGCAATTCGGAAAAGCGAAAGTCGTGCCGCCACCGGGCGCTTTCCTGCAAGCGACCCATCACGGCGAAGCGGTGCTGACCGCCTTCGCGAAAGCGGCGATCGGCAATGCGAAAAAGGTGGCCGATCTCTTCGCAGGCTGCGGCACCTTCTCGCTGCCGCTGGCCGAGCTGGCCGAGGTGCATGCGGTCGAAGGGGTCGCGGCGATGACCGAGGCGCTCGATCAGGGCTGGCGTCAGTCGCAGGGCCTGCACCGGGTCTCCACCGAGGCGCGCGACCTGTTCCGCCGTCCGCTTCTGCCCGACGAGCTGGCGAAGTTTGACGCGGTGGTGATCGACCCGCCGCGGGCTGGCGCGCAGGCCCAGATCGCCGAGATCGCGGCGTCGAAGCTCAAGCGGCTCGTCCATGTCTCCTGCAACCCGGTCACCTTCGCACGCGACGCAGAGACGCTGATCGCGGCGGGCTTCACGCTCGACAAGCTGCTGGTGGTGGATCAATTCCGGTTTTCCGCTCATGTGGAGCTTGCGGCCCTTTTCACCCGCTAGATGCGACGGCGAAAATCGGGTAGAAAGGCTGCAAAACAGCAGTCTCCGAATACAGGCCGAACATGAACCGTCGAACCCTCCTCTTGGGCGGATGCGCCCTCGCAACGCTCGCCGCCTGCGGCGATTCCACCAAATTCAAATCCTATAACGGCCCTGCCGTGACTCAGATCCAGCTCTTCAAGTCGCAGCGGATGATGTATCTGCTGCATGGCGACGAGGTGCTGGAGAAGTACAAGGTGGGCCTGGGCGGCGATCCGGTCGGGCCAAAGCGGTTCGAGGGCGACGGCAAGACCCCGGAAGGGCTCTATTACATCAATCGGCGCAATCCGAACTCGGCCTATTACCTGTCGATCGGCATCAGCTATCCGAATCCGCAGCAGGTGGCCTTCGCGGAATCGCAGGGCAAGAAGGCGGGCGGCGACATCTTCATCCATGGCCGCGACGGGAAGAACAAAGGCAAGGGTCGCGACTGGACCGCGGGCTGCATCGCGGTGAAGGACAAGGAAATCCGCGACATCTACGCGATGGTCCGCGACGGCACGCCGATCTTCATCTTCCCCTGATCGCAGCGCCCCCCCCCAGAAATGACAAAGGGCCCCGCGTGGGGCCCTTTTTGCTTGCGGCGGGTCTTCGGCTCAGTTGCCGGTGACCATCGTCCACCAGATCTTGCCGGACGGCTCCTGATACCAGGAGAAGCCCATCTGCGTCGCCGCGGGGTTCAGGATCACATCGCGCGTATCGGCGACCTTCATCCAGGCCGAGAGGGTCTCCATCTCCGTCTCGTAGGTCTCGGAGATATTCTCGCCCAGCACCTGCCCCGGATAGCCGGCGCGCTGCGCCCGGCTCAGCGGCGAGGAGCCGTCGGAGCCCCAGTGCCACGGACGGTTCTGCGCCGCCATGTCCTTGGAATGCGCGAGCGCCGCCGTGGTCAGCGCGTCGTTCAGCACCAGCGGCGCGGCACCACGCGCCGAACGCAGGCTGTTCACCGATTCCAGCACGCGCTGCGGGATCACCGAGCGATCGCTCGCGGTGATGTTGTAGACTTTCGGCAGCGGCAGGCCATCGGGCCCGAGTTTGGGCTGCGTGTCGGTCGGCTGGCAAGCCGCCAGAGCCACAATCGCGGAGACCGCAAATACAGAAGCGCGCAACATCTTTGGTCCGTCCCTCGTTAAAACGTCAATCTGCATTACACGCTTGTCCCCAGCCGCGCAAACCCCTCTGTCGCTTTGCGGGCACATCCCCGCCAGTTTGATTTGCCGCCGCCGCACGATCACATTATATTTATCGCAATTGACCCCATCGCGAACCCGGAGCCCGAGATGCCCAATACGCGCAAGCCCTTCGATCGCCGCGCCTTCCTCGGCGCCGCCGCCTGCCTTGGTGCGGGGCTCGCGCTGCCCGCCCGGGCGCAAACGCCCGATTACGGTCAGGAGCAGTTCGAAACGAACGCCTATACGAACCAGCGCCGCAATATTTCGAGCTTCCAGAACCGCGACTGGCAGCCCTACTTCTCGAACCTCCGCGGTGGGGCGATCCTTGTGGATACCCATTCGCGGGCGCTGCATTACTGGTCGGCGGATCAGTCGATCTACCGTCTCTATCCGACCTCGGTACCGGTCTCGGAAGAGCTGACGCGGCGCGGCCGGACCTCGGTGATCCGCAAGGTCGAAGGGCCGAGCTGGGCGCCGACCCCCTCGATGAAGAAGCGCAATCCGGAATGGCCCGATTACGTGCCGCCGGGTCCCGATAACCCGCTGGGGACCCATGCGCTCTATCTGTCGTGGCGCTATTACCGCATCCACGGCACGCATGACACGCGCAAGATCGGCCGCAAAAGCTCGAACGGCTGCATCGGTCTGTACAACGAACATATCCAGGAGCTGTTCGGCTTCGCGAAGATCGGCACGCAGGTGCTGCTGATCTGAGCCACGCCACCCATCGGACAAAGTAAAACCCCCGGGACTACGCAGTCCCGGGGGTTTTCAATTCATGGGACAGCGATCAGTGGTTGCCACCTTTGCCGCCGCCATGGCCGGACCCGCCGCCCGAACCACCAGCGCCGCTGCCCGAACCCGAACCGCCGCCAGTACCGCCGCCCGACCCCGAACCGCCCGCCAAGCCCTCGAGCTTGCCGTGGGCGCTTCGTACCATGACGCCGAGCATCTCGTCTTCGCCGGGCGTATCGATGGATTTCACGAGGTTATCCTCGTGCTCTTGGTTGTAGATCACGTCGTCCTCTGTCGCCCAGGGATTTGCGTGCCCGGCCCAGGACGCGCCAGCATAGAGAGCCGCCAAGGCGACCAGTCCCATAGTCTTGAGCATTCTCTTTCCTTTCTGCTCTGAGCGGCCCGGTCGTTGCCGGTCCGCAGGGTACGCCTTCACGGCGATCCCTTGCCCCCGCGTCAGAACATATAGGAAAAGACACTCACGAATCTGTGAGGCAGGACGTCGCAGATCGCGACAGTTTTATCAGTCGATCCAACCGGCGAGGTTTTCTCCGACCACCTCCATCAGCGCCTTGATGTGCAGATCGTCGTCGTTGAGGCACGGAACATAGGTGAATTTCTCGCCACCGGCTTCCTCGAAGGCCTCGCGGATTTCGCCGTTGATCTCTTCGAGCGTCTCGATGCAATCCGCGCTGAAGGCGGGCGAGATCACCGCGATGTTCTTCTTGCCCTGTTTCGCCAGCTCCGCGACATGCTCGACCGTGTAGGGCTTGAGCCATTCCTCGGTGCCGAAGACCGACTGGAAGGTCGTGTCGATCCCGTCCTTGTCCCAGCCGAGCCGTTCGCGCAGCAGGCGCGAGGTCTTCTGGCACTGGCAGTGATAGGGGTCGCCTTCCATCAGATAGCGCTTGGGCATCCCGTGATAGGAGGCGACCAGCACGTCGGGCTTCTCGTCGAGCGTGGCATAGACCCGCTCCACCGATTGCGCGAGTGCGTCGATATAGGAGGGCTTGTCGAAATATTCCGGCGCGACGCGTGCGGCGGGCTGGCGCTTTTGCTTCATCAGCGCGCGGAAGAACTGATCGTTCGCGGTGGCCGAGGTGGCGCCCGCATATTGCGGATAAAGCGGCAGGAACAGGATCTTCTCGCAGCCCTGCTCGACCATCCGGTCGACGACGGACTGGGTCGAGGGATTGCCGTAGCGCATGCAGTAATCGACGACGACCTCCTGACCGTAGCGCGCCGAGACCGCATCGCGCAGCTTCGCGACCTGCTGCTTGGTGATCGTCATCAGGGGGCTTTCGCCCGCCTCGTTGTTCCAGATCGTCTTGTAGTTCGCACCCGAGGTGAAAGGCCGCTTCGACAGGATGATGAGCTGCAGCAACGGCTGCCATTTCCATGCCGGGTAATCGATCACGCGCCGGTCCGAGAGGAACTCGTTCAGATAGCGACGCATCGACCAGTAATCGGTGTTGTCCGGGGTTCCGAGATTGGCGACGAGCAGGCCGATCTTCGCTTCCTTGACGGGCGGGTGATCGGCGGGGGCATAGGCAAGGCGCGTATTTGCGGCGTTGGTCATCGTGTCACTGTCCTGTCGTCATTTATCGCGGAACTTCCACCCGACTTAACGGGTTTCCCGATCTGTGCCAATGCGGCCTATTCAACCGGGACAGGATCACTTACGGTCTTCACATGGCAATGGATGACATGACCGGGAAAAAACCGGCCCCGCCCGCTCTCGACCCGTCGCGAGACGCGTTGTTCCTAGATTTCGACGGATGTCTGGTGGACATAGCGCCCCGCCCGGATGCGGTGATCGTGCCGCAAAATCTGCCGCGTTTGCTCGAACAACTCTCGGAGGCGCTCAACGGGGCGCTTGCGGTTGTCTCGGGGCGATCCCTGCACGAGCTGGAACGTTTCCTCGACGGGTTCGACGGGCTGATGGTTGGCTCCCACGGCTCGGAAGCGCGCGGAATGGAGCCGCCGATGGCCGAGACCCCACAACATCTGGGCGCGGTCAAAGAGGATCTGGCCGGGTTCGCTCAGGACCACGATCTCATTTTTGAAGACAAGAGCCACGGCGCCGCGATCCACTTCCGCTCCAACCCCGCCAAGCAAGGCAAAGTGGAAGCCTTCACCGAAGAGCTGACCGCGCGCTATGACGGTTTCACGATCCAGCCCGCGAAAATGGCGGTCGAAATCCGTCCCGAGGGGTTCTCGAAGGATGGCGCCCTGGCGATCCTGTCCGACCTCGTGCAGTTCGGCGGTCGCAATCCGGTCTATGCGGGCGACGACACGACCGACGAGCCCGCATTGGCCTGGGCAGAGGCGCATGGCGGCTTCGGCATCAAGGTCGGTGACGGAGAGAGCGTCGCGCGCTATCACCTTGACGAACCGATGGATGTGCGCGCCTGGCTCGCCGCTGCCGTGGCACGCTGAATGAGGAACGTCGAATGGGCCGCCTGATCTGCATCTCGAACCGTATTCCCACCGGGGCCAATCCCTCCGGCGGGCTGGTCGTGGCGCTTGGCGATGTGCTGGAGGAGACCGGCGGTATCTGGATCGGCACCTCGGGCGAGATCGCCGACACGCCTGCCGCAGAGTTGCGCGAGATCGAGGGCGGACCGTTCAGGCGCTACTGCTTCGATCTGACTCAGGAAGAGCAGGACAACTATTACGCGGGCTATTCGAATTCGGTGCTCTGGCCGCTGTTCCACGGTCGCGCCGATCTGATGGATATCCATCAGGAATATCTGGGCGTCTACAAGCAGGTGAACCGGCGGATCGCGAAGCTCGTGGCGCCGTTCCTGAAGCCCGACGACCGGATCTGGGTGCAGGACTATCACCTGCTGCCGCTGGCCTACGAGCTGCGCCTGATGGGCGTGACCAATCCGATCGGCTTCTTCCTGCACACGCCTTTCCCCGGCCCGACCGCAATGCAGGCCCTGCCCAACGGGCGCGAGGTCTGCCAGTGGATCGCGAATTACGACCTCGTGGGCCTTCAGGCAGAGCGCGACGTGCGTGCCTGTCTCCACTCGATGATCGAGATCGCCGACGCCTCCAATCTCGGCGCGGGCTACGTGCATCTCTCGCCCCGTCAATGCCGGATCGCCGCGTTCCCGATTTCGATCGACGCGCGGGAGTTTCAGGAACTCGCGGAGGCCGAGTTCGATAAACTGCCCGCCGGGATCGTGAAGGATCATCGTCGGCTGATGATCGGCGTCGACCGGCTGGATTATTCCAAAGGTGTGCCGCATCGTTTCCGCGCCTTCGGCGAGTTTCTCGAGCGGCACGAGGATTGGCACCGCTACGTCTCGCTCTTGCAGATCTCGCCGCCGACCCGCGAGGGCGTGCAGGCCTATGACGATATTCGCGAAGAGACCGAGCATCTCTCGGGCCGCATCAACGGCCAGTTCGCCGACATCCAGTGGGTCCCGATCCGCTTCATCAACCGCGCAGTGCCGCGCGAAGTGCTGGCGGGGCTTTACCGCGCCTCGCATGTGGCACTCGTGACGCCGCTGATGGACGGGATGAACCTCGTGGCGAAGGAGTTCATCGCGGCGCAGAACCCCGACGATCCCGGCGTTCTGATGCTGTCGCAATTCGCGGGCGCCGCCGAGCAGATGGATGCGGCGCTGATGGTGAACCCGCACGATCCCGAACAGGTCGCGACCTCGATGCTGACCGCGCTGATGATGTCGCGCGGCGAACGGCGGGAACGCTATCGCTCGCTGATGACGGGGCTGACCACCTATGACGTGCATTGGTGGTCGAAGTCTTTCCTCGACGCGCTAGGCTGAGCCGGGCTTGTCGCCGCTCGGGCGCTCGGTGGTGCCCAGCGCATCGGCGAGCCGCTGTGCCGCAGATCCCGGACGCAACGGTTTTTGCTGATCGGGATGCGGCTTCCAGCCGGTAAGCCAGACCATGTCGAAGGTCGCGCGCACCCGGCCATCGGGCTCCTGATAGGTCTCGATATAAAGCCGCAGCGCCTCGGTCAGCACGTCACGGCGCAGGAAGCGGCGATCGCGGGCGGCAAGCGCATTGGTCTCGCCCATCGCGCGCAAGTCCGACAACAGCCGCAGTGGCGTCTCGTAGGTCACCTTGCGTGTCACGGCATCGGCCACCGGCAGCGCCAGCCCCGCCCGCTGGATCAGCGCCCCGAGATCGCGAATTTCGCCCATCGGCACGATCCGCGGGCTCAAACCTCCGGTGATCGCAGCCTCGGCCTGCGCCAGCGCCGCGCGCAGCTCACTCAGCGTCTGACCGCCGAACATCACGCCGATGAAAAGCCCGTCGGGTTTCAGCGCACGCGACGCCTGCACCATCTGCCCGACCGGATCATTCGCCCAATGCAGACACAGCGCGTGGACCACCAGATCATGCGCGCCTTCCTCGAGATCGAGCACATCCGTATCGGCCACGATCTTCGCCTCGGGAAGAATTTCGCGCCACGGCTCGGGAAAAGCGGCGATCAGCGCGGGCTCCGTAAAGGTTCTGTTAACCTCTAGCAGCCTTTCCTCAAGCTCAGCCGCCGCGTCCTCGTGCAAGAACAGTTCGGGGGCGCGGGCGGCGCGAACTCTGTGGCGCTCGAGCGCGGCGCGGTCGGTCAGAAGGGGCGGCGTATCCATGGCAGAAACCCTTAACGAGGTTCGGAGCCGGATGCTAGCGGCGGGACGTCTGGGATTGCGCGCGCTCTTCCCGCCGCGCTGCATCGCCTGTGGCGACGCGGTCGGTACGGATTTCGGGCTCTGCGGTGCGTGCTGGTCCGAGGCCACTTTCGCGCGCGGAACGGTCTGCGACGCCTGCGGCACGCCCCTTCCGGGCGAAAGCGACACGGCCATCCTTTGCGACGATTGCCTCACCCATCCGAGGCCCTGGGCGCAGGGCCGCACGGTGATGCATTACGCAGGCACCGGGCGCGATCTGGTGCTGGCGCTGAAACATGGCGACCGGCTCGATCTGGTGCCGCCGCTGGCGGATTGGATGGCGCGGACCGTGGAGCCGCTTCTGACGCCCGACACGCTGATCGCACCGATCCCGTTGCACAGGTTGCGCCTGCTGCGACGGCGCTACAATCAGGCGGCGGAGCTGGCCCGCGCACTGGCCCGCCGCACCGGGCACGCCTATTGCGCCGATCTCTTCACTCGCGCCCGGCCCACCTCGAGCCAAAAGGGCAAAACCCGCGATGAGCGGCACGCCAATCTCGACGGCGCGATCACCGTCACGCCGCGCCACGCCGCGCTGCTGCGCGGGCGCCCGCTCCTGATCGTCGATGACGTGATGACCTCGGGGGCGACACTATCCGCCGCGACGGAGGCGGCGTTGAGCGCAGGTGCAGAGCGGATCTGCACTGTGACACTGGCACGCGTTGCGAAGGCACCCTAAATCCCTATAGTCTCGCAGACCAAAGGGAATTGAGAATGAAACGCGTCGAAATCTACGTCACCAGCACCTGCCCCTTCTGCATCATGGCCAAGCGCCTGTTGGACAAGAAGGGCATCTCCTACGAGGAAACCGATGTCGGCCGCGAGCCGCAACTGCGCGCCGCGATGACCCAGCGCGCCAATGGCCGCCGGACCGTCCCGCAGATCTTCATCGGCGACGAGGCGATCGGCGGCTGCGACGAGCTGCACGCGCTCGAACATTCGGGCAAGCTCGATCAGATGCTGGCGAGCTGACGCGATGAAGGCGGCGCTCGTTCAGCTTTCGGTCACGGATGATCCGGCACAGAACCTGCCGGTCACGCTCGACTTCATCCGCGATGCCGCGTCGAAAGGTGCGCAGCTGATCGCGACGCCGGAATGCACCAACCTGATCTCGTCGGATCGCGCCCATCAGAACGCGGTCCTGCATCACGAGCATCACGACCCGACGCTGGAGGCGCTTTGCAACGAGGCAGAGCGCCTCGGCGTCTATATCCTGATCGGCTCGCTCTGCCTGAAATCCGGAGACGATGCGCGCTTCGCCAATCGCTCTTTCCTGATCGGGCGCAAGGGCAATATTAAAGCCCGCTACGACAAGATCCACATGTTCGACGTTGACGTGTCCGAGACCGAACGCTACCGCGAATCTGAGGCCTACCGCCCCGGGCGCGAGGCGGTTCTGGGCGCGACGAAATACGCCCAGCTCGGCCTGTCAGTCTGCTACGACCTGCGCTTCCCGCATCTCTACCGGACGCTGGCGCAGGCCGGGGCGCAGGTGCTGACGATCCCGGCGGCGTTCAACGACACGACCGGGGCCGCCCATTGGGAGGTTCTCGTGCGTGCCCGCGCGATCGAGAATACCTGCTTCGTGCTGGCGCCCGCGCAATGCGGCACCCATGCCGCGCATGGCGGTCGGCCGCGCCGGACCTGGGGCCATTCGCTGGCGGTCGATCCGTGGGGCAAGGTGCTGGCCGATGGCGGCACCGAACCCGGCGTGACCCTCGTCGATCTCGATCTCGATCAGGTGGACGCGGTGCGCTCGCGCCTGCGGTCCCTGTTCCATGACCGGAGCTTCGACGGACCGTGAGCACCCCGCCCGAGAACGACCCGCTCGCCGCGACGCTGTTCGCCGAGGTCTTCATGGCCGATCAGCTGGCGCGCAACGTGGTGAGCCGTGCCCTGCCGAAGGGCATGGAGATCTCGCATTTCTCGGTGCTCAACCTGCTGGCCCATATCAACGAAGAGCGCACGCCCGCCCAACTGGCCGAGGCGCTGCATGTGACCCGCGGTGCGATGACCAACACGCTCGCCAAGCTGGAATGGGCGGGACATGTGCATATCCGGCCCGACTGGGACGATGCGCGGCGCAAATGGGTATCGCTCTCGCCCTCCGGTCGGCGGGCGCGCGATGCGGCTCTGGCCTCGCTGATGCCGATCATCGGAGGGATCGTGCGCGATCTCGGCCCCGATAAGGTCCGCGCCACCCTGCCGGTGCTGCGCGAATTGCGCGCTCGCCTCGGCCAGGCCTGAATGCGGCAGGGGCTCTGCCCCTCTGGCCTGCGGCCATTCACCCCGGGATATTTCCGCCAAGCCGAAATCCGGCTCTTTGTTCTTGTTCAAATATACCCGGGGGCGCGGTGGGGCAGGCCCCTTTTCATCGTCAGCACAAACGAAAAGACCCCGCCGTTTCGCACGGCGGGGCAAGGCGCGTGCCGAGGAGCGGCCCTCGGCACCGGCGGTAACTTCTAATTCTTGAGAGAGGGCCGAGCCTCAGTTCATCTCGGCGCGGATTTGCTGGCGCAGCAGGTCGATCGGGACCTGTTTGCCATCGCGCTTGAACGTCCAGTAGGTCCAGCCATTGCAGCTCGGCGCGCCTTCGAGATGGGCGCCGACCTGATGGATCGAGCCTTTCACGTCGTCGCCGATCAGCGTGCCGTCGGCGCGGACCTTGGCCTTGTGGCGACCGTTGAGCGAATACAGCTCCTCGCCCGGGCGCAGCATCCCGCGTTCGACCAGCTGGCCGAAGGGCACGCGCGGCTCGGCGCGTTTCGAGGTGGAGACTTCCAGCGCTTCCTTGTCGAATTTGCGGATCTTGGCGAGGCGCTTGAGCGCGACTTCGCGATACGCCTCTTCGCGCTCGATGCCGATGAAATCGCGGCCCAGCATCTTCGCCACAGCGCCGGTCGTGCCGGTACCGAAGAACGGGTCGAGGATCACGTCGCCGGGATTGGTGGTGCCGACGAGGACACGGTGCAGCAGCGCCTCGGGCTTTTGGGTCGGGTGAGCTTTCTCGCCGTTCGAATCCTTCAGACGCTCGCCGCCATTGCAGATCGGGATCACCCAGTCGGAGCGCATCTGCACCCCTTCGTTGAGCGATTTCAGCGCCTCGTAGTTGAAGGTGTATTTCGCGCCTTCGGATTTCGACGCCCAGATCAGCGTCTCATGCGCGTTGGTAAGGCGCTTGCCGCGGAAATTCGGCATCGGGTTCGACTTGCGCCACACGACGTCGTTGAGGATCCAGAAGCCCTGGTTCTGCAGCTCTGCGCCCATGCGGAACACGTTGTGATAGGAGCCGATCACCCACATCGCGCCATTCGGCTTGAGGATGCGGCGCGCGGCCTTCAGCCAGTCTCGGGTGAAATTGTCGTAATGCGCGAAGGAGCCGAACTGGTCCCACGCGTCATCGACCGCGTCGACCTTGGAATTATCGGGGCGGTGCAGGTCACCGCGCAACTGTAGATTGTAGGGCGGATCGGCGAAGATCAGGTCCACACTGTCCTCGGGCAGCGAGTTCATCATTTCGATGCAATCGCCATCCAGAATTTCGTTCAGGGGCAGTGCATTGCGCACCACCGGAGTCTTGGTCTTTGCCATTTTTAGCCTCTTAACTGCCCGCCTCAGGGCCCAATATCTGGGAGCCGGCTTTGTGCCGATCTATGGCTATAAAAATGAGTCAAAGGCGATTCATCGTCAATTTCTTTTTTGAATCAAGGGGTTATATAATTAGCTTGGCACAAGATATTGTGGACCGGCTTGAAGCTTCGTCTATGAACGGGGGTGACCCCTAAATCTAGAAGCGCCTGCAGATGGTCCTTGGTCGGGTAGCCCGCATTCCGCTCCCAGCCGTAGCCCGGATACTGTTGCGCCAAATCCACCATGAGCAAATCGCGGGCCTCTTTCGCGAGGATCGAGGCCGCCGCGATCGACAAAGAACGGGCATCGCCCTTCACGATCGGTTCGCTGGACAACTTAAGGTCGCGCGGTACGCGGTTGCCATCGACAAGCACATGATCGGCGGTGCGGGTCAGCCCTTCGACCGCTCGGCACATCGCGAGATGCGAAGCGTGGTAGATATTGAGTTCGTCGATCTCCTCGACGCTGGCATGGGCCACGCAGAACTCGGCGCAGTCCATGATCTGCGCGGACAGATCGGCGCGGCGCTTTGCGGTGAGCTTCTTCGAGTCGTTGAGCCCTTCAGGAATGCGGGCGGGATCGAGAATGACCGCCGCTGCCGTCACCGGACCGCAAAGCGGACCGCGGCCCACCTCGTCCACGCCTGCAACGATTGTCAGGCCGCGCGCGAAGGCGGCTTCTTCGAAAGAGAAATCGGGGTTCTGTGCCATTTCTTCGGAATGCCCCGGAACGGCAGGTCTGTTCAATGAAAAAGCGGGGACCCGAAGGCCCCCGCACTGCTCGACGACGCTCTTATGGCGTCTGCCGCATCACTTAACGCCGGCTGAGACGAATCCCGCGATCTTCCAGGCAGTTGCTGCCATAGACTTTCTCGACGCCGTGACGGCCGGTCTTCATCGTGAAGGCGCAATTGGCGGGCAGGCGGCGTTCGGTGCGGCGATCGAGGCAGGAGGCGGAAACCACCTCGCCCCAGCCCCGGCCGGTCTTCACGCGCTGCACGCATTGCGCGGGCAGACGGATGCGGTCGCGGTCATGGCTATAGCGACGGTGGTCGCGGTCGTAGCGCTCCTGCGCGCGCTGGCGGCGGGCCTCGGCTTCTCGGCGCTCGCGCTCGCGGCGTTCGCGCTCAAGACGGCGCTGGCGGTCCTGCCAGCTCTCGTAGCGCGGCTGCGCCTTCTTCGCCTTGTGATCCTTCTTGTTCATCCCGTCGAGGAGCAGCGCAGCAGCCCCGACCCCAAGCAGGATGCTCAGCGCCTGACGGTCCTTCTTGCCCAGCGCGGCGGCGGGCGTAGCACTGATTGCGACGGAGCCCAACGCGAGGGCGAGGGCGGTGATGGCGGCGGTGGCCTTGGTCTTGAGGCTCATGGCTTCGGTCCTTTCACTCGGCAGCCCGAAGGCCGCATGACGTCGATGAACCAAGATTGGGCCGAGGGGCGAAAGTCAGGCAATAACGCCCCCCTGCTATCGGATAACAGGCGGGCCAACCCCCTTTGGCTATTGAATAACACGGGCGTTGAGCGCAGCGTGTTCCACATGAAACACGTAGTCCTCATATTGGCGTTTCTCGCCTCTGCCTCGGCCGCGCAGGCCGAGTGCTATGCCGATTACAAGGCCAAGCGCGACAACCCGTTGCAGCTGCAATACGGGGTAGCGCAGGTCTCGGACTCGGCCTGTTCGAAAAAGGCGGCGGCGCGCGAATTGGCGCCGAAGCTGAAAGCCGATGGGTGGACCTTGCTGACGGTTCTCTCCACATTCGGCCCCGATGGCTTGGAGCAAAGGAAGGCCAGTGCCGGACAATATTTCCTCCGTTACTGATAGTTTACGACTCGGTTCGCGCGCAGTCGTGGGCGGGATCGTGGCCGTGGTCGCGATTCTCGCCGTGGCCGCGGTGCTGCTGTTCGCGAATCTGCCGAACGCGGATGCGTTCAACGCGCGGGTCGAGCAGATCTTCGTGCAGAACGACAATCTGACCTCACAAGCCGAGATCAAGCTGCTGGAGGTGCTGGCACAGTCGGGCACCGCGTTCTCGGATGTGCTGGCGAATTACCGGGTGATCATCTTCATTCTGCTGATCTTCGCCGCCGCGCTTCTGATCGCGACGATCGTCTTCCTTCTGCTGCTGATCGCGCTGAACAAGCGGATGACCGAGATTCGCCGCGCCGGGATCGAAGTGCAGTCCTTACGCATCCTGCGGGGCGAAAACGCGGTGATGCTCAACGATATGGGCTTCACCCTGACCCCGGCGGCGATCGAGACGCTGTCGGTGCTGGCCGAGGCGCGGATGGACAACGACATCCTCACCGGCGTGCAGATCGAGGCGATGATCTCGGGCCGGGACGAGGCCGATTGCGACGAGGCGGCAGGCGCCACACGGATCAAACGCCTGCGCGACAGCCTCGGAAACCAGCTCGTCAGCGAGCTTCTCGTGCGCAACATTTCCCGCAAAGGCTATGCACTTAGCGTGGCCAAGGATGCGATCCGAGTCGACTGATCCGGTTGCGCCACTGTCACATGCGCCCTATATCGCAGGGTCTGTTGACCCGAGGGAGAGCCATGTCCGACACGCCCTTCTACCTGATCGACGAGGCGCGCCTGCGCGAGAACATGCGCAAGATCGAGCGTCTGCGCGAGCGTTCCGGCGCGAAAGCCCTGCTGGCGCTGAAATGTTTCGCGACCTGGTCGGCCTTCGACATCATGAAGCCCTACATGGATGGCACGACCTCCAGCTCGCTGTTCGAGCTGCATCTGGGGCGTGAGAAATTCGGCAAGGAAACCCATGCCTATTCGGTCGCCTGGGCCGATCACGAGATCGACGAGGCCATCGGTTACGCCGACAAGATCATCTTCAACTCGCTGAGCCAGCTGGATCGCTTCGGTGACAAGGCCGCGCATATCGAGCGTGGGCTGCGCCTGAACCCGCGGTTTTCGACCTCCGGCTTCGATCTCGCGGACCCGGCACGGCCATTCTCGCGTCTGGGCGAATGGGATGCGGAGCGGCTGGAGGCGGCGATGGACCGCATCTCGGGCGTAATGATCCACTACAATTGCGAGAACGCGGATTTCGCGCTGTTCGATCATCAGCTTTCCCGCATCGAAGCCGAGTTCGGCGATATCCTGAAGCGTCTGAAATGGGTCAGCCTCGGCGGCGGCATCCATTTCACCGGCGACGATTACCCGCTCGACGCGCTCGCCGACCGGCTCAAGAAATTCTCCGAGGATTTCGACGTGCAGGTCTATCTCGAGCCCGGCGAGGCGTCGATCACGCAGACAGCCTCGCTCGAGGTGACGGTGCTCGACATTCTCGACAACGGCAAGAAGATCGCCATCGTCGACAGCAGCATCGAGGCGCATATGCTCGACCTGCTGATCTATCGCGAGACCGCCAAGCTGCCGCAGCAGGGCGAATTCGAGTACCAGATCGCGGGCAAGACCTGCCTCGCGGGCGACATCTTCGGCGAGGCGCGGTTCGACAAACCGCTCGAAATCGGCGACCGTATCTCGATTGCCGATGCCGCCGGTTACACGATGGTCAAGAAGAACTGGTTCAACGGCGTGGCGATGCCCGCCATCGCCATCCGCCGCGAAGATGGGAACATCGACCGGATTCGCGACTTCACCTATGAGGATTATCGCGCCTCATTGTCCTGAGGGCCCACAAGAGCCCCCTTCCCCTGTCCGCAGAAAAAGGAGACAGCCGAAGTGAAAAAGAACGTGCTCATCATCGGAGCGGGCGGCGTCGCCCAGGTCGTGGCGCATAAATGCGCGCAGAATAACGACATCCTTGGCGATCTGCATATCGCCTCGCGCACCAAATCGAAATGCGATGCCATCATCGACAGCGTGCGTGAAAAGGGCGCGATGAAGGTGGACGGCACGTTCGAGGCGCATGAGGTGGATGCGACCGATTCCGAGGCGGTGGCCGCGCTGATCCGCGAGACCGGATCCGAGATCGTGATCAACGTGGGCACCGCCTTCGTGAACATGCACGTGCTCGACGGCTGCATCGCGACGGGCGCCGCCTATATCGACACCGCGATCCATGAAGAGCCCGACAAGATCTGCGAAACCCCGCCGTGGTATGCCAATTACGAGTGGAAAAAGCGCGATCTTTGCACCGAGCATGGTGTGACCGCGATCCTCGGCGCAGGCTTCGATCCGGGTGTGGTTAATGCCTATGCGCGCTTCGCCATCGACCAGATGGACGAGGTGAAGTCGATCGACATCGTCGACATCAACGCAGGCTCGCACGGCAAGTATTTCGCGACCAACTTCGATCCCGAGATCAACTTCCGCGAATTCACCGGCGTCGTCTATTACTGGGAAGACCAGCAGTGGAAAGAAACGAGCATGTTCGCCTCGGGCCACAACTGGGATCTGCCCGTCGTCGGCCCGTCGCAGGCCTATCAGTCGGGCCATGACGAGGTGCATTCGCTGGCGACCAACTATCCGCAGGCCGATGTACGCTTCTGGATGGGCTTCGGCGATCACTACATCAACGTCTTCACCGTGCTGAAGAACCTCGGCCTTCTCTCCGAGCAGCCGGTGAAAACCGCTGAGGGTCTAGAAGTCGTGCCGCTGAAAGTGGTGAAGGCCGTGCTGCCCGACCCGTCGAGCCTCGCGCCCGATTACACCGGCAAGACCTGCATCGGCGATCTGGTGAAAGGTACCAAGGACGGCAAGGACGTGGAGTATTTCGTCTATAACGTCGCCGATCACAAAGAGGCCTATGAGGAGGTCGGCTCGCAGGGCATCTCCTACACCGCGGGTGTGCCGCCGGTCGCCGCCGCGATCCTGATCGCCCAAGGCGACTGGGATGCGAAGACGATGAAAAACGTCGAAGAGATGGACCCCAAGCCCTTCTTCACCCAGCTCGACCGCATCGGCCTTCCGACCCGCGTGATGGTCGGTGGCCTCAAGGGCGAGGACAAGGCCTGGACCGAGGTTTGAGGGCAACGGCTACGTTGCAGCAATGACACAGATGTGAGCCGGCGTGACCCGTACGTCATGCCGGCTCTTTCTTTGCACGTGCAGCAAAGGAAATAAGACCCTGGGATAAGTGAAGTTTTGGGGTTTAACGATGAAGAAACTGTTCAGCGCTATCGCAATGATCGCCCTCTCGAGCACGGGCGCGATGGCGGAAAACTGGAACGGCTCCTATGCCGGCGCCGCGATCAGCTACAACAACACCGATCTGACGATCACCGAGCCGTTCTTCGGCTCGATCAGTCAAGATGCGAACCGGCTCTCGCTCACCGCGTTCGGCGGCCACAACTGGCAAAAAGGCGCATTCGTATATGGCGTTGAAGGCCGTTTGACGAGCCATGGTGAACGCGAAGAAATGACGAGTATTCCCGGGCCGGGCGCTTTTGAGAGCGGCATGGGAACCCATGGTGCGCTCTTGCTTCGCGCCGGCTACGACGCCGGGAACTACCTGCCCTTCGTGACGTTCGGTGTCGCGGCAGCGCGCCTGAACACCTACTACCCGGGCGGCGATGTGCATCGGAACGGCACCATCGCGGGTCCGATGGTAGGGATCGGTGCGGATGCCAAACTCGGCAAGAACCTGTTCCTTCGCGGTTCGGTGGATGCGAGCTTCTACAACGACAAGACGTTCGAATATTGCGGCTTCGGCTGCATTCTGTCGCACGACACGCGCAACATCAGCGCGTCGATCGGCGTCGGCTACAAGTTCTGAGCCACAGGTATAGTGAGACTTTGAAACGCGGGCCCATGTGGCCTGCGTTTTTGTTTTGGCGATCCCGGCAGGATTCGAACCTGCAACCTGCCCCTTAGGAGGGGGCTGCTCTATCCAGTTGAGCCACGGGACCGCACTGCGCCTTTGATGCCGCCAAAGAGCCTATGGTGCAAGTCCATCGCTGCGCTGCAACAGAAAACCCCGCGCATATTCCTATGCATGCGGATCTTGCAGAAGTTTCAGGATTCCGGGGGAAAGGAAAGAAAAGGGAGCGCAAATTGGCCCACTGCGCCCCCTTTCGCATCCCTCGCCGTGACGAATCCGACACCGGCGCGGGTCGTTCCAAGTATCGGGCGGAGATTATCCGACCCTACAACCGTTAACGCTAACATACTTGGCATCATTCGCTTGCGCAAGGGAAATGTTTGGCGCTAACAAGAGGAGAACCTTGAGGAACCGCCCTTGTCTCGCCCTATCGAAACCCGCCGTCCATTGACCCTGCGCGATGTCTCCGAAGCCTCCGGCGTCTCGGAAATGACCGTCAGTCGCGTGCTGCGCAATCGCGGCGATGTCTCTGATGCGACACGCGAAAAGGTCCTGCAGGCCGCGAAAGCGCTTGGCTATGTGCCGAACAAGATCGCGGGCGCGCTGGCCTCTCAGCGGGTGAACCTCGTGGCCGTGATCATCCCGTCGCTGTCGAACCTCGTCTTTCCGAAAGTGCTGTCGAGCGTGTCCGACGAGCTCGAGGATACCGGGCTGCAGCCGGTCGTCGGGGTGACGAATTACTCGCCCGAGAAGGAAGAGCAGGTTCTGTATGAGATGCTCTCGTGGCGCCCCTCGGGGGTGATCATCGCGGGGGTCGAGCACACGCCCGCCTCGCGCGCCATGCTGCAGAATGCGGGCATTCCGGTGGTCGAGATCATGGATGTCGATGGCGAGGGGATCGACTCGGTCGTGGGTATTTCGCATCGCCGCGCCGGGCTGCATATGGCCGAGGCGATCATCGCCGCCGGCTATCGCAAGATCGGGTTCCTTGGCACGAAAATGCCCGAGGATCACCGGGCGCGCAAACGGCTCGAAGGGTTCAAGGAAGGGCTCGCCAAAGCGGGGATCGAACTGGCCGATACCGAGTTCTACGCGGGCGGATCGGCGCTCGCGAAAGGGCGCGAGATGACGGAAACGATGCTCAAGCGCTCGCCCGATCTCGATTTCCTCTATTACTCCAACGACATGATCGGCGCGGGCGGTCTGCTCTGGTGCCTCGATAACGGCATCGACGTGCCGAACAAGATGGGTCTGGCCGGGTTCAACGGGCTGGAACTGCTCGACGGGCTGTCGGTGCGACTCGCCACGATGAATGCCTGCCGCGCTGAAATCGGCCGCAAGGCGGCGCAGATCATTTCGGGGCGCTCGCAAAGCGGGATGATCGGCGGCGAAGTGATCGAGCTGGAGCCGACCCTCGATCCGGGCGACACGATCCGCAAACGCTGATCCCAAGGCGGCGGCGCAAGCACTGCCTGCCTTTTAGCGCCGCGCACCCCAGCTGAGCGACGCGTATTGGCGCGTGTAGAACTCGCCCAGAAGGCCGATCATCAGGATCGCAAGCCCGACATAGAGCGGATATTCCCAGTTCGAGAAATGCGGATTGTAGTTGATGAAGGTGTAGCCCCGCGCCTGATCGATCGTGTGAAACAGCGGGTTCCAGTTGAACAGGATCAGCATCTTGTGCGGCAGATTGTTGGCTAGGAACATCTTGCCCGAGGCGATCATGTTGGCGCGGGTATAGACCTGCTGGATCACGCTTACCACTTCGGGCGCCCAGGGCTTCGCCGCAAGCAGCACGACACCGACCGCGAGCCCCGTGAACCAAGCCAGCAGCACCATCGCGAACGCGCCGACCCAGTCGTAGATCTCGATCGGTTTGAAGGCCGCGTGGTAGATGTAGAGCACCGTCACCATCGACAGCACCTGGATATACAGCGCGCTCAGCGCCGCCGACGCGATCGAGATCGCCGTGGTCATCGGCGCGTGTTTCATCATCGCCGATGTGGGCCCTTCCGACCCGAAGACCGCGCCAAGGGTCTTGGTGTGGGTCATGTAAAGGAAGATGCCCGTCATGATGTAGAGCAGGAAATCGCCCCGCACCGAGCTCGACCGCATCCCGAGTACGCTGAACATGATGTAGAAAGAGATGACCAACAGCATCGTCTGAAACATGTTCAGCAGCAGACCGATCAGCGCGTTCCCGTGGTTCTTGCGCAGATTGCGCACGGTGGCGTGATAGATCAGCTCCAGTAGGCTGAAGGTCGTGCCGAGCTTGGTCGATTTCGTCTCTGGTCTGAACATGTCCCTGCCGATTCGGGCATCGTTGCGGCCCAAGCTAGGTCGGATTGCTTGCTCAACCCTTATCGCCGCATCATAAGGGGGGAGTTGGAGCATAGCAATTGGGCCTTAACAAGGCCGGGAGAGGCGTGACGATGGATTTCGAACATCTGATGCGAGTGATGCGGCGGCTGGCGCTCGAAGCAGGCGACAAGATCATGGAGATCTACGACTCGCCCGATTTCGAGGTGAAGTCGAAGTCGGATAACTCGCCGGTGACCGAGGCCGACGAGGCCGCCGACGCGTTGATTTCCGCAGGGCTGCGCGCCGAATTTCCCGAAATGCCGCTCGTCACCGAAGAGCAGGCCGCGAGCCATTCGCAGGAGGTCTCGACCTTCCTGATCGTCGATCCGCTCGATGGCACCAAAGAATTCGTCAAACGCCGCGGCGATTTCACCGTGAACATCGCCTATGTCGAGAATGGAAAGCCCGTGCGCGGCGTGGTCTACGCTCCCGCCAAGGGACGTCTCTTCTACACGCTGGCCGAGGGCCGAGCGGTCGAAGAGGACGGCCCCTTCGACAAGGAACGCCCCGGCAAGCAGCATCCGATCACCGTCTCGATGCCCGACAATCGCGGCTTGATGGTGGTCGCGTCGAAATCGCATCGCGATCAGGCGACCGACGATTACATTGGCAAATACGCAGTGAAGGACATGGCCTCGGCCGGGTCGTCGCTGAAATTCTGCCTTGTCGCGACGGGCGAGGCCGATCTCTATCCGCGCCTCGGGCGCACGATGGAATGGGACACGGCAGCCGGTGACGCGGTTCTGCGCGGCGCGGGCGGCGAAATGATCCGCTTCGACGATCACGCACCCTTCACTTATGGCAAGCCGGGCTTCGAGAACCCGTTCTTCATCGCCTATGCCCCCGGCGTTCTCTTGGTGAAGTAATGTCGGTCCTAATTGTTATCCCGGCGCGCTACGCGTCGAGCCGCTATCCCGGAAAGCCTCTGGTCGAACTGACCGGCGCCACGGGCGAGAAAAAGACCCTGATCCAGCGCAGCTGGGAGGCGGCGACGCAGGTCGGCGGCGTCGACAAGGTCGTGGTAGCGACCGATGACGACCGTATCCGCGAGGCCTGCGAAGCCTTCGGCGCCGAGGTGGCGATGACCTCCGAGAGCTGCCGCAACGGGACCGAGCGCTGCGCCGAAGCGGCGGCGACCCTTGGCGGCGATTTCGACATCGTCGTGAACTTGCAGGGCGACGCACCGCTGACCCCCGCTTGGTTCATCGAAGACCTCGTCGCCGGGCTGCGCGCCAATGACTGGGCCGAGCTGGCCACCCCGGTGCTGCGCTGCGAAGGCGCGACGCTCAACAGCCTGCTGGAAGATCGCCAGAACGGGCGCGTCGGCGGCACGACGGCAGTGTTCGGCGCCGGCAATCGCGGGCTCTATTTCTCGAAAGAGGTTATTCCCTTCACCTCCGAGACTTACGCGGACGAAGCCCCCACGCCGGTGTTCCACCATGTGGGCGTCTATGCCTACCGGCCGGACACGCTGGCAGCCTATGCGGGCTGGCCGATCGGGCCTCTGGAAACCCTCGAAGGTCTGGAGCAGCTGCGCTTTCTGGAGAACGGTCGCGCAGTGCTCTGCGCAGAGGTCGAGTCGCGCGGACGGCAGTTCTGGGAACTCAACAATCCGTCAGATGTGGCCCGGATCGAATCCATGATGCTGCAGATGCAGCTTCCCTGAACGCACGCAATTTATCGCCTATCGCACTAAAAATGCGGTTTTTCACGGCATTGCAGGAAACAATTTTCGCATTTGCAGCATTTCTTCCTTCGGGAGTGCTCAACGCCAGAACCGGTCCCTTGTTGGATCACGGCTTTGGGGACACAATGAACCAACTTTTGACGATTTAATCGTAGCAACCCTATAGGTGACGAATGAAAAGCAAGGTGACGAAGGCGATCTTCCCGGTGGCCGGCCTCGGAACCCGCTTCCTCCCCGCGACGAAGTCGATCCCGAAAGAGATCCTCACGTTGGTGGACCGCCCGCTTATCCAATACGCCATCGACGAGGCGCGTGCGGCCGGTATCGAGGAGTTCATCTTCGTCACCTCGCGCGGCAAATCGGCACTTGAGGATTATTTCGACAACGCCCCCGAACTGGAAAGCGCATTGGCGCAGAAGGGCAAGACCGAAATCCTCGACGAGCTGCAGCAGACAAATATGGACAGCGGCGCGATCGCCTATGTCCGTCAGAACCAGCCGCTGGGTCTGGGCCACGCAGTCTGGTGTGCGCGTCGTCTGGTGCATGACGAGGCCTTCGCCGTGATCCTGACCGACGACGTCATCGCCGCCGACAAGCCCTGTCTGCAGCAGATGATGGAAGCCTATAACGAGACCGGCGGGAACTATGTCGCGGCGATGGAAGTGCCCGCCGACAAGACCGCGTCCTACGGGGTTCTGGATGTCGCCCCGGGCGACGGTCCGCGCCTGCAGGTCAACGGCATGGTCGAAAAGCCCAAGCCCGAGGATGCCCCCTCGAACCTCGCGGTGATCGGTCGCTACATCCTCACCCCGCGCATCATGTGGAACCTCGATGCGCGCAAGGCGGGTGCTGGCGGTGAAATCCAGCTGACCGACGCGATCGCGCAGGAAATCCATGGCGGCAACTCGGTCTATGGCTATCGCTTCGACGGGCAGCGCTACGATTGCGGCTCGAAGGCGGGCTTCCTGCAGGCGACGGTGGCTTTCGGCCTCCAGCGCCCGGATCTGAAGGATGAGTTCGGCGAATATCTCTCCGATCTTTCCGCGATGCGGCAGGCGGCTGAGTAAGCGATGCAGCAACATGTGTTGGTAACGGGTGGTGCGGGCTATATCGGCTCGCACGCCTGCAAAGCGCTGGCCGCGGCGGGCTATGTCCCGGTCTGCTTCGACAATTTCTCCACCGGCTGGAAAGAAGCGGTGAAGTTCGGCCCAGCCGAGGAGGGCGATCTTGCCGATCGTGCCCGCCTCGACGAGGTCTTCGCGAAGTATCAGCCCATCGCGGTGATGCATTTCGCGGCGCTGAGCCTTGTTGGCGAGTCGATGCAGAACCCGTCGAAATACTGGCGCACCAACGTGAATTGCGCGCTGAATCTGATTGAAGCGGCCGTCGACGCAGGCTGCCGCAACTTCGTCTTCTCCTCGACCTGCGCGACCTATGGCGATCAGGACGGGGTGGTGCTGAACGAGGACACCGAACAGCGCCCGATCAATGCCTACGGCGGCTCGAAACGCGCCATCGAAGACATGCTGCGCGATTTCGGCGCGAGTCACGGGCTGAACTCGGTGATCTTCCGCTATTTCAACGTGGCGGGCGCCGACCCGGACGCGGAGGTCGGCGAGCAGCACATCCCCGAGACGCATCTGATCCCGCTGATGCTGGATGCCATCGCGGGCAAACGCCCGGCGCTGACCGTGTTCGGCTCGGATTACGCGACGCGCGACGGCACCTGCATTCGCGATTACGTCCATGTCTCCGATCTGGTCGATGCGCATGTTCTGGGTCTGAAATGGCTCGAAGACGGTAAACCCTCGCGGGTCTTCTGCCTCGGCTCGGGAAACGGGTTCTCGGTACGCGAAGTGATCGACGCCTCGCGCGCCGTGACCAATCAAGACGTCCCGATCGTCGAGGGGGACCGTCGTCCCGGCGATGCGGCGGCGCTGGTGTCGGGCTCGAAACGAGCGACCGAGGAGCTTGGCTGGCAGCCGAAGCGGTCGGACCTTTCCACCATGATTTCCGATGCATGGCGTTGGCATCAGGCGAAAGAGTATGAATACTGACCCCCAAGCAGGGGTCAGGAGAATGAATGCCGTCGCGCCGTGAGCTTTGGGAGGGCTACAGGCTGCGCCTCAAGCGCAAGCATTTCCTGTGGCGCGCCCTGCGCAAACGGCACCAGCTTGACCGTGTCACGAGCCGCACCGGGAAGATAAAGCCCGGCGCGATCCTCGCCTTCGCGGTGATGCGCAACGAGGCGCGGCGGCTCCCCTTTTTTCTCAAGCATTACCGCAAGCTCGGCGTGGATCACTTTCTGGTCGTCGACAATGGCAGCACGGATGACACCGCCGCGCTGCTGGCGGAGGCGCGCGACGTGTCGCTGTGGCAGACGTCGGGCAGCTACCGGGCCTCGCGCTTCGGGCTCGATTGGGTGACGTGGCTGATGCTGCGCTACGGGCACGATCACTGGTGCCTGACCGTCGATGCGGATGAGCTGCTGATCTACCCCTATCACGACAGTCGCCCCCTGCCCGCGCTGACCGACTGGCTCGACCGGTCGGAGCAGTGCAGTTTCCCGGCGATGATGCTCGACCTCTACCCGAAAGGGCCGCTTGGCGCGCAGCGCTACGAGGCGGGGCAGGATCCGCGCAAGATCCTGAGCTGGTTCGACGCCGGGAATTACATGATCACCCAGCAGGCCCAGACCGACGCGCTGTGGATCCAAGGCGGGCCACGGGCGCGGGCTTTTTTCCCCGACAGCCCGCGCCAATCGCCGACGCTCTCGAAGATCCCGCTGGTGCGCTGGCACCGGCGATGGGCCTATCTGAACTCGACCCATGCGCTGCTGCCGCGCCACCTGAACCAGACCTACGACTCGGACGGCGGCGAGGCGATTTCGGGGCTGCTGCTGCACACCAAGTTTCTCGACGAGATCGTGGACAAGTCGAAAGAGGAGAAATCGCGTGGCGAGCATTTCGGCCAGCCCGCGGAATTCGACCAGTATTACGACGCGCTGGCCGCCGATCCGGAGCTCTGGACGCCGCATTCGACGCGGCTCGGCGACTGGCGTCAATTGGAGGCGCAGGGGCTGATGTCGCGCGGCGGCTGGATGTGAAGTTGTTGACTTGGAGGCAACATTGCTGACGCAAGCGTTAGGCGTGGCCTTCTCAGCTGCGCGCAAACCGGGTAAGTATCGGAAGACATTGATAAGCCGTTGAAAACTTGCCGATTTGAACAGGGCGACCTTTAACGATTTGAGAACTACGCTGCGAGTAGCAAAGGACCAGTGCGGCACGAAATGACCGCGACGTCGGAGAGGGACGGATATTGGGACTGAGAGAGATCGCCAGGCTGCGCCGTAAACGCAGAATTCGGCAGATTCGGGCTTTCCGCAAAAGCCGCGAACTCTCTCTCTATTCCGACCGCACCGGCGACATCCGCCCCGAGGATATCCTCGTCTTCGTCACCGCCCGCAACGAACGCATCCGCCTGCCCTATTTCCTGCGCTACTACCGCGAGATGGGCGTCGGGCACTTCCTGTTTGTCGACAATGGCAGCGACGATGGCAGCGCCGAGTATCTCGCCCAGCAGGAGGACTGCTCGGTCTGGCACACGGACGCCTCTTACAAGACGTCGAATTTCGGCATCGACTGGATGAACTGGCTGCTGCGCAAATACGGCACCGGGCATTGGACGCTGACGCTCGATCCGGACGAGTTCTTCGTCTACCCGTTCTGCGATACGCGGCCCATTCAGGCGCTGACCGACTGGCTCGACACCTATGGCATCCGGTCGTTTCCCGCCATGCTGCTGGATATGTATCCGAAAGGGCCGATCGACGCGCAGCCCTATCGCGAGGGGCAGAACCCGTTCGATCTGGCCTGCTGGTTCGATGCGGGCAACTACATGATCTCGCCCAATCCCGAGACCAACAATCTGTGGATTCAAGGCGGGCCCCGGGCGCGCATCTTCTTTCCCGACGCGCCGAAGAAGGCTCCCTCGCTCAACAAGATCCCGCTGGTCAAATGGGAGCGTGGGAACGTCTATATCTCCTCGACCCATATGCTGCTGCCGCGCGGCCTGAACCAGGTCTATGACACGATCGGCGGCGAGATGGTCTCGGGCTGCCTGCTGCATGCGAAGTTCCTCTCGCCGCTGACCGACAAGGTCGAAGAGGAATTGCAGCGCAAACAGCATTACGCGGGATCGCGCGAATATCACGCCTATGCCCGCACGATCTCAAAAGAGCCCGATTTGTGGTGCAAATGGTCTGAGAAATATATCAACTGGCGCCAGCTCGAGATCCTCGGGCTGATGTCGAAGGGCAATTGGGCGTGAGGAAACAAGGCGCGTGACAGTCGGATTCATCATGATGTGCCACACCGCGCTCGACCGGGCCGCGCAGGTCGCGCGGTTCTGGTCGGAGGGCGGATCGCCCGTGGTGATCCATGTCGATGCCCGCGTGACCGCGCATGACTATAACGGCTTCAAGAAGATGCTCTCCGATCTGGAGAATGTCTCCTTCTCGCGGCGCTACAAATGCGACTGGGGCACGTGGTCGCTGGTCGCCGCCAGCCAAGCCGCGGCCGAGCAGATGCTGGCACTGCATGACGACGTGCGCCACGTCTATCTGGCGTCGGGCTCCTGCCTGCCGCTGCGCCCGCTGCACGAGCTGACCGACTATCTCGACGCGCGGCCCTATACCGATTTCATCGAGAGCGTGACCACCACGGAAGTCGGCTGGACCGTCGGCGGGATCGACATCGAACGCTTCACGCTGCGCTTCCCCTTCTCGTGGAAGAAGCAGCGGCGCATGTTCGACCGCTATGTCGAATTTCAACGCCGCGTGGGCTTCAAACGGCGCATCCCCGACGGGCTGGTGCCGCATCTGGGCAGCCAATGGTGGTGCCTGACGCGCCAGACCCTGTCGGCCATTCTGGAAGACCCCGATCGCGCGCTCTACGACCGCTATTTCAAGCGCGTCTGGATCCCGGATGAGAGCTATTTCCAGACCCTCGCAAGGCTCTATTCCACCTCGATCGAGAGCCGCTCGCTGACGCTGACCAAGTTCGATTTTCAGGGCAAGCCGCATATCTTCTACGACGATCACCTGCAGCTACTGCGGCGGTCGGACTGTTTCGTGGCGCGGAAAATCTGGCCCAAGGCGGATAAGCTCTATCGGAGCTTCCTCGACAAAAGCCCCGGGCGCTCCGTCATGGCCGAACCCAACCCCGCCAAGATCGACCGGCTGTTTTCCAAGTCGATCGAGCGGCGCACGCGCGGGCGGCCCGGCCTCTATATGCAGAGCCGTTTTCCCAAGAAAGACCACGAGAACGGCAAGACCTCGGCGCCCTATTCGATCTTCCACGGCTTCTCGGATCTCTTCGAGAATTTCGACGGTTGGCTCGCGAAATACGTGGGCGCGCGGGTGCATGGTCATCTCTACGCGCCCGAGCGCGCCGAGTTCGCGGGCAATGAGCGGATGTTCAACGGCTGCCTGACCGACGACGCGGCGCTGCGCGACTACAACCCGCGTGCCTTCCTGACGAACCTGATCTGGAACTCGCGCGGCGAGCGGCAATGCTACATGTTCTCGCCGCGCGACAATCAGGCGAATAACTGGTTCACCGCGACCGATCCGAATGCGCAGATTTCGGTCATCACCGGCGCCTGGGCACTGCCGCTGTCGCGCAAGAACGAGAATTTCGCGACGATCCGGCGCGAGGCCGCGATGCTGCAGAAACGCGAGCTGGAGCATCTGGAGATTCTGCGCTCGATGTATGTGAAGGCGCGCGTGCGGATCTGGACTGTCGCGGATTTCATCGAGAACCCGATGGAGCCCCTGCAGACCATCATCGACGAGATCAGCCCCCGCGCGACCCGTCGCCTCACCGAAGCGCCGCAGATGGTCGATCTGTCGGGGTTCAACCAATTCCTGCAAAATCTCAAGAACCAAGGGATGCAGCCGCTCGTGATGGGGGATTTCCCGCTCGAGCAAAGCGGGAAGCGCGATGCCGCCACCCGCCGCGGTCGCCCCTATCTGGTGAAATAAGACATGCCAAAATTTGACAGTTTCGTCGTCTTCGCCGAGATGCGCACCGGCTCCAATCTGCTGGAAGCTGCGCTGAACGATCTGGACGGCGTGACCTGCCATGGCGAGGCGTTCAATCCGGCGCTGATCGGCTATCCGAACCGCAAGGAGCTAGTGGGCGTCACCAAGGCGCAGCGCGATGACGATCCGCTGGCGCTATGGGGCGCGATCAAATCGCAGGGCGGGCTGAACGGCTGCCGCTATTTCCACGATCACGACCCGCGGATGTTGGCCGTCTTCGTGAACGATCCGAAATGCGCGAAGATCGTGCTGACCCGAAATCCGATCGAGAGCTATGTCAGCCTGATGATCGCGCGCGCCACCGGCCAGTGGAAGCTGGGCGATGCGAAGCACCGCAAGGCCACGAAGGCGCGCTTCGATGCCGAGGAGTTCGAGGCCCATCTGGAAGGGCTGCAGGATTTTCAGGTGACGCTGCAAAACGCACTGCAACGCTCGGGGCAGACAGCCTTCTATATCGACTATGAGGATGCACAGTCGGTCGAGGTGCTCAACGGTCTCGCGAATTGGCTGGGCGTCGCGGGGCGGCTCGACAAGCTACCCGAGACCCTGAAGGTGCAGAACCCCGAGCCGCTGGAGGCGAAGGTCGCGAATTTCCCGGGGATGGAGGCGTCGCTGGCGCGGCTCGACCGGTTCAACCTGTCGAAAACCCCGAATTTCGAGCCCCGGCGCGGTCCCGGCGTGCCCGGTTTCATCGCGAGCGAGGCGGGGCTGCTTTATATGCCGCTCCGGCCCGCGATGGATGCGCCGATCCGCGACTGGCTGGCGGCAACCGGCGAACTGGTCGAAGGGTTCAGCCAGAAGACCCTGCGTCAGTGGAAACGTCGCCATCCCGGCCATCGCAGCTTCACCGTGCTGCGCCACCCGCTGATGCGCGCGCATCTCGCGTTCAACGCGGTGCTCAACTGGGACACTATGGACGAGACCCGCGCCGTCCTGCGCCAAAGCTACAAGCTGCCGATCCCGCAGGAGGGGCAGAGCATCGCGCCCGCCGATTATGCCGAGGCGCTGATCGCCTTCTTGGGCTGGCTCAAATCCAATCTCGCGAACCAGACGAGCCTGCCGGTGAATACGCTCTGGGCAACGCAATCGGCGGCGCTTCAGGGGATCGGCCAATTCGCCCTGCCCGACCTTCTGGTGCGCGAGGAGCGGATGGCGGAGGACTTCGCCTATCTGGCCAGCATGGCCGGGGTGGAGGCCCCAGCCTTCGCGCCCGGCGAGACCGACACCGCGCCGATCAAGCTCGCCGATATCTGGACGCCCGACCTCGAGGCCGCCGCGCGCGAGACCTATACGCGCGACATGATGCAGTTCGGCTTCGGTAACTGGCGCGACTGAGCCTGCGCCATGAAAAAAGCGCGCCGGACGAACCGACGCGCTTTTCAATTTGTATCAGCGAGCTGATCAGGCCGCCTGACGGCTCTGCGCCTCCGTCAGCACTGCGTGCAGCGTCGACGGATCGGTGTTCGCCCGCAGCTTCTCACAGGTTTCCGGATCGCGCATCGTGCGCGACACGAGGGCCAGCGCCTTGAGATGCTCGACCCCGGAATCCTTCGGCGCGAAGAGCGCGAAGACCAGATCGACCGGCAGCCGGTCCACCGCGTCGAAATCGAGCGGCTTTTCCAGACGCAGGAAGACACCCACGACTTCGCTCAGCCCGTCGAGCCGCGCATGCGGAAGCGCAACGCCGTGGCCGACACCGGTCGGCCCGAGGCTTTCACGCTCCTGCAGCGCATCGACAGTCTCTGCGGCGTCGATCTTGTAGCACGCCGCCGCGATGTCACCGAGATCCTGAAACAGGCGTTTCTTGCTCGTGACATTCGACAGCACTTTGACCGCGCCAGGCACGAGAAGTTTAGATAGGTCCATGAACTCGTCTACTCCGCGCCCGTTCCGGGCCGCTCATTTGCTGTTGCGCGGGTCGATCCAGCCGACATTGCCGTCTTCACGCCGATGAACGACGTTGACCCCGCCATGTTTCTCGTTGCGGAAGACGAGTAGCGACGCATCAGACAGCTCCATCTGCATGACCGCTTCACCGACCGAGAGAGTGGGAACCTTGGTTTCCATCTCGGCTACGATCATCGGAGCACCTTCGTGCGTCTCGCCGGTATCGTCATCCTCTTCCGAGGCGAGCACATATAGACCTGCAGCTTCGAATTCAACTGGTTCAGCACGGTCGCGGTGATGATCTTTCAATCTGCGCTTGTGACGCCGCAGTTGCTTGTCCATCTTTTCGCGCGCCGCATCGAAGGCCGCATAGATTTCCGTGGCATGACCCTTGGCCGAAGCGGTGAGCCCGGTCGACAGGTGCACCGTCGCCTCGCAAATAAACTCATGCGCATCGCGCGAGAAGGTGATCTGCGCATCGGTGGGACGCTGCATGTATTTCTCGGCGACCTCGCCCAACTCCGACTTGACGTGAGATTGCAGGGCCTCTCCGACATCGATTTGTTTGCCGGTGATTTGGTAACGCATGGATTTCCTCCTTCACGCATTGGGCCAGTGACCCCAGCCTTTGGGCTGAGGTGTTTCGGGCCGGTTAATCTCTTGAAAAGTCGCGTTGAGTCTGAATTCGCCCGGGCCCTCTTTCGGGGACCTTCCGCGCGCCGGACCCCTCTCGGGGGCCGCAAGCGCGCCCGGGGAGTGGGGGCGAACATTACGCATCTCTTATGTATTTGGGGATGGATCGTGGGGGGTGTCAACGGGTCTCCCTCGCTGCAGTGCAAAACTGCCGGTAGGCGGAGCCGCCCGGCAGGGATCCGCGGATCACGATCAGAGGATGCGGAAGTGCTGGCCGAGATAGACGCAGCGGACGTTTTCGTCCTGCACAACCTCTTCCGCGGTGCCTGACATCAGCACCGTGCCGTCGTGCAGAATGTAGGCACGATCCACGATCTCGAGCGTTTCGCGCACATTGTGATCGGTGATCAAAACCCCGATACCCCGATCTTTCAGCTGTGCGACGAGCGCGCGAATCTCCGACACGGCGATCGGATCGACGCCCGCGAAGGGTTCGTCCAGCAACAGATATTTCGGATCGGCGGCCAGACAGCGTGCGATTTCGCAGCGCCGGCGTTCGCCCCCCGACAGCGCCAAAGCGGGCGCGTGACGCAGGTGGCCGATCGAGAAATCGCCCAGAAGTTCTTCCAGCCGTTCGCGACGGGTGTGCGGATCGGACTCCGCCACTTCCAGCACCGCCATGATGTTCTCTTCGACCGAGAGACCCCGGAAAATCGAGGCTTCCTGCGGCAGATAGCCGATCCCGAGCCGCGCGCGGCGATACATCGGCAGGCCCGTCACATCGCGCCCGTCGATCAGAACCTCGCCCGCATCGGGTCGGATCAGACCGGCGATATTGTAAAAACAGGTGGTCTTGCCCGAACCGTTCGGTCCGAGAAGCGCCACGACCTCGCCACGCGACAGGTCGAGCGAGACGTCGCGAATCACGGGGCGGCGCTTGTAGCTCTTGCGCAGACCCCGGACCTGCAAACCGCCCTGGCCCGCGACCGGGGCCAGCCCGGCGTCGCTTTTGACGGCATCCTCGGCCATCACTTGCTCCCGGCGGGCTTCAGAAGCGTGCGCACACGCCCGTCCATCGTGCCGGCGCCGGTGCTCAGGTCGACATTGAGCTTGTTGCCGGACATCACGTTGTCGCCTTGGGTCAGCAGCACGTTGCCGGTCATCACGACAGTGCCCGCTTTCACATCGTAGACGGCTTCCTCGGCCTCTGCCGCCTCGGTGGGCGAAACCAGCGTGACGCCGCCCGTTGCGTGCAGCCGGGTGATCTCGGAGCGTTTGTCGCTGGCGTAGAACACCTCAAGCTCGGCGGCTTTCATGTGCATATCGCCCTGCGTGACCTCCACATTGCCGGAGAACACTGCCTGACCGCTTTCCTGATTGACGTTGAGCGAATCGGCCGTGACTTCGACCGGGGCCGTCTTGTCGGCGCGCAGCCCGCCGAAATCGACGCTTTGCGCCATTACGAGAACCGGGAACGAAACCGCCATCGCGCAGGCGGTGAAAAAACGCGCTCGAAACATCCACACCCTCATTGTTGCGGCTGATATACCAGCTTCACACCCTGTTTGAAAACAAGATCGTGACTGCTGCCATCTGCCGTCGGGACCATCTGCATATAGCCCGCATCGAGCGTTCCGAAAGGGGACGTCCCATGGATCGGGCCGGGCGAGGTCAGGATACTGCTATCGGTCTGCAACTCGACCTTGTCGGAGTTCACCCGGTAGCCATCCGAGGTCTGCATCGCGACCTTGCCGGTCAGGTCGATCCGGTTCGAATTGGGCTGGAATAGACCCTCATTCGCGCTCAGATCGGTCACATGGCCATCGGGCGCGGTCAGTTTTGCCGCGACCTGATCGGCACTCGCACCCTGATCCTGCGAGGGCTGGGTGCGCGCCTGCGCGGCCGTCACCGACAGCGTCGCGCCGGTATCGGTCACGCCGGAATATTCGGGCCGGGTGACCGCATTTTCGCGCGCGAGTTTCTCGACATCGACCTTGGCATAGGGAATCGCGGCGCTCGGATCGATCCGGCGCGAGACGAGAAAGATCGTCGACAACAGCGCCAGCGCGAGCAGCGGCAGGACGATCTTCGCCCAGGTCACCAGTCGCGTATGGCTGTTGTCGTACATCATTAGACGATCCCGGCCCTCAAGCAGTCATGGATCTGCAGGAAGCCCACGGGCTTTTCGTCTTCGACCACGAAAAGCGCGGTGATCTTGCGCTCGTTCATCTGCGCCACGGCGGCCTCGGCCAATTGTCCGGGCGCGATGGTGCGCGGATTGGCGGTCATTACCTCCGAGACCTTATGCTCCAGCAGCCCCTGCATGTGGCGCCGCAAATCGCCGTCGGTGACGATCCCGGTCAGGCGGCCCGCCTCATCGGTGACGCCGACCACGCCGAACCCCTTCTGGCTCATCATCAAGAGCGCATCGGGCATCGGCGTGTCTTCCGCCACCAGCGGCATATCGCGATGCATCAGGTCCGAGACTTTCGACAGACGCGCGCCTAGCTTTCCACCCGGATGGAAGGTGCGGAAATGCTCGGCGGTGAATTCGCGATGCTCCATCAGAGCGACAGCCAACGCGTCACCGAGTGCGAGCGTCATCGTCGTCGAGGTGGTGGGCACAACACCCGTGCCGCAGGCTTCCTCCGCCTTGGGTAGAACCAGCGCCAGATCGGCCTGCCGCAGCAGGGTCGAGTCCGGGCGGCTCGCGACACCAATCAGCGGGATCTGAAAGCGCCGCGTATGGGCGATCAAGTCGGCCAGCTCCGGCGTCTCCCCGGAGTTTGACAGGACCAGCGCCAGATCGTGCCGGGTGACCATGCCCAGATCGCCGTGGCTCGCCTCCGCCGGATGCACGAAATGCGCGGGCGTCCCGGTGGAGGCCAGCGTCGCCGCGATCTTGCGCCCGATATGGCCCGATTTCCCCATGCCGGAGACGATTACGCGCCCCTCGGTCTTGAGGATCATCGCCACCGCGCGCGAAAACTCGCCATCGAGGCTCGCCGCCAAGGCTTCCAGCCCGGCGACCTCGATGCCGATCACGCGACGGGCGATGTCGGAATAATCAGTGGTGGAAGATGTCATTGGGTTCATCCCAGCCCAGCAGATCGAGCTTCGCACGCGCCGGCAGGAAATCGAAACAGGCCTGCGCCAGTCCGAGCCGGTTCTCGCGCTCGAGCCGCGCCACGAGTTCGGCCTTGATCTGGTGCAGGTAGAGCACGTCGGAGGCCGCATATTCCATCTGCGCGTCGGTCAGCTCCGCCGCGCCCCAGTCCGAGCTTTGCTGCTGCTTGGAAATGTCGACGCCGACAAGCTCCTGCACCAGCACTTTCAGCCCGTGGCGATCGGTGAACGTGCGCACCATCTTCGAGGCGATCTTGGTGCAGAAAACCGGCTTCGTCTCCACCCCGAACGCATTGCAGAGCGCGGCCACGTCGAAGCGCGCGAAGTGGAACAGCTTCTCCACCGACGGATCGGCCAGCATGCGGCACAGGTTCGGCGCTTCGGTCTGACCTTGGGCGATCTTCACCAGATGCGCGTCTCCATCGCCCGCCGAAAGCTGCACGAGGCAGAGCCGGTCGCGGCGCGGGTCGAGGCCCATCGTTTCGGAGTCGATGGCCACGACGGGACCGAGATCGAGCCCGTCGGGAAGGTCGTTTTGATGCAGGTGGATTGCCACGGCGTGTCCTTCTTTAACGTCTTGCCGGGCATATAAGCCTTTTGCCGCGTTCTTGCCAACGCGCGATGGCGAAACCCGGCTTAGGTGTCGTCTTTGTTCCCGGGTTTGGGCAATTCGGCGAACAGCTCCGGGTTCCGCGCGAAAAGCCGCACGAGGAAACGGTAACGCTTGCCGCGGAAGGCCGGGTTCTCGTGGATCATCCGCAGCAATTCGATCGCGGCGGGCGCCATGCTCTCGTTCTGGCGGGGCGGCATCTCCAGATCGGCGAAACGCTCTGGCGGCAGACCTGCATATTCCAAAAGCGCCTGCCCGAGAAAACGACCTTCCGCACGGTCGTCTTCCATCTGCCGAACGGCCAAACGGTCCCCGAGGACGACGCGCATCCGTTCGATCACCTGCAAGGGTCCGGTCTCGAAGTCATGCTCTTTCGACCAGTCGGCGAAGCTTTGCGTCGTACGCCGACGCTTGAAATTCTGATTGTAGAAGCTCGTCTTCCAGCTTTCGGGATCGCGCAGATAGACGATGTAGCGCGGCGCGTAACCGTCCAGCGCAGCGTCGAGGGCACGCAGCATGTCCTCGTAAGTCCCAGCGCTCGAAATGTCGCTCAGACGCGCGGGATTCAGCCCGAACAGAGTCTCATCCGAGATGATCAGCGTCTTGAACGTCATCGCATCGACATCGCGGCGCAGCTGCTTCAACCCGCGGTGAAACCGCCACATCCAGAACGCGCGCGCCATCGGCACGTGCATCGCCCGCATCGCGACCTTGCGCAGTTGCAGTGTCAGGTCACCTTTCGCGGCGATCGTGAGTTCTGGCTCCAGTCGCGCTGTATTCGCGTCGAGCAGGGACTGGATCGTCGTCGTTCCCGTTTTCGGAAACCCGAGATGGATGACGATATTCCGATCCGTGCCTGTCATGGCGTCACTGCCCCTTACGCGAAGTCGAAGCGCGGTCTAGCGAGCATTCCCCCATGAAACAAGGAAAACAGCAGTTCAGCTCTCGCGCGCGGGCGTGGCGCCGCTGGGTTCGTCGTCATCTCTCAGCGGCTTCCAGGTAATCACCCGATAGGCGTAGAGCAGGACGAGCACCACGATCACGCCGGTCGAGACCGGGTTCACCCAGCTTGCGACTTCGCTGTACTGCTTCCCGAGCAGATAGCCCGCGACGGTCAGCAAGGCGGTCCAGAGCGCGCTGCCCAGCGTCGTGTAGGCAAGGAACGGGACGAAGGGCATCCGCGCCATGCCCGCCGGCACCGAGATCAGCGTGCGGACGCCGGGAAGCATGCGCCCGAAGAACACGCCCACCCAGCCGTGCTTGTCGAACCATTTCTTGGTCCGGGTGATGTCGCGCGGGGTGATGCCGATCCAGCGGCCATGGCGGCTCGACAGGTGGCACAGGCGCTTGATCCCGATCTTGAGGCCGATCCAGTACCAAAGGAGCGCGCCCAGCACCGAGCCGATGGTGCCCGCGACGATCAACCCGATCAGCGAGAATTTCCCCTGCGCCGCCATATAGCCTGCGAGTGGCATGATCAGTTCGGACGGGATCGGCGGAAACACGTTCTCCAGCAGCATCAGGCCCGCGATGCCGAAATAGCCGAAGGACGCGATGACGCCGGTGATCCAGTTGAACATGATGTCTCCTTTTGCGCCTCAAGCCGGAACGGCGCGCCGTGTTCGGTTATGTTGGACGACAGGTCTCTCGAAGCCTCATTCGGCAGCCTCGTGCGGAGCGTCGGCCTGGCGATCCTTCTCGCTTTGTCGCTGGCGGTGTCGCAGCTGTTGCAGCTCTGCGCCACGCTCGCGGCGTCGGCCGTCTTCACTGGTGAGGAAAGCGCGCGCTTCCTGCTCGAGCATTTCCTTCAGCCGCGCCGCCAATTCGCGACGTTTGCGGAAGCTGCGCAGCTGAACCGTTGAAGAGGTCTGCGGCAAGAAGCGCTGATGCTCACCGGCGTGATAGACGTCGAAGCACAGCCGTCCCGCGGTCAGGATATTGTCGCGACTGCTTTCTGCGAGAACGGTGAAAACCACCGATTCCACCTGTTTCGCGTCTTCGGGCAGGTCGGAGAATTCCAGCGCGACGTCCACGAGATCGGAGATGCGGCCGAGATCGCGATAATCCGCGGTTTTCAGGGGGCCCTTGATCGACTCGTTGGGGCCGGAATCCGCGAACGGAGCAAACCCGCCGGAATCGCTGGCGATCGAGTGATAGGTTTTCCCGTCGATCACGAGATCGGCCAGAAGGGCTTTCACGAAAATCGGCTCGGCGCCCATATTGCCCAGCATCAGATGCCCGTGTTCATGGCCGCCGGCGACCCGGGTCAGCAGCAGTTTCGAGCGACGCTCGCGCCGGAAATTCTGCAGCAGAAGTTGCAGATAGATAATCCAGACGAGCGCGGTGACGATCTGCACCGCGATACTCACCACCTGATTATGATCGACGAGCCACTCCATTTTCATCCTTCTGCAACGGTCGCGTGTAAGCTTTCATCGGCAACGCGGCAGAAGGGGCTCCGGGTCCGAAAACCCGGAGAAAAGAGGGGCGCGGGCCCGTTTTCGCGTCGTCAGTCGGCCAGAACCAGAAGATCGCGGCTCGCCACGCTGACCTCGGCCTCGGTGCCGACCTTGGGCGGCGGATTGCCGGGACGGTTGAACGTGTCGAGCGCGATAAGCTGCCCTTCCACCTCCATTCTCACCCGCAGGATCGAGCCGAGGAAATGCGTCTCGACGATCCGCCCCGTGAACACTGTGTCATTGCCCTCGCGGCGACCCAGCGCCAGAACTTCGGGCCGCGCGGCCAGCGTGACCGGAGTGCCTTGGCCCGCGGTGACGGGTTCGGAGAGGATAACCTCGGTATTGCCGACGCGCAGGGCGCCGCGCGCCGGATCGGCCACTTCGGCCTCGAGCGCGTTCAGCGTGCCCACGAATTGCGCGACGAAGCGGGTCTTCGGCTGGTTGTAGATCTCGAAAGGCGCACCGATCTGCTCGGCCACGCCGCCATTCATCACCACCACCCGATCCGAGATCGACAGCGCCTCTTCCTGATCGTGGGTCACGAAGATCGTCGTGATGCCAAGACGGCGCTGAATGTCGCGGATTTCTTCGCGCAAGGAGACGCGAATCTTCGCATCAAGCGCGGAAAGCGGCTCGTCGAGCAGCAAAACGCGCGGCTGGATTGCGAGCGCGCGCGCCAGCGCCACACGCTGCTGTTGCCCGCCCGACAGCTGGAACGGATAGCGGTTGCCCAGATCGGGCAGACCGATCAACTCCAGCATCTCGGTCACACGGGCTTTGATCTCGGCGCGCGGACGTTTCGCCACGCGAAGCCCGAAGCCCACGTTCTGCGCGACCGTCAGGTTGGGAAACAGCGCATAGGCCTGGAACACCATGCCGATATTGCGCTGGTTCGCCCCCAGATGCGTGACGTCCTGCCCACCGATGCGGATCGCGCCGCCCGAAGGGCTCTCGAAGCCTGCCACCATGCGCAGCACCGTCGTCTTGCCGCAGCCCGACGGGCCGAGCAGCGAGATAAATTCGCCCTCTTCGATGGAGAGGTTGAAATCCTTCACCACGCGGTTCGCGCCGAAGGATTTTTCCAGATGTTCGATCTCGAGAGAGGCCATGGGTTACCGCTTTGCGTTCGTATGTTTGGAAAACCGGGTGACGAGTTGGATCAGCCCCATGCAGATCCAGGTGATCGAGAAGGCGATCACCGCAAGCGCGGCAGGCTCGTAAGCCTTGTTCGCGCCGGTCAGCTGCATGTAGGGGCCGAATGCCGGCCGGTTGAGGAGCGAGGCGAGGACGAACTCGCCGATGACGATGGCGAAGGTGATGAAGGCGCCCGAGAGCACCGCGACGAGCACGTTCGGCAGGATGACGCGCGCGAGGATCGTGCTCCACCCGGCGCCGAGGCTTTGCGCGGCTTCGGTCAGCGTGCCGACATCGATGGTACGCAGCCCGGTATCGACCGCGCGATACATGTAAGGCAGCGAAAGCGTGGCATAGCCCAGCATCAGCAGGAGGTTGGTGCCCGTCGTCGTGCCGGTCAGCGGCAGGATCGACGAAGTGTTATAGAGCCGGATATAGCCGAAGACGATCACGATCGGCGGGATCACCAGCGGCAGGAGCGTGATGAACTCCACCACCGGGCGCCAATGCGGCAGCTTGAGACGCACCCAATAGGCGGTCGGCACCACGATCAGCGCGCCCACGAGGATCGTGAAGATCGCCATGACGACGGAGTAGCTGAAGGTCTCGCGGAATTGCGGATCGGCCAGCACCGAGCGGTAAGCGTCGAGCGAATAGACCCCGCGCCGCGCGCGAAGCGAGAATTCCAGCGTGCCGAGCAGCGGCAGCGCGAAGTAGAGCGCCCCGAACGCCAGTGCGAGCCAGGACCAGAGTTTCTTGGATTTCATCGCATCCACCTTTCGGAGCGTACGCGGAGCCAGACATAGGCGAGGTTGGCGAGGCCGGTGATGACGATCATCCCGAAGGCCAGCGCGTAGCCCAGATGCGGGTCCTGCAGCACATCGCCGCGGATTTGCGCGTAAAGCATGATCGGCACGATCGACATCGACGAGCCGGTGAGCGCATAGGCCGTCGCCACCGCGCCGAAGCTATTGGCGAACAGCAGCGCCAGCGTGCCCAGCAGCGACGGCCAGAGGATCGGCAGCGCGACGATGCGCCAATACTGGAAACCGGTCGCGCCGAGGATGCTCGCCGCCTCTTTCCATTCGCGCTTCAGACCGTCCAGCGCGGGGGTGATGATCAGCACCATCAGCGGGATCTGGAAGAACAGATAGGTCAGCGTCAGACCGAAGAAGCTCAGCAGGTTGAAGCCGTGCGTGTAGATGTTGAAGCCGAACCACGATTTCAGCAGCACCGTCACGAGACCCAGTCGTCCCAGCGTCGCGAGGAAGGCGAAGGCCAGCGGTACGCCTGCGAAGTTCGAGGCCACGCCCGAGAAGGTCATCACCGGACCGCGCAGCCAGTTCGGCAGGCCGCCCAGCGTTACGGCGGCGGCCAGCGCGAAGCCGATCAGGCAGCCTACAAGCGCAGTGGCGAGGCTGATCTTGATCGAGATCCAGTAGCTCGCGAGGATCGTCGGTTGAAACAGGTTCACGAGGTTCGACAGCGTGAAGCCCCCGTCGCTCGTCCTAAACGCGCCCACCACGATATACATCGTCGGTGCGATCAGGAACAAAAGCGCGAAGAGCGTGAAGGGAACCATCCCCACCCAAGTCAGCGGCAGCTTGCGGCTTTGCATCGGGCCTCGCTTTGCAGAATTTTCAATAAAGTCGCCCCGCGCGATCAGGCGCGGGGCGTGTGCTTATGCGGGTTCGGTTACTGGACGTTCGCGCCGACGACGCTATCCCAGCCGCCGGTCACGACTTCCTTGTTCGCAGCCTGCGCGTCGAGCGACGGGAAGACCGCCTTGGCGTAGCCCTCGGCGGGCGGCATCGCGTCGAGCATCTTCTGCGGAACCTTGCCGTTGGCCGACAGGTCGTTGAAGCGGATCGGGTGGCAATAGCCTTCCAGCCAGCCAAGCTGACCTTCGTCCGAATAGAGGTATTCCATCCAGAGTTTGGCTGCGTTCGGGTGCGGCGCGTAGGCCGAGATCGCCTGAACGTAGACACCGGCGACAACGCCCGATTTCGGCACGACGACGTCGACCGGCGGGTTGCCGTTCAGCGTGTCGCGACCGGCAAGCGCGTTATAGTCCCACTCGACGACGATCGGGGTCGCGCCTTGGGCCAGCGTCCCGGTCTTGCCGATGACGGGCACGAAGTTGCCGTTCTTGTTCATCTCGGCGAAGTACTTCAGACCGGCTTCACCCGAGGCTTTGCCTGGCTCGCCGCCTGCTGCGACGCCCGCGGCCAGAACGCCGAGGATCGCCTGGTTCGAGGCGCGCGGATCGCCCGCGAGAGCCACCGAGTTCGCGTATTCCGGCTTGAGCAGGTCCGACCAGTCCTGCGGCACATTGTCGACGATATCCTTGTTCACCGCGAACGACAGCACGCCGTAATAGTCGCCATACCAGTAGCCTTCAGCATCCTTGGCGCTGTCCGGGATCGTGTCCCAGGTCGAGACCTTGTAGGGCTGGATCAGACCCTCGTCCTTGGCCGCCGGGCCGAAGGAAAGGCCCACGTCGATCACGTCGGGCGCCTGCGGACCCTTGTTGTCCTTGTTGGCGCGGATCGCTTCGAGTTCGTCGGCCGAGCCCGCATCGGGGTTCAGTTCGTTCACGGTGATCCCGGGATACTTCTTCTTGAAGCCGTCGATCACGCCCGCGTAGTTGCACCACGAATGCGGCAGCGCGATCGTGGTCAGGCTGCCTTCTTCTTTCGCGGCAGCGTAGAGGTCATCCATGCTGTCGGCGAAGCTGGCGCCGGTGCTGGCAGCAAGGGCCATGGCGCTGGCCGCTGCAAGGTAACGGAACTTGAAGGTCATTTTCAGGTCTCTCCCCGTTGATGGAGGGCGGTGCCGCCTCATGCGGTCCTGTCTCCCCCGAGCTAATGTCTTTCGACGGTTGTGCCGTCCGGTTGGCTCCGGCATCGGCGACCCTTTATGCGGGCGTTGTAACAGATTTTTGGCAGTACCGATGTTGAAGCAAAATTCCTCATCAACACTAGTTACAGACGCGTGAGCCGCGCCAACGAGCGAGGGCGCAGCCCCCGCTCGTGCCGATTTCAAAAGCACGCCTCGTAAAGCGCGCGGGTATTCTCGGCCGTCATCTCGACCGGGTTGCCGCCACAGGACGGATCTTCCAGCGCCATCTCGACCAGCATGTCGAGATCTTCGCGCTTCACGCCCATCTCGGTCAGGTTCGCCGGGATGGACAATTCGGTCCGCAGGCTCTCGATCCGGGCCTTGAAGCCCTCGAAGCCGCCCGCGATGCCCAGATACGCCGCCGCGCGGTTGATCCGCTCCTCGATGGTGGCGCGGTTGAAGTCGAGCACCATCGGCATCACGCAGGCATTGGTCGTGCCGTGATGGGTGCCGTAGACCGCGCCGACCGGGTGGCTCAGCGAGTGGATCGCGCCGAGGCCCTTCTGGAAGGCCACCGCCCCCATCGCCGCCGCCGACATCATATTGGCGCGCGCCTCCAGATCGTCCGGCGTCGTATAGGCACGCGGCAGGTTCTCGAACACGAGCCGCATCCCTTCGAGCGCGATGCCCTGGCTCATCGGGTGGTAATGCGGAGAGCAGAACGCCTCGAGGCAATGCGCCAGCGCGTCCATCCCGGTTCCCGCCGTGATGAAGGGCGGCATGCCGACCGTCAGCTCCGGATCGCAGATCGTGATCGCGGGCATCAGCTTCGGGTGGAAGATGATCTTCTTCTTGTGGGTCTCGGAATTGGTCAAAACGCCTGCGCGGCCCACTTCCGAGCCGGTCCCGGCCGTCGTCGGCACCGCGATGATCGGCGCGATGGCATCACCGTTCGCGCGCGTCCACCAGTCGCCGATATCTTCCAGATCCCAGACGCTCAGCGAAGCGTCCTGCCCGGCCATCAGCGCGATCATCTTGCCCAGATCGAGCGCGGAGCCGCCGCCGAAGCAGATCACGCCGTCATGACCACCCGCCTTATAGACCTCGATCCCGGCGGCCATGTTGCCCTCGTTCGGGTTCGGGTCGACCTCGGAGAACACCGCGCGGCCAAGGCCCGCCGCGTCCAGCACGTCGAGCGCCCCGGCGGTGATCGGCAGCGCGGCCAGCGCCTTGTCGGTCACCAGAAGCGGCTTCGCGATACCCACGGATTTGCAGTGATCGGCCAGTTCCGAAATCCGGCCGGGGCCGAATTTGATCGTGGTCGGATAGGACCAGTTTGCGGTGGGGGCAGTCATTTCGTCACCTTCTTGAGATGGTAGGATTTCGGACGCGTCAGCGCGTGATAGCCCAGCACCGAAAGCGAGCCGCCGCGGCCCGTTTCCTTGCAGCCGGTCCAGCACAGCGCCGGGTCGAGATAGTCGCAGCGGTTCATGAAGACGGTGCCGGTCTGCAGCCGCTTGCCCATCGCCTCGGCGCGGGCGGGATCGGCGGTCCAGATCGAGCAGGTCAGCCCGTAATCGCAATCGTTCATCGCGGCGATGGCTTCCTCGTCATCCTTCACCGGCATGATGCCGACAACGGGGCCGAAGCTTTCCTCGCGCATCACGCGCATCTCGTGGTTCACATCGACGAGGATCTGCGGCGCGAGATAGGCGCCACCATCGTCTGCCGGGAACAGCTCGGGGTCGAGCAGCGGCTTCGCGCCATCGGTGATCGCATCCTCGATCTGGCCGCGCACCACTTCGGCGAAGCGCTTGTTGGCCATCGGGCCCAGCGTCGTTTCCGGCTCGAACGGATTGCCGAGGGTCAGCTTGCTCGCCCAGGCTGCGGCCTTTTCGACGAAGGCGTCGTAGAGGCTCGCATGGACGTAGATCCGCTCGATCCCGCAGCAGCACTGGCCTGCGTTGAACAGCGCGCCGTCCATCAGCCCGTCGACCGCCGCGTCCAGATCGGCATCCGCGGCGACATAGCCCGGATCCTTGCCGCCCAGTTCGAGGCCCAGCCCGGTGAAGGTGCCCGCCAGAGCGCGCTCGACCGCGCGGCCGCCACCGACCGAGCCGGTGAAGTTGACGAAATCGAACGCTTTCGCGCCCATCAGCTCTTCCGAGGTCTCATGCGTCAGATAGACGTTCTGGAACACGTCCTGCGGCACGCCCGCCGCGTGGAAGGCTTCGGCGATGCGCTCACCCACCAGCATGGTCTGGGTCGCGTGCTTCAACATCACCGTGTTGCCCGCGATCAGGGCCGGGACCAGCGAGTTGATCACCGTCATATAGGGATAGTTCCACGGCGCGATGATGAAGACGACGCCGACAGGCTCGCGTGCGATCTGGCGCAGGAAGCTGTCGCTTTGCTCGACCACCATCGGGGCGAGCGCCTCTTCAGCGATCGAGGCCATGTAGCCCGCACGCTCGTTCATGCCGCCGAATTCACCGCCATAGCGGGTCGGGCGGCCCATCTGCCACGCAAGCTCCTCGACCACGAGATCCTTCATCTCGTTGAGCTTGGCGATGCCCGCCTCGACGAGCGCGATACGCTCCGACAGCGGGCGTTCGGCCCATGCGGGCTGCGCGGCGCGAAGGCTCGCGGCCAGCGCCTGCGCGTCGGAGGCGCTCAGCGCCTCGCGTTCGGCATAGACCTGCCCGTCGACGGGCGAGATACATTTCAGGGTCTTGGTCATCATGTCTCCTTGCGGGGTGTAGGGCCCCGCGGGTCTGTCAAAACTCAGGCGCGTTCGAAACCGCGCATCCGCTCCCAGTCGGTCACAACTCGGTTCTGTTCTTCGATTTCCCAGCGGGCGGCGCGCACGTAATGGGCCATCACGTCCTCGCCGAAGGCGGATTTGAGCATGTCCGAACCTTCCAGAGCGCCCAGCGCCTCGGTCAGGGATTTCGGCACCTCGGTCACTTCGCCCGCTTTGTAGATGTCGCCCGCGGCTTCCGGCCCCGGGTCCATCTGTTGCTCGATCCCGGCCAGCCCCGCCGCCAGAAGCGACGCGCAGGCCAGATAGGGGTTCAGGTCGGCCCCGCCGATACGGCATTCGACGCGAATACCTTTGGTGCCCTCGCCGCAGATGCGGAAACCCGCCGTGCGGTTGTCCAGAGACCAGACCGCTTTCGTCGGCGCGAAAAGCCCCTCGCAGAAGCGCTTGTAGCTGTTGGTGTAGGGCGCGAGGAAATAGGTGATCTCGCGCGCATGGGTCAGCTGCCCGGCGAGGAACTGATGCATCAGCTCTGACATGCCGTTGGGCGCGTCCGTGTCGAAGAAGGCAGGCTTTCCGCCCTTCCAGAGCGACTGGTGCACATGGCTCGACGAGCCCGCCTTGTCGGTGTGGTATTTCGCCATGAAGGTCGCCGAGAGCCCGTGGGACTGGGCAACTTCCTTGGCGCATTGCTTGACCAGCACATGCATGTCGGCGGTCTGAAGCCCGCCCGCATATTTCACGTTCAGCTCTTCCTGACCGCATTCGGCCTCGCCCTTGGAGCATTCGACCGGCACGCCCGCCGCATAGAGCGCGTTGCGCATCGCCCGCATCGCCGGTTCGGCGCGCGAATTGCCCATCAGCGAATAGTCGACATTGTAGCGCGCGACCGGGGTCGGATCGGGATAGCCCGCGTCGAAGAGCTGTGGATAGCTTTCCTCGAACAGGAAGAATTCCAGCTCGGTCGCCATCATCACGTCAAAGCCCATGTCCTTGGCGCGCTTGAGCTGCGATTTCAGCATCTGGCGCGGCGAATGGGGGATCGGCTCGTGGCTGTGATGATCGAGCAGATCGCAGATCACCAGCGCCGTGCCCGGAACCCACGGGATCAGCCGCAGCGTCTCCATGTCGGGCTTCATCACGTAATCGCCGTAGCCGCGCTCCCAGCTGGACGCGTCATAGCCCGGCACCGTGACCATCTCCATGTCGGTCGCCAGCAGGTAGTTGCAGCAATGGGTCTCTTCCCATGCGCTGTCGATGAAATGCGCCGCGTGGAACCGCTTGCCCTGAAGCCGTCCCTGCATATCCACAAGGGCTGCGATGACCGTATCGACCTCGCCTGCATTGACCGATTTCTTGAGCGCGTCGAACGATAATTTGCGCGACATGAGTTCCTCCGGGATCAAGATCACCGCGCGAGATTGCCGCGCGGTGCGGGGCCCCACAAGAGGGCAAATGTTGCGTCGTAGGGGCAGCGTTTCCGCCGCCCCCGCTTTGCTTAGCCGCAGCGATAGGGCGGGCCTGCCTTCGCCATCGTCGCGTTGTATTTCTTGAAGATGTCGACGACCTTGGCCTTCAACTCGCTTTCGGCCGCGATCTCGTCCCAGAACTTGTGGGCGGCGTCTTCGACCTTCTGCCATTCGGCGTCCGGAATGGTCGTCAGCTCCATATCGGTGCCTTCGACGCGCAGCTTCGCCTCGCCCGACCAGTACCAGTACTGGCGGTGGTAATGCGATTGATCGAAGCAGGTCTTCATCAGCGTCTTCAGGCGATCCGGCACTTCGTTCCAACGATCCATGTTGGCGAAGAAGTGGCCGATCCATGCGCCCGAGATGTTGTTGGTCAGGAAGTAGGGCGCGTTCTTACCCCAGCCCGAGGTGTAATCCTCGGTGATGCCCGACCATGCGACGCCATCGAGCTCGCCGGTCTGCAGCGCGACTTCGACGTCTTCCCACGGGATCGTCACCGGCACGACGCCGAATTGCGCGAGGAAGCGCCCGGCGGTCGGGAAGGTGAAGACCCGCTTGCCGTTGAGATCGTCGAGCGACTTCACCGGCTCTTTCATGGCGAAGTTGCACGGATCCCACGAACCCGCCGAGATGTGCTTCACGCCGACGGCCGAATACTGCTCGTCCCAGATCTCGTTGAGACCCCATTCGTTGAAGAGCGTCGGCACGTCGAGCGAGTAGCGCAGGCCGAAGGGGAAATAGCCGCCGAAGACGGTGACTTCGGTGGGCGAGGCCATCGAGTCATCGTCGGATTGCACGGCGTCGATCGTGCCCGACTGCATCGCGCGGAACAGCTCGGAGGTCGGCACCAGCTGGTCGGCGTAGTAAAGTTCGATCTCCATCTCGCCATCGGCGATTTCGTTGAAGGTCTTGATGCAATTGTCCACGACCTGTTCGGCCAGCGCAGGACCGGCATAGGTCTGCATACGCCACTTGATCGGTGTGGTCTGCGCGACGGCCGGGGCCGCAAGGCCCGCCGCAGCCGCACCCACCGCACCGGTGGTGAGGAACTGTCTTCTTGTCGTCATCACTCTCTCCTTGTTGGTTGATCCCGGTTTTTCCGGGTTATGGTTATCTTCCAAGCACCGCATGCGGCAGCCAGAGCGCCAGCTGCGGAAAGATCATCACGAGGATCAGCGTCAGGACCATCACGCCCACGAAGGGGATCACCGAGGCGTAGATCACCGGCAGGGTGAATTCCTTGGGCGCCATCGCCTTCATCAGGAACAGGTTATAGCCGAAGGGCGGCGTGAGATAGGCAACCTGACAGGTGATGGTATAAAGGACACCGTACCAGATCATGTCGAAGCCCAGATGCCGGGCGAGCGAGACATAGACCGGCGCCACGATCACCAGCATCGCCGTGTCGTCGAGGAACATCCCCATCACGAGGAAGCTCAGCTGCATCAGAATCAGGATCTGCCACGGGCCGAGGCCGAGACTGTCGGTGAAGAAATCCTCGATCGCGCGGCCCGCGCCGAGACCGTCGAACACCGCCCCGAAGGAGAGCGCCGCGGTGATGATCAGCATGAACATCACGGTGATCTTGAGCGTGTTCTCGGTCGAAACCTTGAAGACCTGCCAGGTGAAGCGCCGCTTGATGGCCGCCGCGAAGACGGCCGCCAGAGCGCCGATTACCGAGGCTTCGGTCAGGCTCGCCCAGCCTTTGAGGAAAGGCACCATCATCGCAACGAAGATGAAGACCGGCATCAGACCCGCGCGCAGGAGCCGCAGCTTCTCGCGCATAGTGATCATGGCGCGCTCTTCCGCATCCATCGGCGGCGCGAGGTCCGGGTTCATTTTGCAGCGGATCACGATATAGGCGACGAACAGCGTGGCCATCAGCAGCCCCGGCACCGCGCCTGCCAGCCACAGCTCCGACACCGGCTGGCGCGCGATCAGCGAGAACAGCACCAGCACGACCGAGGGCGGGATCAGGATGCCCAAGGACGACCCCGCCTGAATGACACCCGAGATCATCAGCTTGTCGTAGTTCCGGCGCAGCAGTTCCGGCAGCGCGATCGTCGCACCAATGGCCATGCCCGCGACCGACAGCCCGTTCATCACCGAGATCATCACCATCAGCATGATCGTCCCGATGGCGAGCCCCCCCGGTAATGGCCCGAACCAGACGTGGAACATCCGATAGAGGTCTTCGGCCAGACGGCTCTCGGACATCACATAGCCCATGTAGACGAACATCGGCAGCGTCAGCAGCGGCGTCCATTTCATCAGCTTCATCACCGAGCCGAAGCCCATCTGCGTGCCGCCCGGCCCCCAGAGCCAGAACGCCGCGACGACGGCGACGAAGCCGATGGCACCGAAGACGCGCTGACCGGTCAGCATCATCAGCAGCATCGTCGAGAACATCAAAAGGGCGATGGTGTTGTGATCCATCAGATTTCCTCTCCGCGAATAGTCGCGACATCGCGGATCAGAAGGGCCACGGCCTGCAAGAAGAGAAGTGCGAAGCCCGTGGTGATGATGACCTTGATCGGCCACAGCACGGGACGCCACGCGGTCGGGTTTCGCTCGTTATATTCGAAGGAATAGACCGTGGAATCGAAGGCCGAGTAGACCATGATCCCGAGGTAGAACATCAGCGCGAAAACGGTGAAGGCATCCCACCAGGCCTGCCCTTTCGGCGACCAGCGGGAGTACAGGAGGTCCATCCGGACGTTCGTGTCGCCCTGCAGGGTCCACGGCGCGCCGAGCATGTAATAGGCGACCAGCGTGAACTGGGCCATCTCGAGCGTCCAGAGCGCGGGGATTTCGAAGATCTTCGTCAGCGATGAGAACAGCATAATCGCCATCATCACGTAGAGAAGGTACATCGCCACCTTGCCGAGCTTGCGGTTGAACCCGTCGATCAGGCGAACATAGGCGACACTCCAGCGTGGCATCAGGCGGCCTCCCCGTTATTTGCGGTGATCTGCGACAGCGCGGCTTGCAGCACCGGGGCAAGCGTCGTGGCCATCGCCTCTTGCGCGGCGGGATCGGCGATCAGATCGTTGCGCAGCTCCAGCATGACATTCCGCAGTCCCATCGGCGTGGCCTGCAGCGCTAGCGTATGACAGACGCCATCCGCGCCGGAGTAAGGTTCGTTAAGACGCACATCGAGTTCGGTGACACGGCGGGCTTCCTCGAGAACCGCCTGCGCTAGGCTCGGATCGGCATCGTGGATCACGCCAAGCTCGACTTCGCGGGGCTTCCCGAACCAGATCGGGGTGAAGGAATGGACCGTCACCAGCGCCGTCGGCCGCCCGCGGGCCAACCGCTCGGCGATCAGACTGCGTAGCGCTGCGTGGAACGGCTCGTACAGCGCCTCGGTGCGCGCACTACGGTCGTCCGGCGAAAGCGCCACATTACCGGGAATGTCGTGAATCTCGGAGGTCACAGGCATCGCACCGGGGTGATGCGGCGGACGATTGAGATCGTAGATCAGCCGCGACTGGCGGGCGGCGACCAGCGGCGCCTCCAATTGCGCGGCCAGACCGCGCGCAAGGCCCAGCGCGCCGGGATCCCAAGCGATATGCGCCTCGCGCTGATCGGGGGTCAGACCCAGATCGCCCCAAGGCGCCGGAAAAACATTCGACGCATGTTCGCAGACCAGAACGACCTCACCCGGTCGATCCGCGCCTTCGATTTCCACCGCTACATGCGCGCTGTTCAAATCGGTCCCTCTCTGTTGAGCGGCGCGATTCTACGTCGCGTCCTGCGGTCAGGCTCGCTCCGGCATGTCGCATCTGTCAAGAAAATTTCAGAGAAGAAAATTCTGTTACAATCATTTCTAACTTGATTCGCACGGGGGTGCCCGATTTGTCAGCAGCGACGCAAAGCATCGAAGACAGGCTCCGGACGGGCATCGAAGAGATGACCCGGACCGAGAAGCAACTCGCCGGACATATCCTGCGCCACTATCCGATGGCGCTTCTGGGATCTGTGGCGCAGCTGGCGCGGGCCGCCGAGGTCTCCTCTCCCACCGTGGTGCGATTGGCGCAGAAGATGGGTTATGGCGGCTATCCGGGGCTGCAGCAGGCGGTGCGCGACGAGTTGGAGGCGCAGCTTGTTTCGCCGCTGGTCAAACATGATCGCTGGGCGGGGGATGCGCCCGACACCCATATGATCAACCGCTTCGCCGATACGGTTCTGGGCAATCTGCAGGCGACGCTGAAGCAGATCGACCATGCCGAATTCGACGCCACCGCCGCGCTGATGGCCGATCCCAAACGCCGCATCTTCGCGACCGGGGGCCGGATCACTGGCCCGATCGCGGCCTATTTCGTGGCGCATATGAAGGTGATCCGCCCCGGCGTCGAGCTGCTCGAGCCGCTCTCGAACAGCTGGCCGCCCGCGCTTCTCGAGATGCAGAAGGGCGACGTGCTGCTGGTCTTCGACATCCGCCGCTACGAATCGAGCGTGCTGCAACTGGTCGAGATGGCGGTCGAGCAGGGTGCGGAAGTCGTGCTGATCACCGACCCTTGGGTCTCGCCCGCCGCGGCCCATGCGCGCTATCGCTTTTCGGCGCAGATCGAAGCGCCCTCGGCCTGGGATTCGACGGTTGCGATTCAGGTTCTGGTCGAAACGCTCATGGCGGCGATCCAGTCGCTGACCTGGGAAGAAACCTCGGCCCGCATGGCGCGGCTGGAGGCCCTTTATGACCGCGCGCGCTTTTTCCGCAGGAAATAAGGCTCAGCGCGCGTCCCTGCGCGAAAACGGCCGGCCCAGAAACGAAAAAGTCGCGCAACCCGGATGAATTGAGCGACTTTTTGAGTAATGGTGCCCAGGAGATGCAGGCTCGAGGGAGAACGAAATTTTTCTCTCGGGCGGTGGAAGTTCCCAGTTTCTTTGGAGAAATCGCTCCACCCAACTGCGGGTGGAATTTGCGAGAACTGCACCCGGATGGGGCAACGGGCAAGACCTACTACTTCCGTATGCGCGTCCCGAATGAGTTTACGGACTTCGAACAGCTCCGTGAAATTAACAGGTCCCTTGAGACGAGGGATTTCATAGAGGGCGAGGCACGCTGTGCGAACGTCAGACTTGCTCTCTTCACCGAGTGGAGGGCCCGTCGCGCCGGGCGTGCCGCAGACACACGAGCTATGTTCGAAGCCCCGATCGACATACTGAAGGCCTGGGGCATGAGCTTCAACCCGATGGAAGACCTGATTACGGGACCTCTCAGCAACCTCCATTCCCGAATCGAGGCCATTGCCAATGTGGATCCTCTGTCGCCCGCAGTCCCGGCAGCACTCAAAGCCATAGGCCTCCCCGACATGTCTCTCTTTGAGATAGCCAAAAGCATGCCCATACCCATCCTGAAGGCGAATGAGATTTGCGCTAAGAACACACGTCAACGTTTACCTTTTTTCGGATGCCAGAGCGGTTTGGCGTGGGTGGAAGACCCGCGCCCGACACGGCAGCCTGACAGGTTTGAAGCGTGACCGCGCGACGGAATGACGACCACGGCATAGACATGCGGTCACGCGATGATCCGCAGCCGCCTTATTCCAGCGACGCCGCGAGGGCGCGCGCTGCGTCCTTGCCCAGCCGCGCGCCCGGCTCGCCCAAGACCGCGCCGCCGACTGTCTGCCCCATGCCGATCGCCTGTTCGACCGGGTACCCAAGAAGACGGGCGGCAAGATAGCCCGCATTGAACGCATCGCCCGCGCCGGTGGTATCGCGCAGCTCTGTCAGAACCGGGGTGTCGCGCCGACCGGCGCGCCCCTCGGCAAGATACCAGACGGGGCGTGCACCATCCTTCACGGCGATCTCGCCCACCCCCTGCCCGCTCAATCGCTCCAAGGTCTGTTCCGGCGTCGCATCGCCCCACAAGGCAGCCTCGTCGTCAAAACTCGGCAGCGCGATATCGGTATGGTCGAGCATGCGCAGACAGGTGTCACGCGCCTCCTCCGGCGATTGCCAGAGCCGTGGCCGATAGTTCGGATCGAAGGAAATTCGCGCGCCTTCGCTGCGCGCTTTGGCAATCGCGTCGAACAGCGTCTCGCGCGCCTCCGGCGAGAGAATGGCGAGGGTGATGCCCGACACATGGACGAGATCCGCGCCGGACAAGGCGCGCCCGAGGGTATCCGGATCATCCGCGAGCCGACGCGCCGCAGAAAGCTGGCGCCAATAGTGAAAACTGCGCTCCGCCCCCTCGAGCTCGATCATGTAGAGCCCCATCTCGCGCTCGGCATCGCGCTGCACGGTGGAGATGTCCAAGCCATCCGCCTCCATCTCGGCGAGGAAACGACCGGACAGCTTATCCTCGCCGATGCGCGTGACGAAGCCCGCCCGGGCACGCGCCCCAAGCAGTTGCGCCGCATGCCACAGCGTGTTGAACGTATCGCCCGCATAGCCAAGGCGGAACGTGCCGCCCTCGACCGGGGCGAGTTCCAGCATCGCTTCCCCGACGGCGACCATCTTCTTCGGGTTCTCACTCATTCGCGCAGGCCTTTCGCATCGAGGTCAAAGATGCGGCCGGTCAGCCAATCGGGCCAGTCCCGCTCGAAGAACGCGCGTGCGCTCTCGTCGAAGCGGCGGTTTTCGCGAGTGTCGATCTTCAAGTCTTCCCCCTGCAGACGGACGAGGATTTGGGTCTGTTTGTCGATGTCGCGCTCCGTCTTGAAGCGGAACGCGCCCAGATCCGTATCGCGCGCCATCGGGATCGCTTCGCCCTCATCGGAACAAATCGCGCGCGCGCCGCGGCTGCCACCGCCTTGCGAGATATACTGGTCGAGCGCGGCAAGGACGGCCTCGGAGGCAAGCGCCATCTGCTGCCACTGGATCGCGCGCCCACCATCGCCCGCGCGCTCCGGGGCGATCCCGCCGCTCCGCAAGCTCCGGTTCAACTGGCGCGCCGCTGCAAGCGCTTCGGCCACGTCCTCGCCATTGCAGATCATCCCGGCATGGTCGCTCATCCGGGCCTGAACTTCGTCGCGGACCGACTTCACGGAATGCGCGCTGTCGGTGTTCAACCGTGCGAGCAGATTCGTCACCGCCGCAGTGAGGGCCTCCGATCCGACAGCATCCGGCGCATGCGCCGTGCGGCTTGCGCCGATATGCTCGCCAACGCGGGTGCCGAAGACCTGACCGGCGTTCAGGGCCGATCCGCCCGGGCGCGTCACGCCATGCGTGCCCGCCGCTTCGCCCGCGGCATAGACACCGCGCAGGTTGGAGCGTCCCCAGGGATCGACCGCGATCCCACCATTCATATGCTGGTTGTTCACCGCGAATTCGAGCGGCGCGGCGGCGATGTCGACCTTGTAGCGACGGTACAGTTCGATCGCGAGCGGGTTCATGTGGCGCAGCCGGTCGATCGGCAACTCCTGATCCGCCCCGGCAGTGCCCAGATAGGTCCGCACATCCTCGTCGAGGCGGGTGAGATCGAAAGGCTGATCGCCGGGCACCGGCAGCGGGTTGCGATTGAAATCCATGAAGACCCGCCGCCCCGCTGCACTCTCGCGCCAGATCGCCAGATCGACGAGGCTCGACGCGAAATCCAGCATCCGCGTCGCGTGGAACGGCCATTGATAGCCCTTGCGGAACACATTGGAGGCCAGCTCCTGCGTCGTCCGGTAATATTGCGCGAGGAAATGATGCTCGCGCCCTTCGGCATCGACCGAATAGATATGCGGCAGCGACTGCACGTAAGTCCCCGAGAGATTCCACGGGAACCCTTCGCGGCGCGTCCCGATGCCGAACTGGCTTTCGGTGAGGTTCACCAGTTCGATCCCCGCTTCGAGCGCGAGACCCAACGTGCCAAAGCAGCCATTGGGGTAGACGCTGTCGCGATAAAGCTCGCCCGGCCCGCCCGCCGCGAGCACGACATTCGGCGCGGCAAACAGCACGAGACCATAGGGATTGGCCTCGCTGCGGTCGGATTTGCGGAACGCCAGCGCCCCGGAGACCCGGCGGTCATCCCCGTCGCCTTCGGTGAGCAGCTGCACGACCGTCGTGTGGTTAAAGATCGGCACGTGGAGCCGCAGCGCCTCTTCCGCCAGCACCTTGACCATCAACCGCGAGGTTCGGGGGCCGCAGCTGGTCGCGCGCCCGGTCTCGTCATGGTCGGTCTTGTAGCGCAGCGTCGCGCCGAACCGGTCCTGCGGCAGCGGCAGGCCGAGATATTGCAGCGAGGCCATCATGCGCGGCGAGCCGACCGCCTCGATATAGGCCGTATCCTCGTCCATCGCGCCGCCAGCCCGGATCGCCCGCGCCATCGCCTGAAAATCATCCCCGTGATCGGCGGTATTCGCGGTGTGCAGCGTCTGCTTGTCGGAGCCCGAGCAGGCGGAGGTCCCGCCCCAGGCGCTCTGGCTCGCGACGATGACCTCGCCGCCCCGCCGCTTGAGTTCGACGGCGGCGCGAAGCCCCGCGGCCCCGCTGCCGACGACGAGGCAGCCGGTGCGATAGACCGGCAGGGTGAGGCCCGCGATCTCGAGCATCTCCGGGACCGCCTCGTCGGCCCGCAGCCGCGGCATCTCGATATCGGTCAGGGCGTCGAGGATTTCCTGAGGGATTGCACTGTCCATGTCTTGGCTCCGTTTGCGGTCCGGTCAGCTTTGCGGAATGTCGACCCAGGCGCGTTGCCGGGACGAGCTCATGCAGGCGTCGACGATCTGGGTGATGTGATGGCCTGTCTCGAAGGTCGGCCACATCGCCTTGCCGGAGACGATGGAGCGGATGACCTCCGCCGCTTCGATGATCTTGGTCTCATTATAGCCGAGCGCGAAATTCGGCAGCGGCAGGAAGGCCGCGTAGGTCGGATGCTCGGGCCCGACATCGATCTCGCGGTAGCCACGGCGCCCGATCGGATCGGCATTGGTGTAGAAGCGCAGCCGGTTAACCTCGTCGAACGTATAGGCGAGGCTGCCTTTCGTGCCGTAGATCTCATAGGTCTGCATGAATTTGCGCCCGGTCGCGACACGGCTGAAATCCACGATCCCGTTCGCACCGTTCTCGAACGTGCACAGAATCTGGCTCGCGTCGGGATTGGTGATATCGGCCCATTCCTCGCTGCCGGTCAGCTCTGCCGTCTCGCCCAGCCCCAGCCCTTCGATCTTGGGGCGGCGCGGCGTGACGATGATGTTGTTGGCAATCAGAGACGAGACGCGACCGACGAGGAATTCCATGAAGCTGAAGACATGGCTGCCGGTATCCCCGACGATCCCGGTCGGCGCGAGCGACCCATCGGCGCGCCACATGTAGGGCACCATCGGGTCGCCATACATGTCGACATGCTGGCACCCTTTGAACATCGTGATCTCGCCGATCTCGCCCGCATCGATGATCTCCTTCGCGAGATCATGGACGGGGTTGCGCGGGAAGCCGTGGCCGACGCGGGTGATCAGGCCGCGCACCTTCGCGATATCGGCAAGCTCGCGCGCCTCCTCGGCGGACTCGGCAAGGGGCTTTTCGCAGAAGACATGCTTGCCCGCTTCGAGCGCGGCCTTCGCAACCTCGTAATGCAGGTTGTCGGGCAGGCAGATATCCACAAGATCGACCTCGGGATCGGCGATCACCTCGCGCCAGTCCTGAACGATCCGCGCACCGGGCACCCGGGCGGCAAGCTCCTGCGCCCGCGCGGGATTGCGATCGACGAGGGTGACGACGCGCGCCGTACCTCCCTCGGTCCCGAAGAAATGCGGAAAGGTCTCGTAGGCCATCGTGTGGACTTTGCCCATCCACCCCGAAGCGCCGAGCACGGCAACGCGGATCTCTGTCATTTGAACACTCCTCTCCTGTTCGCGCCGGAGTCTCTCCGCGCGGTCTCGTCTCTGTTTCGTCCGAACGGGCGGGCCTCCCGTCTCCCTGTCGTCTCAGCCCGCGGGTGTCTCGCCACTCGATCCACGAATGGCCAGCGAGACCGGCGTGCGGATTTCCGGCGCCGGCACCTTGTCGTTCTCGAGCCAGGCCAGGATCGTTTCGGCGACAAGCTTCCCGAAGCCGTCAATATCGCAGCGCACCGAGCTGAGCGGCGGCCAGGAATGGGCCGCCTCCTCGATGTCGTCGAAGCCCACAATGCGCAGATCGCGGCCGACATTGCGCCCGATCTCGGCGCAGCCCGAAATCATCCCGAGCGCGACCTGATCGTTGAAGCAGACTGCGGCATCGACCTCCGGATAATCCTTTGCCAACGCGTGCGCCGCCTCCCTGCCGAAGGCGCGGCTCGCGCTGCCGGTCAGAACATGGGGCTCGAGGCCGGCCATCTCGATCGCACTCAGATAGCCCGCCATACGTTCCTGCGTGACGGCCCGGCCTTCCAGACCGCCCACGAAAGCGATCCGCTTCGCGCCCTGTTCGAGGAGATGCTCGGTCGCGATACGCGTCCCGTTCGGATAGTCCGGCGCGGCGAAGGGGAAGAGCTCGGTCCGCATCTCGACTTTGCGCAGCACCTGCATCGCCGGAATGCCCGCCCGCTGAAGCGCCTCGAAGCTCAGCGCCTCGTCGCCATAGGCGGGCGACAGGATCATCGCGGAGACGCCATGCTCGATCATCGCCTCGACCACCTGCGCCTGAAGCTGCGGGTCTTCGTCGGTGTTCGCCACGACGGCCGCATAGCCGCGGCTCGACAGCGCCATTTGAACGGATGTCGCGAATTCGGTGAAGAACGGGTTGCGAAGGTCGTTGATCACGAGACCGACGAGTCCGGCCCCGGCGCTGCGCAGATTGGCGGCCGCCCGGTTATAGACATAACCGATCTCGGCCATCGCAGCCTGCACTTGTTCGCGCGTTTTCTGCTTCACCAGGGGGCTGTTCTGGATCACGAGGCTGACGGTCGATTTCGAGACCCCGGCCTTGCGGGCCACGTCGATGATCGTCGGTCTGCGGTCGCTCGGCGCCATGTCACGCCCCCTGCGGCTGAGCCGCGATCTCAAGGTCGAAAACGAGGATGCCGTCGATCCCGCCTTGGGCGTTGGCCACGAGCTTCGCACCGAGCGCCCGGTGATCGGGATGTTCCTGATAGGCGGCGAGCGCCTCCCAGTCGCGGAAATCGACCGTGAAGCCGTGCATGTAGCCGCGCTCGATCTTCTCGGGGCTCTCGGAGCGGCCCGCGCAGATCGCGCCAAGCCCGTCCACCTTGCCCTCGATCGCGTGCAGCTCCTGCCAGAGCGGCGCGATCTCTTCCTCGCTCAGCTCGGGTTTGAATTTGACGAGAACGATGTGGCGCACTGTCATGTCAGCCTCCATGTGACGCGCGGATCATATCGGCGGCTTTCTCGCCGATCATGATCGCCGCTGCGTTGGTGTTGGACGAGATCACGCGCGGCATGATCGAGTTATCGACGACGCGCAGCCCCTCGATCCCGTTGAACCGCAATGTCGGGTCTACGACAGCCCCCGGATCGGCGCCCATGCGACATGTCCCCGCGCAGTGATGCGACGTTTTCGAATGGGTGCAAATGAAATCGAAGTAATCCTCATCGGTTCGGACATCGGGTCCCGGAAGGCGCTCGGCGAGGATATATTTGCGCAAGGGCGATTGCGACAGGATTTCCTGCGTCAGCTTCAGCCCGCGGATCGACATTTCGCGATCGAGCGGGTCCTGCAGGTAGTTCGGATCGATCAGCGGCGCCTTCCCCGGATCGTCGCTTTGCAGACGGACGCTGCCGCGCGAGCGCGGGCGCAGGTAACAGGAATTGAGCGTGATACCGCCCTGCGGCATCGAGACGACGCCGTGTTCGATGCCGGTCCCGAGCCCGAGATGGAACTGCAGATCCGGGGACCGCGCCTCGGGATCGGCATACCAGAAGCCGCCGGCTTCGAACAAAGACGACGCCACCGGCCCCTTGCGTCCGAACAGATATTGCAGCCCCGCCAGCGCCGCCCAATGCGGTTTCGCATAACGGTCGTAGCTATAGGGGCCCGACAGTTCGCTGATGCAATAAAGGTCGAGGTGATCCTGCAGATTGGACCCCACCTCCGGCTGGTCGAAGACGACATCGATCCCGAGCGAGGCCAGCTCGTCCGCCCGCCCGATCCCCGACAGCTGCAAGAGCCGCGGCGAGCCGATCGCCCCCGAACAGAGCAGCACTTCGCTCTCCGCCCGCAGCCGCGTGCCATCGACGAGCTCGACCCCGGTCGCGCGGCCATTCTCGACCACGATCCGGCGCACCTGAGCACTCAGCTTCACCGTGAGGTTCTCGCGGTGACGATTGGGCGCGACATAGGCCATCGCAGCCGAGGAGCGGCGCACATTGCGCTGGGTCAGCTGGTAATAGGCGACCCCGTCCTGCTTCTCGCCGTTCACGTCGTAATTGCGCGGGATACCAAGCTCGGCGGCCGCTTCGAAATAGGCCTCGCAGACCGGCAGGGGCGCGCGCGGATCGCTGACGCCGAGCGGGCCGCCCTTGCCGCGATACCGGTTCTCGAGGCTCGCATTATCCTCGGCCTTGCGGAAATAGGGCAGCACGTCCTCATAGCCCCAGCCGGTGCATCCCATCTGACGCCATTCGTCGTAGTCGCGCGCATTGCCCCGCGTATAGACCTGCGCGTTGATCGCGGAGCCGCCACCGATCACCTTGGCCTGCGTGTAGCGAAAGACCTTGTTCTGCATGTGCCGCTGCGGAACCGTTTCCCAGCCCCAGCTCCCGATGCCCTTGGTCATCTTCGCGAAGCCCGCGGGCAGATGATAGAACGGGTGGCGATCGCTGCCGCCCGCCTCGAGCAGCAGCACGTCCGCCGACGGGTCCTCGGAGAGACGCCCGGCCAGCACCGAGCCAGCCGAACCGCCGCCGATAATGATGAAATCGTAAGTCGTCTTCATGCTGGCCTCCTTGGCCAAGTCTCTCGCCGCAGCCCGGGTGGCTCAGGCGGCAAGCTCTGTCTGTTCGATATGCTCGGCCGCGCGCAGGGCGAGCGCCGCGACGGTAAGGGCGGGGTTCACGGCAGCCGAGGTCGGCAGGACAGACGCATCGGCGATGAACAGGTTCGGGTGGTCATGGCTGCGGCAGAACGTATCGACGACGCTCGACGCCGGATCGTTACCCATCCGCGCCGTCCCGCATTGATGCGACGGGGTCTGCCGGTCGAATGGCCGCGCGAGCACGATCGGATAGCCCGCAGCGCGCAGCTTCCGGCGCAGCATGGCGACGAGTTCGAGATGGGCCTCCCAGTTGGAGCGCTTCCAGTCGAGCCGGATCTTGCCGTTCTTGAGGGTCACGCGACTTTCGGGATTCGGCAGGTCTTCGGACATCGCATAAAGGTCGACCGAGCGGTTGGCGATCCAGCTCGCCACCGGACGCGGCAGCGGCGAGGCCGAGGCGAGGATCGGACCGGAGATTTTGCCGAGCAGCTGGATATTGCCCAGCGGCGCGCCATTCGCCCCGCCCGACAGGTAGAAATCGTTGATCGCCAGCGTCTTCTGATAGACCGCCCGGTTCCGACGCAGCGGATGCAGCGCCAGAACGGCCGAGCAATTGTGGTTCATGAAATTGCGCCCGACCTGATCGGAGCCGTTCGCCAGCCCGGTCGGATGGCGCTCGTCCGCAGAGGCGAGCAAGAGAGCCGCGCTTTGCACTGCCCCGGCGGAGAGCACGACGACCGACGCCGTGAGTGTCTGGGTCTGCCCGTCTTTCTCGATCTCGACCCCGCTGATGCGGTTCTCGGCATCGACGATCAGACGCTGCGCCCGCGCGCCCGTCATCAGCTCCACATTCGGGGATTTCAGTGCCGTCGCCAGACCGACGCTTTCGGCATCCATCTTGCCGCCGCAGGTATCGGGGAACGCATCCCAAGGCGTCTGCCCATGCGCGAGCCAGCGGTCGATATCGACCCCGAGCGGCAGGGAGGACGGATGCAGCCCGACCGATTTCAACCGCCGCCGGAGCGCCTTGATATCGGGTTCGTCCGGGACCGGCGCATGGGCGTAGAGGCCGGAATGGCGCGGCTCCGTCGGGTCCTCTCCAAGCTGACCGCGCACCTGATAGAGCGCCTCGGCCTTCTGGTAGAAGGGCTCGATCTCTTCATAGGCGATCGGCCAACCCGGCGTGGTGCCACCCTGATGCGCGACAGGCGAGAAATCCGCCTTGCGGTAGCGCATCAGAACGGCGCCGTAGAATTTCGAGTTGCCACCGACATTGTAGTAATTACCGGGGTTGAACGGCACGTCATCGCCATCGAGCCAGGTTTCCTCGGGCCGGTAATGACCGCGCGCGAAGATCGCGTCCGGGTCGCGCGCGTCTGGCGTGTCGGGCAGGCGTTCGCCACGCTCGAGCACCAGCACGCGCCGCGCCGTCCGGGCCAGTGCCGCCGCCGTGGTGGCACCGCCCATGCCCGAGCCGATGATGATGACGTCGGCATCGCTCATGGCTGGATGCGCTCCTCCCTCTTGGGATCGAAGGCCACCGCCTTGTCCATGTTGACGGCGAAATCGAAGACCTCGCCCGCCCGCACGGTCACATCGGCTCGCATCCGGGCGATGGCGTCACGCCCGCCCAGCGTCATCGTCACGAACGTGTCCGACCCTGCGGGTTCAGTGACGCCGATATGGTTGCGCAGCGGCGCGATATGGGCGGCTTTGCGATCGGCCCCCTCCGGATCGGTGATCGTCTCCGGCCGGATTCCGAGAAGGATTTCGCGCCCGTCCCACTGAGCGAGATTGGCTTGCGGGAAGCGGAGCAGTTGCTCCACCCCGTCATGGCCCGTCACGGCCGCATGGGGCGCACCGTCCTTCACCACGATCCGCGACGGGAACACGTTCATCGCGGGGCTGCCCATGAAAGTCGCCACGAAGACATTCGACGGCGTGTCGTAGATTTCCTTCGGCGTGCCGAGCTGCTGCACATAGCCCTTGTTCATCACCGCGATCCGGGTCGAGAGCGTCATCGCCTCGATCTGATCGTGGGTTACGTAGACGATCGTGGTGCCAAGGCTCTGGTGCAGCTTCTTGATCTCGGTACGCATATCGACGCGCAGCTTCGCATCGAGGTTCGAAAGCGGCTCGTCGAACAGGAACACATCCGGGTCGCGCACCAGCGCACGGCCCATCGCGACGCGCTGACGCTGACCGCCCGAAAGCTGCCCCGGTTTGCGCGAGAGCAGATTGTCGATCTGCAGCATCTCCGCCACCCGGTTCATCGCGTCCTCGCGTTCGGGCTTGGGCGTGCCATGCATCTCGAGACCGAAAGTGATGTTCTGGCCGACGGTCATGTTAGGATAGAGCGCGTAGGACTGGAACACCATCGCGATGTTGCGCTTCGACGGGTGCACACCGTTCATGGTGCGCCCTTTGATCGAAATCTCGCCGGAGGTGATCCCTTCCAGCCCCGCGATCATGCTCAAGAGCGTGGACTTGCCGCAGCCGGACGGGCCGACCAGCACGAGGAATTCACCTTCATCGACCGAGATGTCGACGCTGTGTAGCACTTCGACCGCGCCGTAGGACTTGGTGACGTTTGAAATATCGAGGAGACCCATTGGCATTACCCCTTGACTGAGCCCGCCATCAGGCCGCGCACGAAGAAGCGCCCCGAGACGATGTAGACGATGAGAGTGGGCAGCGCCGCAAGGATCGCACCCGCGAAGTGAACGTTGTAGGCCTTCACGCCGGTCGAGCTTTGAACGAGGTTGTTCAAGGCGACGGTCATCGGCTGGCTGGCCTGCCCGGCGAAGGACGACCCGAACAGGAAGTCGTTCCAGATATTGGTGAACTGCCAGATGATCGTGACCACGATGATCGGCCCCGACAGTGGCAGAAGGATGCGGTAGAAGATCCGGAAGAACCCGGCCCCGTCGATCTGAGCCGCGCGCACCAGCTCGGTCGGGAAGGCCGAGTAGTAGTTGCGGAAATAAAGCGTCGTGAAGCCGAGCCCGTAGACGACGTGGACGAGGATCAGCCCCGGCACCGAGCCTGCGAGCCCGATCATCCCAAGCACCCGCGCCATCGGGATCAGCACGATCTGGAACGGAATGAAGCACGAAAACAGCAGCATCCCGAACAGGATTGTGTCGCCGCGGAACCGCCACTTGGTCAGCACGTACCCGTTGAGCGCGCCCATGATGGTCGAGATCGCCACCGCCGGAACCACGATCAGGATCGAGTTGATGAAGTAGGGGCGCAGGCCGGTTGGCTGAACGCCGATCTGGGCCGAGGACCAGGCTTCGCGCCAGGGCTCGAAGGTCCAGACATTGGGCAGCGCCATCATGTTGCCGCCGGTGATCTCGCTCAGAGGTTTGACCGAGTTGATCAGCATCACCGCGAGCGGCAGCAGGTAGAACAGCGCGAACAGCAGCAGGAAAAGATAGATGAAGGTGCGGGTCACGCGATTTGTGCGGATCGCGACCCCGGTATCGACGGCGCCGGACATTACTTCGGCTCCTTCAGTTCAGCGTAGAGATAGGGGATCATGATCGCGGCGATGGTCATCAGCATGATAACCGCCGACGCTGCGCCCACGCCCATCTCGTTGCGGGTGAAAGTGTAGGAATACATGAAGGTCGCGGGCAGTTCGGTTGCCCGGCCCGGGCCGCCACCGGTCAGCGCGATGACGAGGTCGTAGGATTTGACCGCGAGGTGCGCGAGGATAACGAAGGCCGACAGGAACGCGGGCCGAAGCTGCGGAATGATGATGCGGCGATAGAGGTTCCAGTTCGAGGCGCCATCCATCTGCGCCGCTTTCAGGATCTCGTTGTCGATGCCGCGCAGCCCGGCGAGGAACATCGCCATGACGAAACCCGAGCTTTGCCAGACCGCGGCGATCACCACCGTGTAGATCGCCATGGACGAGCTCTTGATCCAGCCGAAATGGAAGCTCTCCCATCCCCAGAGATGCAGGGTATGTTCGATCCCGATGCCCGGATCGAGAAGCCATTTCCACGCCGTCCCCGTCACGATGAACGACAGCGCCATCGGGTAGAGGAAGATCGGGCGCAACATCCCCTCGCCGCGGATTTTCTGATCCAGAAAGATCGCGAGAGTGAGCCCGATCGCGATACAGATCGCGATGTAGAGCGAGGCGAAGATCGCAAGGTTCTGGACCGCGATCGTCCAGGTCGGCAATTGGAAAAGCCGCCAGTAATTGTGCCAGCCGACAAGGTCGAAGCTCGGCAGGATCCGGCTGTTTGTGAACGACAGGTACCCGGTGAACACGATGAAGCCGTAGACGAAGATCAACATGGACGCGACAGAGGGCGCGAGGACGATCTTGGGAATCCATTCCTGAAGCCGGGTACGCAAGTCTGACTGGACCGGACGGGCCATTGCTCTCTCCTTTGGGGAAATGAGACGGATGGGTGGGGATACGGGCCGGTCAGATCGACCGGCCCGAGAGCCTTTTACTGAGCCAGCGACACGGCCTTGACGAGTTCCTTGGCGGCGGTCTCGGCGTCATAGTCGCCGTTGAAATTCGCCGTCACCACGTCATAGATCGCGTTCTTCACCGAAGCCGGGTCAGCATGGCCATGCGCCATCGAACCCAGAAGCGTGCCGTTCTCGCTCGCCGATTTCAGCTGAGCCATCGCCTTCTTGCCGCAAGCGTCGAACTCTTCGTCCGACACGTCCGTGCGCGAGGGAACAGAGCCTTTCACCGTGTTGAAGGCGATCTGGAACGACGGCGACATCACGGCTTTCGCCATCGCGTCCTGCGCGGCCTGCGCGTCCTCGCCCACCTTGAACATCGCGAACTGGTCGGCGTTGAAGGTCACATCGTCTGCGGTGCCCGGGGTCCGGAAGCAGCCGAAATCGACCTCGGCCTCTTTGCCGGCACGCAGGAATTCACCCTTGGCCCAGTCGCCCATCATCTGGAAGGCGGCTTCGCCATTGATGACCATCGCGGTCGCGAGGTTCCAGTCGCGGCCCGAGAAGTTCGGGTCGACGAAGCTGTGAAGCTGCTCCATGCGCTTGAAGGACTCGACCATCTGCTCGCCACCGAGCGCCTCGGGATCGAGATCGACGAAGGCCTTCTTGTAGAACTCGGGGCCACCGACCGACAGCACGACGCCATCGAACATCGTGGCTTCCTGCCAGGGTTGGCCGCCCGCGGCGAGCGCGATCTTCCCGGAATCCTTCACCTTCTGCATCGCAGCGATGAACTCGTCCCAGGTCTTCGGCTCTTCGATGCCGAGATCGGCGAGCATCTTCTTGTTCGACCATACCCAGTTGGTCGAATGCACGTTCACGGGAACCGCGACCCAGTGGCCGTCATATTTCGAGAACTTCTGCAGCGCCTCAGGCACCACCGCATCCCAGTTGCCATCGGCCGCGACTTTGTCGAGCTGGGCCAGCGCGCCCTGCTGCGCCCAGTCCGAGATGTCGAAGCCGAGCATCTGGACCGCGGTCGGCGGATCACCGGAGGTGACGCGCGCGCGCAGAACGGTCATCGCGCTTTGACCACCGCCACCGGCGACAGGCATGTCCTTCCAGCCGATGCCTTCTTTCTGCAGATCGTCTTTGAGGACGTTGAGCGCGGCAGCTTCGCCACCCGAGGTCCACCAGTGAAGGACCTCCACATCCTCCGCCTGTGCCGACCCTGCCACGAGCGCCAGAACGCTCGCCATTTTCAGTGTCCGTCCGATGTAACTACGCATGATTTTCCTCCCTCTTGCGTTGTCGTCACACTCCCTCCCGTGCGACCGATCAGGTCATTCGGGTCTTACCCAAGGCTCTCGCGTGCGACCGATGCGCATCACGAGCGTCTTGATCTCGAAGAACTCCTCGAGGCCGTAGCGTCCGATCTCTCTCCCTTGACCGGACTGCTTGACCCCGCCGAAGCTCAATTCCGGGAAACCGTCCATCCAGGTATTCGTCCAGACGGTCCCAGCCTGCGCCCGCGTCGAGAACTCGAGGCAGGTGTGGACGTTCTCGCTCCAAACGCCCGCAGACAAACCGTAGCTTGCATCATTCGTTAGCGCTACCGCTTCGTCCATCGTGCGGAAGGTCAGAACCGAAAGCACCGGTCCGAAGACCTCCTCGCGGGCGATCGACATCTCGGGCGAGACGCCGCGCACGACGGTGGGTTGATAGAATTGGCCCTCTAGGCCCGGCACGGTCATCGGCCCGCCACCCAGCGCGATCTCGGCGCCTTCGGTGACGGCCGCGCGAACGTAGTCGTCGATCTTGCCCTGATGCTGGACGGAAATGATCGCCCCGACCTGCGTGCGCGGATCGAGCGGGTCGCCGAAAGCCACGCGCTTCGACAGTTCCACCACGCGCTCGACCACCTCATCCACGATATCTTCATGGACGATGATCCGGCTGCTCGAGTTGCAGCATTGCCCGGTGTTGAAATAGACGCCGAAGGTGATCGCATCGGCTGCGCTCTCAATATCGGCATCGGGGAACACGACTTGCGGGTTCTTCCCGCCAAGCTCCAGCGCGACCTTCTTCAACGTGCTCGACGCGGCCGCCGAGATCGCCTTGCCGACCACGGTCGAGCCGGTGAAGGTCACCATATCCACGGCCTCATGCGTCGACATCAGGCCGCCCACGGCAGGCCCGTAGCCCAGAACGATATTCACGACGCCCGCGGGCATCCCCGCTTCGAACAGCAACTCCCCGAGCATCACCGTGGTCGATGGCGTCAGCTCGGATGGCTTGATGACCGTGGTGCAGCCGGCGGCGAGCGCGAAGGGCAGCTTCTGGCTCAGGATCCAGAACGGGAAATTCCACGGCGTGATCATCGACACGACGCCGATCGGATCTTTCACGACGACGCCGAGCATGTCCGGCCCCAGCGTGTTGTGGCTGTCCCCATGCATGGTGCGCGCCAACGAAGCCGCGTAGCGCCACAAGTCCGCGGCGCCCGACACTTCGGCGCGCGACTGCGAAATCGGCTTGCCGCTTTCGAGCGTTTCCAGCAGCGCCATCCGCTCGACATTGCCCTCGATCAGATCGGCGACGCGCAGCAGGATCGTGGCGCGTTCCTTGCCCGAGACCCGGCTCCAGACGCCACTGTCGAACGCCTCGCGCGCCGCGACGATCGCGGCTTCCGCATCGGCTTCGGCGCCCAGCGCCGCGCGGCTCACGAGGCAGCCATGCGCCGGGGACATCCGATCGTAGGTCTCGCCAGAGGCACTGTCGCGCCATTCGCCTGCGATCAGGTGACGACAGATAAAGGGCTCTGCGGGGATCGCCGCATCGACGGCGGAGATCAGGTTCAGCTCGGTCATGTTCAAAGTCCCGAAAAATTAGGTTTGCGTTTCTCGCGGAAAGCCGTGACCCCTTCGGCGCGATCTTCGCTGGCCGAAATGGCGGCACTTCCGAGCGCCTCAGCCATGGCGCCGCGATCTTCACCCGCCGCGACATGGATCATCGATTTCGTGATTTCGACGGCGCGGGGCGACAGCCCGAGCGCACGGTCGATCAGGGTCTGTGCTGCCGCGCGCGGATCGTCGGAGACCGCGGCCACGAAGCCGACCGCCAAAGCCCGCTCGGCTTTCACCCGGTGACCGAAAAGTGCCATCTCCTTCACCATCGGTTCGGGCAGCAGACGCATCAGCCGCTGCGTGCCCGACCAACCGGGAACGATCCCGACGCCAGCTTCCGGGAGGGCAAGGCTGGCGCCGGGTGCCATGACCCGAAGGTCGCAGGCTGCGGCAAGTTCGAGACCGCCCCCGAAGGCGTGTCCGTTCAGCGCCGCAATCGTCGGCTTCGAGAGGCCCGCCAGCCGGTCGAAGATCCGGTGCCCGTCGCGGACCCAATGCCGCGCGAACTGGGCGGGGCTCAGATCGCCCCAACCGTTGATATCCGCCCCGGTGCAGAAGGCCCGGTCGCCCTCGGCGCTCACCAGCACGCAGCGAATCTCGACGTCTCGTTCGATCCGATCGAGATGCGCCTCGAGCGCGCTCAGCATCTCCACTGTCAGGGCGTTCATCTTCGCCGGGTTGTCGAGGCGCAGCTCCGCCACCGCGCCGTCGATGATCAGGTGAATATCGCTCATGGCGTCCACCCCATCGGGGCATCGGCAAGAAGCTTCGTGGACATGGTGACGGCATTCTCCGCCACACGCACCCGGCCCTCGGAAGCGCCGACGATATCGCGCTCGGAATCGATCCCCGGCATGATTTCGGTCGCGATGAGCCCCTTGTCATCGAGCCGCATCACGCAGCGCTCGGTGATATAGAGCACTTCCTGCCCCTGCTCGCGCGCACGCTCCCCGGAGAAGGTCACATGCTCGACCCGGTCCACCATCTTGGTGAACTTGCCGGGCGCACGGACGCGGATTCCGGTCGCGTCCATTTCCATCTGCGCCCCGGCCTCGAACCAGCCCGAGAAGACGATCTTGCGCGCATGGGCGGTGATATCGACGAAGCCGCCGCAGCCAGCGGTCAGGTAAGGTTTCTTGCCGAGCTTGGAGACATTCACATTCCCCTCTACGTCGACTTCGAGAAAGGACAGGAAGGACATGTCGAACCCGGCGCCCTGGAAATAGATGAACTGCTGCGGCGAGGGCACGTAGCCATCGGCATTCGATGCGCAACCGAAGGCGAAGCCGGTCAGGGGCATACCGCCCACCGCGCCTTGTTCGATCGCCCAGGTGACCGCGTCGGGATGGCCTTCCTCGAGCAGAATACGCGGCACCATCGCCGAAATCCCAAAGCCGAGATTGGCCGTCATGCCTCCGCGCAGCTCCATCGCCGCGCGCCGTGCGATCACCTTCTCGATCCCGTGCTCGGCCAGTTCGAAGCTCGACCACGGACGCATTACCTGACCCGAAATCGCCGGATCATAGGGAGTCTCGCAGGTCTGCTTCTGATCCTCATCCACGACGACGTAATCCACGAGGTGCCCCGGCACGCGGACGTCATGGGGCCGCAGGGAGCCCGCCGCGGTGACGCGCTCCACCTGCGCGATCACCAGCCCGCCATTGTTGCGCACCGCAATCGCCTGCTCGAGCCCGCCGAGATAGGCGCCCTCGTGCTCATAGGTCAGATTGCCGCGCTCATCGGCGGTGGTCGCGCGCAGGATGCAGACATCGGGGTAGATATTCGGGAAATGGAGCCAGGTGTCGCCATCGAACTCCACCCGGCGCACGATGGGCGCGCCTGCTGCGCGATCGTTCATCGCACAGCCCTCGCGCTCGGGATCGACGAAGGTTTTCAGACCGACCTTGGTCATCACCCCCGGACGCCGCGCAGCCGCTTCACGATGCATGTCGAACAGGATGCCGGAGGGCACGTTATAGGCGGTCACCCGATCCTCGACGACCATCTTCCAGATTTCCGGCATCGGCAGGTTCGACGAACCCGACGGATAGGATCCGGCCAGAACCGTGTCGAGCAGACCATCCTTGGCGATATGGTCGATGCCCTTCACACCGTACATGTCCCCCGCGGCGATCGGATGGATCATGGTCAGGTTCTGCGGATGGTGCTCCTGATCGAAGCGCTCGCCGATCGCCTTGAGCACGGAATCGGGGCAGCCCAATGCCGAAGACGAGGACACCGTGATGATAGCGCCATCCGCGATTTTCCCCACTGCTTCCGATGCACTGACGATCGTGCCCATAGTTCGCTTCTCCCAATCCAAATTGCCGACCCCAGACAAGATTTCAGTCGACGCGCCCCAAAAAGACTCAGCAAATAGGAACGTTCCAAATATCTATAGGAACGTTCCAAATTTGTGTCAAACGTTTTTAACTGAGCAAACTCATTCGATAGGACATGGAAACGAGGCGATCGCGCGAAGAGGCCCCTTTTTGCCGGGCTAAGGAGGTCGGCGGCCCGCGCAGAGCCTTGACGATGAGGAGCAACTGTCAACGGCGGGGTAAAATCCTGCCATCGGCGGCGCAAAAAACGGCGACTTCGGTGTAAGGGCGCGACGCGCACTATGAGACAGCGACCGGTCAACCGCGCTCCCCAGGTAGCGGGCAGTTGACTGGCCGCCTTGGCCCGTGAAGGCCAAGCCTTCATCGGCTGGATCAGGCGGCGTCGGTGGACTTGCCTGCGCGGCTTTAGGCGAGCCGCTAATCGCGCTGAAGAGATGGCGAGCCAATGCTCATCTGGGCGCGCCAGCAAATCCTTTCCGCATTTGCTCCACTGAACCGGATCCGGTGCGCCCGAATCTTATCGTTGCGCCTCAGGGTCGAGCCTCACGAACGATATTCATAACCCGCCTCATGAAATTCACATGCGGGACAGTTTTTGAGACAAAATCAGGCCCAAAACAGAGAAAAGCTCGGAAAACCGAAGTTTTCCGAGCTTTTCGCTTGGTTTATGGTGCCCAGGAGAGGACTCGAACCTCCACGCCTTGCGGCACACGGACCTGAACCGTGCGCGTCTACCAATTCCGCCACCTGGGCAGGTGTCGTGGAGCGCGAGATACATAGCGGCGCTGGGACTGTCAACGGGGATCGACACGAAAAATTCGCAAGCTTCGACTCTTCGGGTCTTTGGCCTTGTTCCCGCGGGGGCGAGGCGGTAATCAAAGAACGAAATTCTTGCAAGGAAAGGCCTCTGCCCATGTCCAAGCTGGTTACGATCTACGGCGGTTCGGGGTTCGTCGGGCGCTATATCGCGCAGCGCATGGCAAAGGACGGTTGGCGGATTCGCGTTGCGGTCCGGCGTCCGAACGAGGCGCTCTTCGTCAAACCCTACGGTGCGGTCGGGCAAGTCGAGCCGGTCTTCTGCAACATTCGCGACGATGCCAGCGTGCGCGCGGCGATGCAGGGCGCGGATGCGGTGATCAACTGCGTCGGTATTCTCGTCAACGAAGGCAAGAACAAGTTCGGCGCCGTGCAAGCCGAAGGTGCGGGTCGCGTGGCGCGTATCGCCGCAGAGATGGATGTGCCGAAACTGGTGCAGATCTCGGCCATCGGCGCCAATCCCGACAGCGAGAGCGAATATGCCCGCACCAAGGCTGCAGGCGAGAAGGCGGTGCTGGACGCCTATCCGCAGGCCGTGATCCTGCGCCCCTCGATCATTTTCGGCAACGAGGACGGGTTCTTCAACAAATTCGCCTCGATGTCGCGCTTCACCCCGATCCTTCCGATCACGGGTGGTCACACGAAATTCCAGCCGGTCTTCGTCGATGATGTCGCGAAGGTCGCGGTCATGGCAGCGGACGGGAAAGTCTCGCCCGGCACCTATGAGCTCGGCGGGCCGGATGTGGAGACCTTCCACGACCTGATGAAGCAGATGCTGACGGTGATTCACCGTCGTCGCCTCGTGCTGTCGCTGCCCCGCTGGGTCGCAAGCATCCTCGGCGGCGTCTTCGATCTGGGTCAGGCGGTCACCGGCGGTCTGTTCACGAACCGCATCCTCACCCGCGATCAGGTGAAGAACCTTCAAGCTGACAATGTCGTGTCCGAGGGCGCGAAAGGCTTCTCCGATCTCGGAATCCAGCCTATGGCAATGGAAGCGGTGATGCCCGGCTACCTGTGGCGCTTCCGCCCCGGTGGGCAATATGACGATATCAAAGCTTCGGCGAAGAACCTTCGCAAGACATAACCCCCTCCTTCCTCCCCGGTGCCGCTTGCGGCACCTCTCTGACCTAGGCGGTATTTCTTGAGCTATCTGAACGACGTTCTGCTCGGTGTGATCGAAGGGATCACCGAGTTTCTCCCGATTTCGAGCACTGGCCACTTGATCCTGGCCGAACATTGGCTTGGCACGCGCTCGGATACCTACAACATTGTCATTCAGGCCGGGGCGATCCTTGCCGTAACGCTGATCTATTGGCGTCGCCTGATGGAGCTGCTGTTCAACTGGCGCAATCCGGAGAACCGCGACTATCTCGCGAAGCTCACCGTGGCCTTCCTGATCACCGCCGTTTTGGGCCTGATCGTGAAAAAGATGGGCTTCGAGCTGCCGACAACGATCCAACCCGTCGCCTGGGCGCTGGTGATCGGCGGTTTCTGGATGCTGTTTGCGGAACGCGTCGCGGATCGGCAGGCCGATAACAGCAAGATCTTCTGGCGCGTCGCCATCGCGGTCGGGATCGCGCAGATCGTGGCCGGAGTCTTTCCGGGCACCTCGCGCTCGGCCACGACAATTTTCGTGGCGATGCTGCTGGGCACCTCGAACCGGGCGGCGGCGACCGAATTCGCCTTCCTTGTCGGTATTCCCACCATGTACGCGGCGAGCGGTTACGAATTGCTCAAGCAGCTCAAGGATGGGACCGGGGGCAACGAGGATTGGGCCGGGCTCGGCATCGCTTTCGTCGTCTCGACCGTCACGGCCTTCGTCGCGGTGAAATGGCTCCTTGGCTATATTCAGGGGCACCGTTTCACCATCTTCGCGATCTACCGGATCGTGTTCGGCGGGCTCTTGCTGAGCCTTGCGGCGGTCGGTGTACTAGGCTGACGGAAAGCGAATCGCTTTTCGGCAGCACGCCATCCTCAAGAAAATCAGGGTAAAGCAGCGATAAAGTAAACGAAGCTGACCTATTTTGAGCGAATTTGAGGTGCCTTCTCATGCGCCTCTCGCAAAAAATGCACATTTAGGTCAGTCTTGCTTACTTTTATTGCTGTGGCAGGCAGTGTAGTCATGCGCACCCACCGGTTTTCTAGGGAGGCGCCACAATGGCCAAGCAACCGATGCTCAAGTTCGTCAAGACGGCGAAAGAGATGCCTCAGAAGCGCGACGCGAACGTGCGCTCCCATGATTTCAACGAAATCTATCGCGAATACGCGGCCGAGAAGGCCGCCGAGCAGGCGAGCCGCTGCAGCCAATGCGGCGTGCCCTATTGCCACACGCATTGCCCGCTCCATAACAACATCCCCGACTGGCTCCGCCTGACCGCCGAAGGCCGTCTGCAGGAAGCCTACGAGATGTCGCAGGCCACCAACACCTTCCCGGAAATCTGCGGCCGCATCTGCCCGCAGGACCGTCTGTGCGAAGGCAACTGCGTGATCGAACAGTCGGGCCACGGCACCGTCACCATCGGCGCGGTCGAGAAATACATCACCGACACCGCCTTCGACATGGGCTGGGTGAAGCCGATCAAACCGTCGACCGAGCGCGCCGAAAGCGTCGGCATCATCGGCGCGGGCCCGGGCGGTCTGGCGGCCGCCGACGCGCTGCGTCGCGCCGGCGTGCAGGTCACGGTCTATGACCGCTACGACCGCGCGGGCGGCCTGATGACCTATGGCATCCCCGGCTTCAAGCTGGAGAAAGACATCGTCATGCAGCGCGTGAAGCAGCTGGAAGATGGCGGCGTCGAGTTCGTGCTGAACTGCAATGTCGGCACCGATATTTCCTTCGACGCGATCCGCGGCAAGCATGACGCGGTGCTGATCGCGACGGGTGTCTACAAGACGCGCGAACTGACCGACGAGGGCGCGGATGCGGCTGGCATCGTGCGCGCGATCGACTATCTGACCGCCTCGAACCGCAAGAGCTTCGGCGACGACGTGGCCGAGTTCGAAGACGGCACGCTGAACGCGGAAGGCAAGCGCGTCATCGTCATCGGCGGCGGCGACACCGCGATGGACTGCGTGCGTACCGCGATCCGTCAGGGCGCCAAGTCGGTGAAATGTCTCTATCGCCGCGACCGCGCCAACATGCCGGGCTCGCAGCGCGAAGTGCAAAACGCCGAGGAAGAGGGCGTGGAATTCGTCTGGCTCTCCGCCCCTGCAGCCTTCTCGGGCAACCCGGTCACCAACTGCTCGGTGCAGCAGATGCGTCTGGGCGCGCCGGATGCTTCGGGCCGTCAGAGCCCCGAAAAAATCGAGGGCGGCATCTATGACGAAGAGGCCGATCTGGTGATCAAGGCGCTCGGCTTCGAGCCCGAAGACCTGCCCGGCGCTTGGGAAGCCGACGATCTGGAGACCACCCGTTGGGGCACCGTGAAGGCCGAATTCGGCACCCACGCGACCTCGATCCCGGGCGTCTATGCGGTCGGCGACATCGTGCGCGGCGCGAGCCTCGTCGTCTGGGCGATCCGCGACGGGCGCGAAGCGGCGGGCTCGATCCTGCGCTATCTCGAAAACGTGGCGGCGGTGGCGGCGGAGTGATCCGCGCCCTGCCGATCTGAAAAGGAATGTATGCGATGCGGTCGAATTTTCTCGGCATGGCGATCTGCGGGGGGCTGTTCAGCGCCCTGCCCGTCCATGCCGAAGACTTCGCGCCGCCGCAGGGCTGCGAGGTCTTCATGACCGTGCAAATGCATAACTGTCAGGTGGCCAATTACTACCGCTGCGCCGCCGATCCTGAGGGCGATCTGTGGACCGCCTTCGCCGATGGTGAGGGCATCTATTACCTGAGCCATATCGATGCCGAGACACGCTGGCTTGAAAGCGCGTCGACCGATAACGGCGAGATCGAGATGTTCGATCCGGGCGCGTCGAAGGATGCTCCCTCGTTCTCGGCGCTCCTGTCTGACGGCAAGGACGATTACGATTTCGTCACGCGCTCGAATTATCGGGGTCTGCGCCGCTATGTTGGCAACGATACCCTCACGGGCAAGTCGGTCAGCATCGACGATGTCCCGCTCGAGACGATCACCTTCGATCTGCGCGAGGATGACCAGAACGGCCAGACCGTCGCGACCCGCACCGGCACGCAATATATCTCGCGCAAGTATCGCGTGTTTTTCAGCGGCGCGGAGCGGTTCGAGAACGATCAGGGCGACGTTGTGAGCTATGACGACAGCCCCGTGCGCTTCGACTTTCCCGGCGATCCCGGTTTCTCGACCGAGACGCCCGAATATGACTGCGACCTGATGATGACGCAGGCCGATCTTCGGCCCACGCAAGTCAGCCTCGCCCCCCTTTCCCGCTCTTTCTCCAAGGAGGCACTGCAATGACCAAATATGACGAAGCCTGGGTGGCCGCCGAGGAAGCGAAACGCCAGTGGATGAACGAGAATTCACTGTGGAAGGAAGAAGACGAGAAGGCGTCCTGCGGCGTCGGTCTCGTGGTGTCGATCGACGGCAAGGCCTCGCGCCGCGTCGTGGAGAACGGCATCGACGCGCTGAAGGCGATCTGGCACCGCGGTGCCGTGGATGCCGACGGCAAGACCGGCGACGGCGCGGGCATCCACGTCCAGATCCCCGCCCCCTTCTTCTATGACCAGATCCGCCGCACCGGCCACGAGCCGGACATGGAGAAAATGGTCGCCGTCGGTCAGGTCTTCCTGCCGCGCACCGATTTCGGCGCGCAGGAGCGCTGCCGCACGATCGTGGAATCCGAAGTTCTGCGGATGGGTCACTACATCTACGGCTGGCGCCACGTTCCGGTGAACACCGAAGTACTGGGCGAGAAAGCCAATTCGACCCGCCCCGAGATCGAGCAGATCCTGATCCGCAACGACAAGGATATCGACGAGGAGCAGTTCGAGCGCGAGCTTTACATCATCCGTCGCCGCATCGAGAAAGCGGCGATCGCGGCGCAGATCAACGGGCTCTACATGTGCTCGCTGTCGTGCCGCTCGATCATCTACAAGGGCATGATGCTGGCCGAGCAGGTCGCGGAATTCTATCCCGACCTGAAGGACGAGCGCTTCGAGTCCGCCTTCGCGATCTATCACCAGCGCTATTCGACCAACACCTTCCCGCAATGGTGGCTGGCGCAGCCCTTCCGGATGCTGGCGCATAACGGCGAGATCAACACGATCAAGGGCAACACCAACTGGATGAAGAGCCATGAGATCCGCATGGCCTCCTCGGCCTTCGGCGACAGCGCCGAAGACATCAAGCCGATCATCCCGGCGGGGGCGTCCGACTCCGGCGCGCTCGATGCGGTGTTCGAACTGATGGTCCGTTCGGGCCGCAACGCGCCGATGGTGAAGACGATGCTCGTCCCCGAGCCGTGGTCGAAATCCACCGACACGATGCCCTCCGCGTGGCAGGACATGTATGCCTATTGCAACGCCGTGATGGAGCCGTGGGACGGCCCGGCGGCGCTGGCGATGACCGATGGTCGTTGGGTCTGCGGCGGTCTCGACCGCAACGGTCTGCGTCCGCTGCGCTATGTCATCACCGGCGACGGCGTTCTGATCGCGGGCTCGGAAGCGGGCATGGTCCCGGTGGACGAGGCGAGCGTTGTCGAGAAAGGCGCGCTTGGTCCGGGTCAGATGATCGCGGTCGATATGCGCGAGGGCAAGCTCTACCACGACACCGAAATCAAGGACAAACTGGCCGCTGCCCAGCCCTTCGGCGAGTGGGTCGGCAAGGTCACCGATCTGAACGCGATCCTCGTGGACGTGCCGGAAAACCCGAAATTCGCGGGCGGTGAGCTGCGCAAGCGTCAGGTCGCAGCGGGCTATTCGGTCGAAGAGATCGAACAGATCCTTGCGCCGATGGCCGAGGACGGCAAGGAGGCCATCGCTTCGATGGGCGACGACACGCCGCCTGCGGTCCTGTCCAAGCAATACCGCCCGCTGAGCCACTTCTTCCGTCAGAACTTCAGCCAGGTCACCAACCCGCCGATCGACTCGCTTCGCGAAAGCCGGGTGATGTCGCTCAAGACGCGGTTCGGCAACCTCAAGAACGTGCTCGACGAGGATAGCTCGCAGACCGAGATCTGGATCTTGGAGAGCCCGTTCCTCGCGAATTCCGAGTTCGATCACATGCTCAACGAATTCGGCGAGCAGGTGACGATCATCGACTGTACCTTCCCGGCCAATGCCGATCAGGAGGCGCTGCGCGAAGGTCTGACCCGGATCCGTCAGGAAGCCGAAGACGCGGTGCGCTCGGGCGCGCTCCATATCGTGCTGAGCGATGAAGAGCAGGACGAGGACAAGGTCGCGATGCCGATGATCCTCGCGACGAGCGCCGTGCATAGCTGGCTGACGCAGAAAGGCCTGCGGACCTTCTGCTCGATCAACGTGCGTTCGGCGGAATGTATCGACCCGCATTACTTCGCGGTTCTGATCGGCTCGGGTGCGACCACGGTGAACGCCTATCTCGCGCAGGACACGCTGGCCGACCGGATCGACCGCGGCCTGCTGGGCGGCACGCTCGTCGACGCGATGCGCAAATATCGCGATGCGATCGATGCGGGCCTGCTGAAGATCATGTCGAAGATGGGGATCTCGGTGATTTCCTCCTACCGCGGCGGTCTGAACTTCGAAGCCGTGGGTCTGTCGCGCGCGATGGTCGCCGAATATTTCCCCGGCATGCACTCGCGCATCTCCGGCATCGGCCTGCACGGCATCCAGCACGCGCTGGAAGGTGTGCATGCCAAGGGCTGGAAAGGCGGTCAGGACGTGCTCCCGATCGGCGGCTTCTACAAGGCGCGCCGCACCGGCGAGTCCCATGCCTGGGGCGCGCAGTCGATGCACATGCTGCAATCGGCCTGTAACCGCGCGAGCTACGATCTGTGGAAGCAATACAGCTCGATGATGCGGGCGAACCCGCCGATCCATATCCGCGACATGCTGGATATCAAATCGCTGGGCAAACCGGTCCCGATCGAAGAGGTCGAGTCGATCACCTCGATCCGCAAGCGCTTCGTGACGCCGGGCATGTCGCTGGGGGCGCTGTCGCCCGAGGCGCACAAGCTGCTGAACGTCGCGATGAACCGGATCGGCGCGAAGTCGGACTCGGGTGAAGGCGGGGAAGACCCGGCGCATTTCGTGCCCGAGCCCAATGGCGACAACCCCTCGGCGAAGATCAAGCAGGTGGCTTCGGGTCGTTTCGGTGTGACCGCCGAATACCTCAACCACTGCGAAGAGCTTGAGATCAAGGTCGCTCAGGGCGCGAAGCCCGGCGAAGGCGGTCAGCTTCCGGGGATGAAAGTCACCGACCTGATCGCGCGTCTGCGGCACTCGACCAAGGGCGTGACCCTGATCTCGCCGCCGCCGCACCACGACATCTACTCGATCGAAGACCTTGCGCAGCTGATCTACGACCTCAAGCAGATCAACCCGAAGGTCAAAGTGACGGTGAAGCTGGTGGCGTCCTCGGGCGTCGGCACGATCGCGGCCGGTGTCGCGAAGGCGAAGGCCGACATCATCCTGATCTCGGGCCACAATGGCGGCACGGGCGCATCGCCCGCGACCTCGATCAAATATGCCGGTCTGCCGTGGGAGATGGGTCTGACCGAGGCGCATCAGGTGCTCGCGATGAACAACCTGCGCGAACGCGTCACCCTGCGGACCGATGGCGGTCTGCGCACGGGCCGCGATATCGTCATGGCCGCGATGATGGGGGCCGAGGAATACGGCATCGGCACCGCCGCGCTGATCGCGATGGGCTGCATCATGGTCCGTCAGTGTCAGTCGAACACCTGCCCGGTGGGCGTCTGTACGCAGGACCCGGAGCTGCGCGCCAAGTTCACCGGCACGGCGGACAAGGTGGTGAACCTCATCACCTTCTACGCTCAGGAAGTGCGCGAAATCCTCGCCTCGATCGGTGCGCGCTCGCTCGACGAGGTGATCGGTCGCGCCGATCTTCTCAGCCAGGTGAGCCGCGGTTCGGCCCATCTCGACGATCTGGACCTCAATCCGCTCCTGATCACCGTCGATGGCTGGGACAAGATCGTCTACGACCGGTCCAAGCCGCGTAACTGGGTCTCGGACACGCTCGATGCGGAGATCATCAAGGATGGTCATCGCTTCTTCGAGGAAGGCGAGAAGATGCAGCTCTCCTACGCGGTGCGCAACACGCTGCGCACCATCGGGACGCGCGCCTCGAGCCATATCGTGAAGAACTTCGGAATGCGCAACGCGCTGCAGTCGGACCACCTGACGGTGAAGCTGACCGGCTCCTGCGGTCAGTCACTGGGCGCTTTCGCGGCGCCGGGGCTGAAGATCGAAGTGTCGGGCGATGCCAACGACTATGTCGGCAAGGGTCTCTCGGGCGGCATGATCGTCGTGCGTCCGCCGATGGCTTCGCCGCTGGTCGCCTCCGAGAACACGATCATCGGCAACACCGTGCTTTACGGCGCGACCGAAGGTCACCTGTTTGCAGCGGGCCGCGCAGGCGAGCGCTTCGCGGTGCGCAACTCGGGTGCGAAAGTGGTGATCGAGGGCTGCGGCTCCAACGGTTGCGAATACATGACCGGCGGCGTCGCGGTGATCCTCGGCTCGATCGGCCCGAACTTCGGCGCGGGCATGACCGGCGGCATGGCCTATCTCTACGATCCGGACAACACGGCGGAAGAGCTGATCAATCTCGAAAGCCTCGTCACCTGCGGGCTGGGCCACGAGCATTGGGAAGCCGAGCTGAAAGGCCTGATCGAGCGTCACGTCGCCGAGACGGGCTCGCGCAAAGGGGCCGACATTCTCCAGCACTGGGAGACCGAGAAGGCGAACTTTCTGCAGGTCTGCCCGAAGGAGATGTTGGCGCATCTGTCCTACCCGCTCAGCGACGAACCGCAGGCGATGCCGGCGGAATAAGGGAACTCTTTCCCCTACGGAACCGTTTCAGAGGGCGAAGCACATGCTTCGCCCTTTGTTCTGTCTGGAGGTAACGATGTCCGAACTGTTGGTGATGGCGCATGAAACCGAGGCCGCGGGTTTCGCGACGCGCGAGGAACTCAGAGCATTGGAAAAAGAAGGGTTTTTCCGGTCGCAGGACATTGTCGTCGTGACCCGCGACGAAAACGGCGAGATTCACGTTCATGAAAACAGCAACACGATGGCGCTTGGCGCGATCGGTGGCGCTGTCTGGGGCGGGCTGCTGGGTCTGGTCTTCCTGTCGCCGGTCGTCGGCGCGGCAATCGGTGCGGGCGCGGGCGCCGTATCCGGCAAGCTCACCGACCTCGGGTTGAACGACTCTTTCCTGCGCGAAGCGGGCGAAAGCCTGCCGCAAGGCGGCTCGGCTGTGTTCATCTTGCTTAAGAAGGGCACCGCTGCAGAGGTCCTCGACCGGATGAAGACCCTAGGCCATGCAAGCGGTCGCGTGCTGCAAATTCCGCTGCCGGAAGATTTCCACGAACGGCTCGAATCCGCCCTGTCTTCGGGCGGCACCACGGCCTTTACCGGCAAGGAAATCACCGGAGGTGCAACTGGAAATCTCGCGCGGATGGTGGGCCCCTCTGCCCTCTAAACCCGCTGTGACCGGGATGTCACTCTTTAACCCGTAGTTAACTTTGCGCCCCACAGGCGCCTTTGTGTCGCCCTGATCTCTGCTTACCAAGTAACGAATAATTTATAATAACGTTACTCGAGCAGCAAAAATGGCAACCTATTACGACCAGTTCTACATCATGGATCCGGGCAGTCCGCCCGCTGCGGGCACGGCGCTTTCACCGACGACATATGAAATTGTCGATCGGAATAACGACAATTGGATTTCCAGCAGCAACAGCGCCCGCGACACGATCAACGGCCAGCGCGTCACCGATGTCTGGCGCGGCGACACGATCACCATCGAGCGTCCGAACGGCGTGCAAGAGACGATCACCGGCGACACGTTCTACCTGCGCGACGGCAGTGCCGTGTTCACGCCGTCCGATGGCACGATCCTCCACAACGCGACCTTCATCAGCTCCACCTATGTCACGCAGAGCACCCAAGCGCCGGTCGGCGATCTGGGGCCGGAATGTTTCCTCGCGGGGACGCGGATCGACACGCCCGACGGGCCGCGACTGGTGGAGCGGCTCAAGGCGGGCGATCTTGTCATGACCGAGGACGACGGGCCGCAGCCTCTTCTTTGGACGGGTGGTCGGGTCTGTCGCGGCGTCGGGGCCTATGCGCCGATCCGGTTCGCGCCGGGGGCTATGGGAAATCGACGCGCTCTTTACGTGTCTCAACAACATCGGATGTTGCTGCGCGGCTGGCGCGCCGAGATCGCCTGCGCCCATAGCGAAGTTCTGGTCGCCGCCAAGCATCTCGTGAACGGCAATAGCATTCGGGTGGCTCCGCGCCCGCGCGTGCAATACCGCCACCTGCTTTTCGCGCGCCATCACATCCTCATGGCCGAGGGCGCGCCGACCGAGAGCCTGTTTCCCGGCAATGTCGTCCTTGAAGACGACCACGGTATCGCGCGCGAAATACGCGCCGCGTGGAAGCGGGTGTCAGATGCGCCGATCGAAACCATGGTAACCGCGCGACAGGTCGCGCGTGGACCGGAATTGACGCTGCTTGTCGCTTGACCCTTCGGGGCACGCTGTGACTTATACGCACATGGCTAAGAGCAAGAAAAAATCGGGCCGCAAACCCGCCAAACGCAGCACGAAATCGAGCGTTTCCAGCAGCATGCGCGCGCCTTTCCGCACCGCCCTGAAATGGGCGCTACGGGGCGTGATGGGCCTCGTTGCGCTGGTGCTTGTGCTGATGGTCCTGTTCAAATTCGTTAATCCGCCGACCACCTGGACGATGTGGAGCGAACGTCAGCGTCTTGGCGCTGTCGATCAGAAATGGGTGCCGATCGAGGATATCGCGCCCGTGCTCGCCCGCTCCGTCGTCGCGGCGGAGGACGCGAATTTCTGCAACCACTGGGGCTTCGACATGCGCGCGATCCGCAAGGCGATCGACGATGGCGCCAATCGCGGCGCCTCGACGATCACCCAGCAGACCGTGAAGAACGTGTTCCTCTGGCAGGGTCGAAACTGGCTGCGCAAGGCGCTTGAGGCGTCGATGACGCCGCTGGCCGAGGCGATCTGGGGCAAGAAGCGGATCTTGGAAATCTATCTTAACGTCGCCGAATTCGACGAAGGCGCATTTGGCGTCGATGCCGCCGCGCATCGCTATTTCCGCACCACGCCCGACAAGCTGAGCGCCCGCCAATCCGCGTTGATCGCTGGCGTCCTGCCTGACCCGAAGGACCGTTCGGCGGCGAAGCCCGGCAGCTTCCTGTCGCGCCGCGCGCAGTCCATCATGGACGGCGCGGCGACGATCCAGAAGGACGGGCGCGCAAGCTGCTTCGAGTGATCACTCGGCCGGTTCGGTCATTGGGCGCATGACGGCGAACAGCTCCGCCACCTTGATCCCGAATTTGCGCATCTGCGACCGGTTCAGCAGCGTCCCGTCCGGCATCAGGTAAATCCAGTCGGTCACGTCGAGCACGTGGCCGCCCGCATCCTCGGGCAGCCGCAACCGATAGCGCATCCGCAGCGCATTGCCCGACTGCTCCATCTCGGCGCGCCCCTCGATATCGTCGGCGGTCGAGCTGATCTCGCCATTCGGCCCGAACTGGATATTCCAGGCGCGGCTCTGGCGCCGACCGGAGGCATATTCGAACTCCTCCTCGATCACGCCGCCATCATTCGTGAACCGCCCCGTCATCACGGCACGGAAGCGCGAGGTGACCCGACCGTCCGGCCCATAGATCATGCCATGCGCCTCGATAGGGCCCTCGAAGGCCCGGCGAATGTCGAATTCCGGGCTTTCCGAAGCGTAATCCGCCGACTTTTGCGCCGGGAATGAGAAGAAGAAATGCCGGATCAAGAGAGCCGCCAGGATCAGAACCGCGAGGGTGAAAAGCAATTTTAACAACATTTTACGCCCTCGCATGTGCCAGTTGGACCTGCACCACATCGGTATGGCCTACCGCGAAGGCCGCCGCGCAGGCTTCGAGATAATAGGACCAGTTGCGCAGGAACTCCGGCCCGAAGCCAAGTTCGGTGGCCCGCGCGCTGCGCTCTTTCAGGCGCGTCGCCCATTGCCGGCAGGTCTCGGCATAGTCCTGCCCGAAGGCGAAGCTTTCCTTCACCGCCAGTCCGGCCTTCGCCGCCTGATCGCGGATCACCCCATCGGACAGAAGCATGCCACCCGGGAAAGTGTATTGCCGAATGAAATCGGAAGTCTCGCGATATTTCGGAAAGTAGGAATCAGACACTGTTATGGCCTGAATCATCGCAGAGCCGCCCTCCGCCAGGCGATCTTTCACCGTTTGGAAATAGTTCGGCCAATAGCGCTCGCCGACCGCTTCGATCATCTCGATCGAAACGATATGATCGAATTTGCCCGGCGTGTGGCGATAGTCCTGCAACCGGATATCCGCCCGCCCGTCGAGCCGCGCATCGGCGTAGCCTTTCTGGCTGGGCGAGATCGTGATCCCGGTGACATGACGCCCCTGCTCGGCCGCGCGTTCGGCGAAATGCCCCCAGCCGCAGCCGATCTCCAGCACCTGTTCCCCGTCGCCCATCTGGTCGAGAATGCGGTCGAGCTTGCGGTTCTGCGCACGGTGCAGATCGTTATCCCCCGGCGCGAAAAGAGCGGAGGAATAGCTCATCCCCTCATCCAGCCAGAGCTGGTAGAACTCGTTCCCCACATCGTAATGCGCCCGGATGTTGCGCGACGCGCCGCGCAGCGAATTGGCACGCATCAGCCGGTCGATTAGCCGGAACTTCAGGTTCGACCAGAAGCCCGCATAGGCGTAACCGTCGACGACATCGAGGTTTTTCAGCGCGAGCGAGAGAAGCGCCTCGATCGAGGAGGTCTCCCACAGCCCCGCGATGTAGGCCTCGCCCAGGCCGACATCGCCGCGCGACGCCATCGCCACCACGGCCTGCCAATCGCGGATTTCCATGTCGGCTTGCGGCTCCCCGCGACCGAAACTGCGCACGGTGCCGTCAGGCAGGCGCAGATGCAGCGTCCCCTGCTCGATCTTCTCGCAGGTCGCGAGGAATTCGCTGCGGATCCGGTTGGTCAGGAAAGGCATCATTGGCTGATCTCCTCGCTGGGGGGTGTGGGCCGCGACAGGTAGCGGGCGCCTTTGAGCTTGAGTCGCAGGGCCTGCCAGTAGATCAGGCCGAGCGTGCGGATCGGGGTGAGCGGGCGGCGCAGCGCCATACCGAGAAGCGCCGCCGAAGTCAGTTTGCGGCGTTGGGTCGCGAGGGTGGCCACGACGCCCTCCTCGCCATTGCGGTGATCGATGCGGATGCGGATGTGCTCGGCTCCGAGGTCGAAGCGGAACCGATATTCCCCGGCGATGGTCTGGAACGGGGAGACGTAGAAGATTTTCGCCGCGTGAAGCTCGGTTTCTGCTGAAATAGGGTCGAAATTTGGGGTAGCGCAGAGATAGGAGTGCCGATCGCCGAAGGTATTGTTTACCTCTGCTATCACGGCGCGCAGGTCATCTTGCGCATCATAGGCCAGCCAGAAATTCACCGGGTTGAACCCGGCCCCGAGGATCTTCGGCTGGGTCAGGAGCCGCAGCTGCGCGATCTCTGGCGCACCGTGGCGCGAGAGCTGTTTACGGACCCATTCGGCCCCCGCGCCGCGGCCGGGCGCCCCGCCGTAATCCTTGTCATGCACCGTCGCGAGGTTACGCCCGCGACGCGAGAAAATCCGGGGCCACGGGCCCGGCGCGTCGGGATCGATCATCACGTAATCGACGTGATAGCGGAACTGGTGGGAAATCGCGCCCCGCCGCGCATGAACCGTATGACCGGGGCAGAACTCGCCGCTCATGCGGGCACCTTTTCGAAGTCGACCTGCGGCTGCGCCCCGCGATTGAGCTCGCGCGCCACCCGAACCGCCGAAGCAAACCCATCCTCGTGGAAACCATGACGGAGCCACGCACCGGCGAACCACGTCCGATTCAGACCCTGTATCGACTGGATTTCGCACTGCGCCTGTATCGCTGCGCGATCGAAGACCGGGTGCCAGAAGACCTCGTGATCGTAGATCGTCTCCTCGGCAATCGGCGTATCGGGGTTCAGCGTGACGAAAAGCGGATCGCTCTCGGGGATGTTCTGCAGCTTGTTCATCCAATAGGTCACGCCAAGCCGCGTCTCATTCGCGCGGGTCTGCGCCTGATAGACCCAGCTCGACCAGCAAGCGCGGCGGCGCGGCATCTGCGCCACGTCGCGATGCAGATAGACGTCGTTGGGCTGATAGCGGACCGCCGAAAGCGCGGCCTGTTCCTGCGGGCTCGGCTTGGCCAGCAGTTTCAGCGCCTGATCGGAATGGGTGGCAATGATGACCTGATCGAACTGATCCGGAAGGGCCTTTTCCGCCGAAATAGTGACTGAATTGCGCTGCCGCTCGATCGCGGTGACCGGCGTTCCGGTGCGGAATTCGACACCGCGAAGACGCAGGGCGGCCTCCAGCCGCTTCACATATTCAATCGATCCACCCGAGACCGTCCACCACTGGTGCTGACCGGTCGCCGACAACAACGCGTGGTTCTCGAAGAAGCGCAGGAGGCTTTTGGCCGGGAATGCGCCGATCTGATCGGCAGGCGTGGACCAGATCGCCCCGCAGATCGGCAGCAGGTAATAGCGCCGAAACCAATCGCCCAGGTTCAGCGCGTCCAGCAGATCATCGATCGTCACGTCGTCGCTTTGCGCGACAGCGACGGCCTTCGCGTTGAACTTCGCGATATCCGCGACCATCCGCAGAAAACCCGGCCGGGCCAAGTTCCGCTTTTGCGCAACGAGACTGTTCAGGTCGCGCAAAGCATATTCGATGCGGCCCTGATCGATCGTCACGCCAAAGCTCATGTCGGATTTCTCGACCGGCACATCGAGCTCGGAGAACAGGCGCGTTAGATGCGGATAATTCGCGTAATTGAACACGATGAACCCGGTATCGACCGGCTGGTCGCCGTTGCGCCCCGCCGTGATCGTGCGCGAATGCCCCCCAAGCCGCGTTTCCGCCTCGTAAATGGTAACGCGATTATGCGGCGCGAGTTGCCACGCCGCCGCCAGACCGGAAATCCCGGATCCGATGATCGCGATGCGTTGCGCATGTGGATGCAGGGCATCAAATGACATTCGAATTCTCCCAAGCTCTTGAAGGCGTAACGGTGCATATTACCGTTTGGATCAGAAGTTTTTTCGCATCGCATGTGAACCGCTATCTCATAAGCTGCGTATCGGTCACATGCTGAGAGATGCGACCATCAACTTCGACACCACAGGGACCCCGCCAATCGCGGCGGGTCAGGCCTTTGCCGGGAAGATAATGGACGACAGGAAATCAGCGAAACCGACGCCCGAGGCGGCTTGCGAGCAGACCGATTGGCTCGTGGCCGTTCGTGACAAGCGTGACAAAATGGCCTTCGCGCGGCTCTATGATCACTTCTCGCCGCGACTGAAGGGAATGCTGGTAAGGTCCGGTATGACGCAGGCGGCGGCGGAGGATGTGGTTCAGGACGTGATGCTCACGATCTGGCGGAAGGCACATCTTTACGACGAGACGCGGGCACGCGCCTCGGCATGGATTTACCGGATTGCACGCAATCGGCAGATTGATGTGATCCGAAGACGGCCCCGGCCCGTTCCAGACGAGCTGATCGCCGAGGCCGAAACGCGAGAAACCCGTGAGGCCGATGCGGCGATCGGGCTGGAACAGGAGGCGGCGCAGCTGCGTCAAGCGATCGAGGCACTGCCGGAAGCGCAGCGCGAGATCATCGAGCGGGCCTATGTGGGCGAACTCACACAGGCCGAAATACGCGAGGCGACGGGTCTCGCCCTTGGGACGATTAAATCGCGGATCCGGCTGGCGCTGGAGAAGCTTAGACACGAGTTAAGGGATCTGAGAGAAGAATGACCGAGATTACGCATCATTTGCCCGATTGGTTGGTTCGGTCCTACGCGACCGGCTCGCTCGGTCATGCGTTCTCGCTGGTCGTGGCGGCGCATGTGAGCCAGTGCGACGAGTGTCGCGCACGGCTCGAAGCAGAGGAACTGGCGGGCGGGCTGGTTCTGGATGACCTGAAAGGCATGGCTCCCAGCGACGATTTGCGGCGACGTGTGTTTGACGGGTTGGATGACGACGATGTGATCGTCGCTGAGCAACCTGCGCGCGCCGGGATTTATCCGGGCGCCGTGGTCGAGGCGATGGGCGCCGACAGTCCGCGCTGGCGGGCCTTGGGCGGCGGCATCAAGCAAGCCATTCTGAGCGAGGATAAAGAAGGGTCGGCCCGGCTTCTCTATATTCCGCCGGGGATGGCGGTGCCGGATCACACGCATGGCGGGCTCGAATTGACGCTCGTGCTGCAGGGGTCTTTCTCGGACGAGACCGGGCACTTTGGCGTAGGCGACGTGGAAGTGGCGGATGACGATCTCGATCACACGCCGATCGCGGGGATGGAGGATGTCTGCATCTGCCTCGCCGCCACCGATGCGCCGCTGAAGTTCAAGGGTCTTCTGCCGCGCTTGCTGCAGCCGATCTTCCGGATTTAAGACCCTAAATTCGGCGAAACACGACCCCGATCCAAAGGGCTAGCGTAGCCGCCCGGCTTTGGCGATAGAGCCTCAGCCGGGCGAATTCTTTCAGACGGGTCGAAAACCCCGCCTCGCGCATCCTCTTGAAGCGATCGAAAATGGCCCGGTTCTCGGGCGTGAACCGGCGCGCCGATGCGGTGAGCGCTGCACATTGATCGTCGATCCAGCACCGCCAATCGCCGGACAGCATGCGCCCGAGCCGCGAGAGCTTGGCGCGCATTTTGACATTCGTCCCTTCCGCGTTACCCCCGTGTTGGCGGTAGAGAAGCGTGGGCTTCGCATCATAGATGACCCGCGCGCCGCACCCTGTGAACAGCTGATAGAGCCACCAGTCATGACGCGGCACGACCCTCAGTTCGCGCGCCGCAGAGATGGCCAGTTCGGCCCCGGCCGGGTTCAGGAGAATGGTGTTTCCCGCCGCGATATTCTGCACCAGTGCATTGCGGAACCCCGGTGGACGTGAGTGTCGGGCGGAAAGGCGTTGGTCTTCCAGATCAGCGTTGCAGACCCTAGTCCGGCTGCAATAAAGCGCAGCGTCCCCTTCGCTCAATCTGGAAATCCCGTGCGCGAGCCGATCCGGCAGCCAAACATCATCCTGATCACAAAAAGCGATGTAATCCTGCTGCGCGCTGTCGATCCCCTGCAGCAGAGACAGGAAGTTCCCTCCCGCGCTGGTCCGCGGACCTCTCACGATCTGCACATCGTGGTTGCGCGCGAACTCCGCCAAGACGTCGTGGGCGGCGTCGGTTCGGCTGTCGTCCCCGACGATCAGACGCCAATCCCGATGGGTTTGCGCCGCGAGGCTTTCCAACTGATCGCGCAGTTCCGGACCCGGATCGCGTGTCGCCATCAGGATCGTCACCCGCGCCACGGTCGCTTACTCGATCAGGCGCAGCAAATATTCGCCATAGCTGTTCTTGCCGAATTTCTTTGCGCGGTCGGCGAGTGCGTCTGCACTGATCCAGCCTTTCTCGAAGGCGATCTCGTCGGGCGAGCCACTTTGCAGGCCTTGCCGCTCTTCCAGCGTGCGCACGAAGTTCCCCGCATCGAGCAGGCTGCCATGCGTTCCGGTGTCGAGCCAGGCAAAGCCCCGGCCCATCTGGGTGACCGAGAGCGCGCCGTCATGCAGGTAGGTTTCCAGAAGAGACGTGATCTCCAACTCGCCGCGGGCGGAAGGCGTAAGCGTCTTGGCGCGGTCCGGCGCGGTTTCATCGAGGAAGTAGAGCCCCGTGACCGCGAATTGCGACGGCGGCACTTCGGGCTTCTCGATGATCGCGCGCACGGTGCCGCTGTCGTCGAAATCCACCACGCCATACCGCTCCGGATCACGCACGCGGTAGCCGAAGACGGTGCCGCCATCTGTGGTCGCATTCGCCGCTTTCAGGATCTCGCCGAGACCCGCGCCGAAGAAGATGTTGTCGCCCAGAACCATCGCCGAAGGGCTGCCCGCGAGAAAGTCTTCGGCCAGCAGATAGGCCTGCGCCAGACCGTCGGGCGAGGGCTGCGTGATATAGGTGAGGTTCAGCCCCCATTGGCTGCCATCGCCGAGCGTGCGGATGAACTGCTCCTGATCATGCGGCGTGGTGATCACCGCAATCTCGCGAATGCCCGCCAGCATCAGCGTCGTCAGCGGATAGTAAATCATCGGTTTGTCATAGACCGGCAGAAGCTGTTTTGAGACGCCCATCGTGATCGGATAGAGCCGCGTGCCCGAGCCGCCCGCCAGAATGATCCCCTTGCGCGTCATATCGCCCCCAATTCGGTCAAAACCTCGCCCAATCCCAGTCTCCAATCGGGTCTGTTCAGGCCGAACACGGCCAGATCGCTGCAGTCGAGCCGCGAATTGAGCGGCCGTTTTGCAGGCGTCGGATAGTCGGCGGCGGGGATATCCTCCACCGTCACGTCCCGCCCGGTCCGCGCGAAGATCTCCCGCGCGAAGCCTGCCCAGCTTACATCGGGAGAGCCTGAGAAATGGTAAACGCCGCTTTTCTCGGGCGCGCGCTGCAACTCTTGCGCCATCGTCAGGCAGGCCTCGGCAATCGCCTTGGCCGGGGTCGGGCCGCCGATTTGGTCGGCGACGATCGTCAGTCGATCGCGGCTTTCCGACAGGCGCAGCATCGTCTTCACGAAGTTCCCGCCATGCGCCGAAAAGACCCAACTGGTGCGCAGGATGGCGAAGGTTCCTCCTGTCGCGCGGATCGCCTCTTCGCCTGCGAGCTTGGTGCGGCCATAGGCACCCAGCGGTCCGGTCGGATCGGTCGGCTTGAACGGCGTCTCGCCCGAGCCGTCGAAGACGTAATCGGTGGAGATGTGGACGAGCGGGATACCGAGGTCGCGGCAGGCTTCGGCCATCGCCGCAGGTGCGTCACCGTTGACCACCTGGGCGAGCTCCTCTTCTTCTTCGGCCTTGTCGACAGCCGTATAGGCGGCGGTATTGATCACCGCCTCGGGCTTGGCTTTATGGATCGCCTGTGCGGCGGCGTCGGGATAGCGCAAATCGACCCTATTCCGGCCCAAGAACGCCGCATCGGGCACAAGGCGCTGTAGCTCCTGCGCAACCTGGCCGGTCTGTCCGAAGACGAGGATCATGCTTTGCCCAGCCTTTCACCGACGCCGTGCCGCTCCAGCAGCGGCCGCCACCAGTCTTGGTTCTCGAGATACCAACGCACGGTGCGCTCGAGCCCCTCCTCAACCGTCACGCTCGGCCGCCAGCCCAGCTCCTCGCGGATGCGGGTCGGGTCGATCGCATAGCGCGCATCGTGGCCGGGGCGATCGGTGACGAAGGTGATCAGATCGGCATAGGGCGCGTCGCCCGGACGCAGTTTGTCGAGAATGGTGCAGATCGTCTGGACCAGTTCGAGGTTCGACCGCTCGTTCTCACCGCCAATATTGTAGCTGCGACCCAACGCGCCTTTCTCCAGCACCAGAAGCAGCGCATCGGCGTGATCTTCCACATACAGCCAGTCGCGGACGTTGGACCCGTCGCCATAGATCGGCAGCGGTTTGCCCGCGAGCGCGTTCAGGATCACGACCGGGATCAGCTTTTCCGGGAAGTGATAGGGGCCGTAATTGTTCGAGCAGTTCGTGAGCACGACCGGCAGCCCGTAGGTCTCGTGCCAGGCGCGCACGAGATGGTCCGAGCCCGCTTTCGAGGCGGAATAGGGACTGTTCGGCGCGTAGGGCGTCTCTTCGGTGAACTGGCCCGTGGCCCCAAGCGTGCCATAGACTTCGTCGGTCGAGATGTGATGGAAGCGGAAGCTCTCGGGGCGACCCTCGGCCTCCCAAAAGCTGCGCGCCGCTTGCAGCATGTTGTAGGTGCCCATCACGTTGGTCTCGATGAAGGCGCCGGGGCCGTCGATCGAGCGGTCGACATGGCTTTCGGCCGCGAGATGCATCACCGCGTCGGGCTTGTGGCGCGCGAAGATCGCCGCCAAGGCCTCGGGGTCGCGGATATCTGCCTGCTCGAAGGCGTAAAGCGGGCTGTCGGCGACAGGCGCGACATTCTCGAGGCAGGCGGCATAGGTCAGCGCGTCGAGGTTCACCACCTCATGGCCGCGCGAGACGGCGAGACGGACGACCGCGGAGCCGATGAACCCGGCCCCGCCGGTGATGAGGATCTTCATGCTGCGCCCTCCCATTTGAAGGGGCTGTCGAGCCCGGAGAAAAGCGGTGCCTCGGCGTCCTTGCCGGACAAAACAGGCTCTATTCCTGCGGAAAGCGGCCAGTCGATAGCCAGATCGGGGTCGTCCCAGCGGATCGCGCCCTCACACTCGGGCGCGTAGTAATCCGAGCATTTGTAGACGATCTCGGTGCCCGACTCGAGCGTGACGAACCCATGCGCGAAGCCCGCCGGGATCAGCAGCTGCTTGCCGTTCTCGAAGCTCAGCTCGGTGCCGAACCACTGGCCGTAGCTCGGGCTGCCCATGCGGATATCGACCGCGACATCCCAGAGCCGCCCGCGTCCGCAGCGCACCAGCTTCGCCTGCGCATGGGGTGGCGCTTGGAAATGCAGCCCGCGCACCGTGCCCACGGCCTCCGAGACCGAATGGTTGTCCTGCACAAACTCGATCTCGATCCCGGCCTCGGCAAATCTCTTCGCCGAATAGCTCTCGGAGAAAAATCCGCGGTGATCGCCGAATCGCTTCGGGGTGATCACAAGAACGCCGCTGAGAGGAGTTGGTTCGACTTGCATTCGCCCTGCCTTCATTGCTTCGGGAAAGTTGTGCCAAAGCACGGCCCGAAAGGCCAGCGACATCGCTGTAAGCAAAGAAATCAGGGGAAATCGGGAAAATGGTCGGAGCGAGAGGATTCGAACCTCCGACCCCCTGCTCCCGAAGCAGGTGCGCTACCAGGCTGCGCTACGCTCCGACCGTGGGCGGGGAATTAGCCGCTTGCGCAGGGTTTTGCAAGGGGGTCTGAGTCAGCTTCTTGAATTGCGTGCACGAAGGCCCAGAACGCGACCCAGAAGCGACGATCGCGGGGCGGTGACGGTTTCCGACCGGCCCCTTGTGCGCAGCACCGGCTGGTTCTCGGAGACACGCGTCTCGCGGATGACGATGTAGATGCCCGAGAGGATCACCACGCCCGCGCCGACAAGCGTCGGGATGTCCACGCTCTCGTGGAAGATGATCCAGCCGTAAAAGACCGCCCAGAGGATCTGCGAATATTGCATCGGCGCGACGATGGCGGCCTCGCCCGCGCGATAGGCGAGGATTTGCAGGAAGGAGGCGGTCAGGCCGAAGATCGCGATCACCGCCATGAGGCCCAGATCTCCGATCTGAAGCGGCTGCCAGACAAAGGGCAGAAGGATCGCCATGACGATCACGTTTCCCAGAAGCGGCGAGAGCAGCAGCACGACGGAGCGCTCCTCCGAGCCGATCTTACGCACGATCACCGAGGCCAGCGAGCCGGTGACCGCCGCCGTCATCGCCGCAAAGTGGCCCGGTGCGAGATCCGCCTGACCTGGGCGCACCACGATCACCACGCCGATCAGGCCGAGGATGACAGCGGCCCAGCGGTGAATACCGACCTTCTCGCCCAGGATCGGGATCGAGAAGACGGTAACCAGAAGCGGCATCGCGAAGAGGAGCGGATAGACCTGCGCGAGCGGCAGGGTCGAGAAGGCGTAGAACGCACAAAGCCCGGTGACGACGGTGGTAAAGACCCGTCCCGCAACCCAGCCGGGGTGAACCGGGCGCAGGCTTCCCCCGCGCTTGTCGTTGAGCAGGATCACCGAGAGCAACGGGAAAGACAGGAGCGCCGCGAAGAACACGATCTGAACCGGCGAATAGGTCTGACCCAGATGTTTGATGATGACGTCATGCGTGGCGAAAATCGCCATCGAGGTCAGGCCGAGCGACGCACCGCGTGCGTTTGATTTTCCGCCGAAATCGGGCATGGGAGGCTCCCGGTGTTATCGCTCACATCTTGAGCGGATGTTCGGGAGTTGCAAGGCCACGGCATGAAAAAGGCGCGAGCCTGTGCCCGCGCCTTTCACAAAACTTGTCTCGTGGATCAGAGCGAAGCGTCGAGCGCTTCGATGATCTTGTCGCCCATCTCGGAGGTCGAGACCGGGGTGCCGCCTTCGGGGCCCATCAGGTCCGCGGTGCGCACGCCATCGGCCAGCACTTTCTCGATCGCGGTTTCCAGACGGGTCGCCTCGTCGCCCTGATCGAAGCTGTAGCGCAGCGCCATCGCGAAGCTGAGGATACAGGCGATCGGGTTGGCCTTGCCCTGCCCCGCAATGTCGGGGGCCGAACCGTGGACGGGCTCGTACATCGCTTTCGGGCGACCGTTCGCCATCGGCGCGCCGAGCGACGCGGAGGGCAGCATCCCGAGCGAGCCTGTCAGCATCGCCGCGCAGTCGGACAGGATGTCGCCGAACAGGTTGTCGGTGACGATCACGTCGAACTGCTTGGGCGCGCGCACGAGCTGCATCGCGCCGTTATCGGCATACATGTGGCTCAGTTCGACTTCGGGGTATTCCTCGCCGACCCGGGTCACGACCTCGCGCCAGAGGATGCCCGACTCCATCACGTTGGCTTTCTCCATCGAGCAGAGCTTTTTGTTGCGCTTCATCGCCAGCTCGAACGCAGCCCGGGCGGCGCGCTCGATCTCGGACTCGGTGTAGCGCTGGGTGTTGATGCCGACGCGCTCGTTGCCTTCTTCGAAAATGCCGCGCGGCTCACCGAAATAGACGCCCGAGGTCAGCTCGCGCACGATCATGATGTCGAGGCCTGCAACCACGTCCTTCTTCAGCGAGGAGAAATCCGCCAGCGCGTCGAAGCATTGCGCGGGGCGCAGGTTGGCAAACAGATCCATCTCCTTGCGCAGACGCAGCAGGCCGCGCTCGGGCTTCACCGAGAAGTCGAGCACGTCGTATTTCGGACCGCCCACGGCGCCGAGCAGAACCGCGTCCACTTCCTGCGCCTTCGCCATCGTCTCATCGGCCAGCGGCACGCCGTGCTTGTCATAGGCCGCACCACCGACGAGGTCTTCGCTGACGTCGAAGGCGAGATCGCGCTTGGCACCGTACCAGTCGATGACTTTGCGAACCTCGGCCATGACTTCGGGGCCGATCCCGTCGCCGGGCAGGATGAGGATGGAGGGGTTGGACATGAGGATAATCTCCCAAGAAAACAGGGTCTCGAAGGGCGTATCCCCTGCCCGCCCCTTGGTCAAGCGGCACAGGTCGCGAAACCGTGTCTGGACGATCGGCAAGCGGTTGCCGAGGCTTCGGCGGGCTTTTGCGGATCAGGTGGTTGGCGAGTGGCCCCCGCACGCGTATGAGCGCATGCTAGAGTTTAGAGCAGGCAGACGACACATGAGGGCGAAATGAATCGCAGGGTATTGATCCTGGGAATGGGCGGTTTGTTCGGATCTGCTGCGGCACGGTCCTTCAGGACCGCTGGCTGGGACGTCGATCGCTATCGCCGGGGCACCGACATGGCGATCGCAGCGCGCGGGGCGCGGTGGATCGTGAACGCGATGAATCCGCCGAATTACCACGACTGGGCGAACCAGATCCCCCAGATCACCAAGCAGGTTCTGGCCGCCTCGCGCGACAGCGGAGCCTCGGTGATGGTGCCGGGCAATGTCTATGTCTACGGGCGCGAGCCGTCTCCGTGGAGTGCTTCGACCCCGCATCACGCCTGCACCCGCAAGGGCAAGATCCGCGCCGAGATGGAGGCGCGCTATCGCGCCCATGCCGAAGAGGGCCGTTCGGTCGCGATCCTGCGCGGCGGCGATTTCCTGAATGCCGAGTCGCCCGACACGCTGATGAACCGGGTGATGCTGAAGGATTTGCGCAAGGGCAAGATCACCGCGCTCGGCAAGCCCGATGCGCAGCGCGTCTATGCCGATCTCGAGGATATGACCCGGATCGCCGTGCAACTGGCCGAGACCGAAGATCACACGCCCGGTCTGCTCGACCTCGGTTTTCCCGGCACGCGGTTCTCCGCGCGCGAACTGGCCGAGGAATTCTCGAGTCAGATGGGGCGCGACATCTCGATCAAGAAATTCCCGTGGACGGCGCTGCTGCTTGCCTCGCCCGCATGGGAGCTGGCGCGCGAGCTGCGCGAAATGCGCTATTTGTTCGACATGAGCCACGAGATCGACGGCACCGATTTCCACGCGCGCTTCCCGGAATTCACCCCGAAAACGCTGCAGCGGGTGGTGTTCGAGCATCTCTATATCCGGGGCCTCAAGGTCGTGCCCGATCAGGGCAACGCGATGTCGAGCCACACCATCTTGTGACGCGAGGCGGCTGCGGCCGCCTTCGCCAAGGGCGCGCCCGGCTTCGGCCAGACAACGCCCGCCCCCGTCACCCTCAAGTCGGTCGACGGCAGAACGTAATCGAGCCGCAGATTGCCCGGCCCGTCGTAATCGGCGGTATCGAGGCCCGGATCGCCTTCATGCATGGGATCGGCGGCTTGCGTCGCACCATCACTGCGCGGCAGCGGGTCTTGCAGATGCGGGCCGTTCAGCAGCAGATCGAGCGCATCACGCCGCCCCTCCCCGTCTTTCGGATCGAGATTGGCGTCGCCTAGCAGGATCACCGGCGCTTCGGGCGGCAGCGCGTCGAGCTCCCCATCCAGATAGCGGAGCCAGAAGGCGCTTTCGTCACGATTGCGGCGTCCGTTGCGGTCCTCGGGTCCGTCGAAAACCGGCGGTGTCGCGGCGAAGGCCAAAATATGCAGCCGCTCGCCCGAAGGCAGTTGGAGCGGCACATCCCAATGCGCGGTGGAGCTGAGACGCTGCACCTCCAGCGCTTCAGGCGAAAGATCCGCCCCTGCGCTTTGCCCGTCAGGCAGGTCCTTCCACAGCATTGCGGAGAAGTCGCGCGCGCGGTCGGCCTCAATCGGGTAGCGCGACAGTAGCGCCAGACCGCCCTGCCCCGGAAACCGCCCGTAGCCCTGCGCATCGCGCGCTTCGCCAAGCTTGCCGTTTCCGTCGAGATCGGCCCCGCTCGGCCAGCCGCTATTGGGGTGCGGCGCGAAGAGATGCGGATAGGGCTGTGCGAAAGTCTCATTCAACGCGGCCAGCGCCTGCCCGTCATAGTCCCAGTCGATCCCGGTCAGCAAAAGCACATCCGGTGCGATCGCATCGACGATGCGGGTCACAGCCGCGACCTGCGCTGTGTCGTTGCGGATATCTTTCAGCAAAAGCCCCGGACCCCGGCGCGACAGCCCGGCATCCCATGTCGCCACGCGCAGGCTCTCTGCCGCGGCGGGCAGCGCCAAGCAGGTCGCGATCAGGCCGGCAAGTAGTCGCTCGCCCCGGAAGCGAGACGCTTGTTTTCGATCATTTGCGCCACCCGCGCCAGCGCGATGCCGCGCATGAACAGGCTTGCGGGAAGGAAGGCCCATGCCGTCACCATCCAGATCATCGTGTGGGGCACTTCGAGCGTCACGATCACGAAACTGACCGAGACGAGTTTGAGCACCGCCGGAATAAGGAAGGGCAAAAGGAAGCCCAGCGCAATGTTGAACCAGGAATCGCGGCGCAGACGCTCGACCACATCGCCGCCTGCGGTCGGGTCGAAGGTGGGCAGATTGACCCAGACGTTGAATTTCGTATGCGCCTGCGGCCAGCCCATGATCCGCATGACGATGACGAAATAGCCAAGGGTCAGCAGCGAGATCAGGTAGGCCATCCCCGCAGCGGTGCGCACCAGCGCGACCTGATGCAGTGAGGCATCCGCCGGCAGCGCGAGTTGCAGCAGGCGAACGGGGCTGTAAGGCACGTCGATGGAGCTGGCGACGGTCGTGCCCAGAACCTCGATCAGCCGGGTCAGCGTCGAGGCGTGATACTGCGACTGCACCGCCAGCGAGAGCAGCAGAACCGTCAGGAACAGCGACATGAAGCGGATGCGGTTGAAGGGCGGCGCATCGCGAAACTCGATCAAGCCGGGATAAACGGAAGCATATTCGAAAAGGGTCAGCGCGAAACCGAACAGCGCCATAAGCGCCACGATCTGTGCGGTGTCACTACTTGTATCAGGCAGAATGAGCGCGGGGGTGCAGATCACCACCGCGACGAGGATCGCGCGAACAAGCGCCCCTGAGAGACGTGAGAACACAGTTACCCTACCCTTCCCTGCGGTCGGATGCGGTACATTGCCGATCCTTTTACCCGCAAGACGCGCGCCGACTGTGACGCGCTGCCTCAAACTTGCCATGATTTTGCCCAAGTTCCCGATCCAAGCAAATAGTGTTTTCAGACTCTGTGCCGCATTAAGGCATTTTCTTGGAAGACCTGGTGCGACATTGCATCAACAAAGGTGCAAAAATGTGGCAACCTAGGAGGCGAAACCATATTTAGTGGATCAAGGGGTTAGCGCCTCAAAAACCCTCAGGAGTCGCGATTGGCAAAGCCAAGTGCGGCAAGCCCGACACCATCCGCCAGCAACTGGATTCCTAGCAATAGTCCAAGGATTTGCGTCGCTATCTGATCGAATGCGGAGAAGATCAGCACGCCGATCAGGATCGAAACCGCGCCCGACAGGACCAGCATCCACCGCAGGCGCGGCCCGGCAAGGCGCAGACCGAGGAGCAAGCGCAGCGCGCCCATCAGCAGGAAGAGAACACCGACCACCGCCGCGAGCGACACCGTGCCGGACATCGGATCGGCCATCAGCCAGACGCCGACGACGATGTTGAGAAGTGCGATCAGCGCATGCCACGCCCGATGCGCCCCGTCGCGGTCGTTGAAGGCGAGCCACGCCTGCACCACCCCGGCGATCAGGAACAAGATGCCGACGAAGGTGGTCAGGGCCAGCGAGGTCGCGAAGGGATTCGAGATGGCCGCAACGCCGAGAACGATCAGCACGAGGCCGGTCACCAGAAACAGGGTCGAAACGCGCATCGCATCATCCTCTCGATCTACGTCAAATGATGAACCCTACCATGGGCGCCGGGTTCCCGCGCCCCCCTCTCATGTAAAAAGCCGCCCCGGTCGGAGCGGCTTTTCATTTCGCGATGGCGTCGTGGGTTACACCCAGGGACGCGCCTGATGCATCTGCGTCTCGAACGTGTCGATGGCCGCGGCCTTCTCCAGCGTCAGGCCGATATCGTCGAGACCTTCGAGCAGGCAGTGCTTCTTGAACGCATCGACGTCGAACTTGATCGTCTCGCCTTCCGAGGTCGTGATCTCCTGGTTCTCGAGATCGACGGTCATCCGTGCGTTCGAGCCCTTCTCGGCATCCTTCATCAGCATGTCGACCTGCTCCTGCGGAAGCACGATCGGCAGCATCCCGTTCTTGAACGAGTTGTTGTAGAAGATGTCGGCGAAGGAGGTCGAAACGATCACCTTGATGCCGAAATCGGCCAGCGCCCACGGGGCGTGCTCGCGCGAGGAGCCGCAGCCGAAGTTGTCGCCGACCACGAGGATCTGCGCTTCGCGATATTGCGGCTTGTTGAGCACGAAGTCGGGGTTCTCGTTGCCCTGACGGTCGTAACGCATCTCGTCGAACGCATGCACGCCGAGACCGGTGCGCTTGATCGTCTTCAGGAAGCCCTTGGGGATGATCATATCGGTGTCGATATTGACCAGCGGCATGGGGGCGGCGATCCCGGTAACTTTTTCGAATTTTTCCATTCTCGTCGCTCCTTACGCGTCTTCCAGTTCTATCAGCTTGCGCACATCGGTCAGATGACCGGTGACAGCAGCTGCGGCGGCCATTTGCGGGCTCATCAGATGGGTGCGGCCCTTGTAGCCCTGACGCCCTTCGAAGTTGCGGTTCGAGGTCGACGCGCAGCGCTCGCCCTCGGCCAGCTGGTCGGGGTTCATCGCGAGACACATCGAGCAGCCCGCCATGCGCCATTCGAAACCTGCGTCGAGGAAGATCTTGTCCAGACCTTCTTCCTCCGCCTGCGCGCGCACGAGGCCCGAGCCCGGCACAACCATCGCGCGGACGCCATCGGCCAGCTTGCGACCTTTGACGACTTCGGCGGCGGCGCGCAGATCCTCGATCCGGCCGTTGGTGCAGGACCCGATGAAGACCACGTCGATCTTGATGTCGGTCAGCTTGGTGCCCGCTTCGAGGCCCATGTAGTCGAGCGCACGCTTGGCCGCTTCGACCTTGCCGCCTTTGAAGTCCTCCGGCGCGGGGACAGAGCCCGAGATCGGCAGCACATCCTCGGGCGAGGTGCCCCAGGTCACAACCGGTTCGATCTCTTCGGCCTTGATGGTGACGACCTTGTCGAAATGCGCGCCCTCATCGGTGTAGAGCTGCTTCCACCAATGCAGAGCCGCTTCCCATTGCGCGCCTTTCGGAGCGTGGGCCCGGCCTTTGACATACTCGAACGTCTTCTCGTCCGGGGCGATCAGGCCTGCGCGCGCGCCGCCTTCGATCGCCATGTTGCAGACGGTCATGCGGCCTTCCATCGACAGATCGCGGATCGCTTCGCCGCAATATTCGATGACGTGGCCGGTGCCGCCGGCGGTGCCGGTCGCACCGATGACCGACAGGGTGATGTCCTTGGCGGTGACGCCCGGACGCAGCTTGCCGGTGATCTCGACCTTCATGTTCTTCGACTTCGACTGGATCAGCGTCTGGGTCGCCAGAACGTGCTCCACTTCCGAGGTGCCGATGCCATGGGCGAGCGCGCCGAACGCGCCATGGGTCGCGGTGTGGCTATCGCCGCAGACGACGGTCATGCCCGGCAGGGTCCAGCCCTGTTCGGGGCCGACGATGTGGACGATGCCCTGACGCACGTCGGAGACCGGGTAATAGTTCACCCCGAAATCCTTGGCGTTCTTGTCGAGCGCGTCGACCTGAATCCGGCTTTCCTCGTTCTCGATCCCCTTGGCGCGGTCGAGCGTGGTCGGCACGTTGTGATCCGGAACGGCGATGGTTTTCTCCGGCGCGCGCACCTTGCGGCCCGCGATGCGCAGCCCTTCGAAGGCTTGCGGCGAGGTCACTTCGTGGACGAGGTGACGGTCGATATAGAGCAGGCTGGTGCCGTCTTCGTCTTCGGACACGACATGCGCGTCCCAGATCTTGTCATAGAGGGTCTTCGGAGCAGACATGGCTCTCACTTTCTTTGGATGGCTGGCCTAAAAACGGCCGTTTGTCAGACATGGGACAGCAGGCGCAGATATGCGCCCGCGGGCGCAGAGCATCAAAGTCGTGCCAGCACCGAGCGGCTTTCGCCGTAGAAGCGCTCGCGGAGGCGGGCGCGGTCATCCATGTCGAAAACGAGTGTCATGGGGCGCTAAATACGGCGAATCCGTCTCTTAGGCAATCGAAGAGTCCGTGTTTGGACTGATCGCAAAACCGGGCTAACGTCATTTTCATGGATTTCGCGAACGGGGACATCGTCAAGATATTGGCTTCGATCTGGGCCCAGATCGAAATCTTCCTCAATTCGATCGTGCTGCCCTCGCGGCTTTGGCAGTTCGGGATCATTGCGGCATGTTTTGCGCTGGCCCATCTCGGGCGGATCTGGCTTGCCCCGAAAGTCGATGACTGGGGACGTCGGCGCGAGCTTTCGACCCGCCAGCTTCGGCTGCTGATCCTGTTCCGGCAACGTCTGCGCGGCTTCCTCTTTGTTCTTCTCGCTTGGGGCTCGGTCTTCGTGCTCGAGGCGACCAAAGGCTTTTATTCCTGGCGCTTCCTCGTGGTGCTGGTGGCAACACTGGTCACGGCGTGGCTGGTCGTGGGCCTCGTCGCGCGACTGATCCGCAACGCGCTTCTGCGCCGCATCGTGCGCTGGGGCGCGTGGATCTGGGTGACGCTCTATTATCTCGGGCTGTGGGACGAGACCGTGCGGCTTCTGAACGGCACGGCGGTCGAATTCGGGGATTTCCGGATCACGGCCTACGGCGTCCTCAAGGCGCTGGTGCTGACGACGATCCTTCTGTCGGTCGCGCGGATCATCTCGGGGCAGACCTCGGTGCGGCTGCGCACCAACGAGGATATCAGCCCCTCGATGTCGGAGCTGGTCATCAAGGTGATGCAGGTTCTGCTCTATGGCGCGGCGCTGTTCATCGGGATCAAGGCGGTGGGCTTCGACCTGACCGGGCTTGCGGTTCTGTCGGGAGCGATCGGCGTCGGCCTCGGCTTCGGTCTGCAGAAAGTCGTGTCGAACCTCGTCTCGGGCGTGATCATCCTGCTGGATAAATCGATCAAGCCCGGCGACGTGATCAGCCTTGGCGAGACCTTCGGCTGGATCAATTCGCTGGGCGCGCGCTACGTCTCGGTCGTTACGCGCGACGGCAAGGAATACCTGATCCCGAACGAAGACCTGATCACCGGGCAGGTGGTCAACTGGTCCCATTCCAATGAATTCGTGCGGATCGACCTGCCCTTCGGCACCTCCTATCACGATGACCCGCACGTGGTGCGCAAGCTGGCGGTGGAGGCCGCGCAATCGGTGAACCGCGTTTTGAAAAACCGCCCGACCGTGTGTCACGTGACCGGGTTCGGGGACAGTTCGGTCGATTATCTCCTGCGGTTCTGGATCACGGACCCCGTCGAAGGGCTGACGAACGTGCGCGGGCAGGTCTTCCTCGCATTGTGGGATACATTCAAGGCAAACGGCATTTCGATCCCGTTCCCGCAGCGCGAAGTGCGTTTGCTCGAAGGTTCGCAACTGGACTTGCAACCCGGGCCGGAAACGCATAGCGAAAATTCGCCGCATGAAAATTGAAATTGAACCTTCGGGATGCTATTTTCGGAGGACGTCCAGCGCCGGGGCCATTTCGGTGCGTAACATCTGGAGGACCATGTCCTGTCTCATCTTTCCATCGTGCCGAGTGATGCCGGCACAAAGGCAGCGGCCATGAATACACGGGCCGTCAATGCCGAAGCGACGAGCGAAGAAATCCTCGCGCGCGTCATCTCTTCCCTCGAAGACGACAAGGCCGAAGATATCGTGACCATCGACCTGCGCGGTCGGTCCTCGATCGGTGACTATATGGTTGTCTGTTCCGGGCGCAGCACGCGTCAGGTCAGCGCCATCGCCGAGAACCTGACCGAGCGGCTGAAGCACGAATTCGACCGGGCTTGCAAAGTTGAGGGCAAGGATCAGGGCGACTGGGTGCTGATCGACAGCTCCGACGTCATCGTTCACGTCTTCCGCCCGGAAGTGCGCGAGTTTTATCAGCTGGAAAAGATGTGGATGCCTGCGGGCGCCCCCGTCTGAGTTCGGCTGCATGAAGATCACGATCTGCGCGGTGGGCCGCTTGCGCAAGGGGCCCGAACGCGAGCTGATCGACGACTACCTGAAACGCTTCGAGAAATCCGGGCGCGCCTTCGGGCTCGGCCCGGCTTCCGTCGTTGAGGTCGAAGACAAGAAGGGCCTGGGGCAGAGCGCGGAGGCGGACCTGCTGAGCCGCGCAATTCCCGACGGATCGGTGATCGTCACGCTCGACGAGCGCGGCAGCCTGATCTCATCGCCCGAATTTGCCACCAAGCTGCAAGGCTGGCGCGATCAGGCCCGCGACGTGGCTTTCGTGATCGGCGGCGCGGACGGGATCGATCCGTCCCTGCGCAGCCGCGCCGCGTTCTCGATCTCCTTCGGCAAGATGGTCTGGCCGCATATGCTGGCCCGCGTCATGCTGACCGAACAGATCTACCGCGCCGGACAGATCATCGCCGGCACGCCCTATCACCGCGTCTGATCAGCACATCTTAACCTGTGCCATTTTAACCTGAGCTCTCATCAACGGCTTGCGCCGTGTCGCGGCAACGTTACGCTGCGTCAGAAAATGATGTCCAGCGGGTCAGGCTCCATGAATACACTTCGCGACATGAATATTTCCGGCGCGTCCATTTCGCGCGAGGCGATGATGCTGATGGGCTTCCAGCGCACGCGCCAGATTTCAGGTACCGCGCGCAAGGCCTGGGAAGCTGGCGACAGGGGGCCCGCGCTGGAGGAAGTCGAGGCCCGCAACGAGGAGATTTTCCGCGGGGCGCTCGCCGAGGTCTTCACCGAGTATCTCCCGCTGCGCAAGGCGCTCGAGGAAACCGGTCGTCGCCCGACCCATGTGATCGACATCGGCTGCGGACAGGGTCTCAACGACGCGCTGCTGATCAAGGATTACGATTGCGCCGTGACCTTGATCGATATCGAGGAAACCCCGGAGCAATACCATTTCTGGAGCGATACCGGTGCGGGCTATGCCTCGCTCGACGCCGCGGCGTCGTTTCTGCGCGACAATGGCGCCCGCGCGGTCGAAACGCTCAACCCGGTCAAGCAACCAGATGCTCTGGAGGGGGTCACGGGCGATCTCGTCACCAGCCTGATTTCCTGCGGTTTCCACTACCCGATCGGTGACTATCTCGACCTTATGATGCGGGTGATCCGGGATGGCGGCGCGGTCGTGCTGGACCTGCGTCGGCGCTACATGAACAAGCCTGACGCGGCGCTCTCGTCGCTGTTCGAGGCGACGCGACAGACCGAAATCCTCAGCTATGAGAAGAAAGCCCGGCGGATCATGTTCCAGGCCTGAAGTGCTTACGCCCCCGGTTGCCGCCAAGGCTTGCGAGGCGTATGAGGGGGCAACAGATTAGGAGGCCGCCATGACCCGCCCGAAACCCGTCGTCCTGTGCATTCTCGATGGCTTTGGCGAGCGAAAGGAGCGCGAAGGAAACGCGCCCCTGCTGGCCGATACCCCGAACCTCGACCGCGTTCTGTGGAACAACCCGGCGAAATCGACGCTGGTGACCTTCGGCCCCGATGTCGGGCTACCGAGCGGTCAGATGGGCAATTCCGAGGTCGGTCACACCAATATCGGCGCAGGCCGGGTGGTGGCTATGGATCTGGGCCAGATCGATCTGGCGATCGAGGATGGTTCTTTCTTCAAGAACGAGGCGATCCTCTCCTTCATCGATACGATGAAAGAGAGCGGCGGGCGCGCGCATCTGATGGGCGTCATCTCGGATGGTGGCGTGCACGGCCATATCGAACATACGCTCGCCGCGGCGAAAATGGTCTCGGAGGCGGGCGTTCCCGTGCTGATCCACGCGATCACCGACGGGCGCGATGTGGCACCCGATAGCGCGAAGTCCTTCGTCTCCGATCTCTGCGACCGACTGCCCGAAGGCTGCACGGTCGTCACGGTAGATGGCCGCTATTACGCGATGGACCGCGACAACCGCTGGGAGCGCGTGGGCCTTGCCTATGACGCGATGATCAACGGCAAAGGGCAGGGGGCCGACACCCCTGTCGCGGCCGTCGAAGCCAGCTACGACAAGAAGGAAATGGACGAGTTCATCAAGCCCACCGTGATCGGAGATTACGATGGTGCGAAGGATGGCGACGGCTTCTTCTGTCTCAATTTCCGCGCCGACCGAGCCCGTGAAATCCTGCGGGCGATCGGCGAACCGGACTTCTCGGAATTCGAAACCGGCCCGCGTCCGAAATGGGCGGCGATGCTGGGGATGGTCGAGTATTCCGACAAGCATAACGCCTATATGAAGACCGCCTATCCGAAGCGCGAGATCGTCAATACGCTCGGCGAATGGATTTCGAAACAAGGGCTTAGCCAGTTCCACTTGGCCGAGACCGAGAAATATCCGCATGTGACCTTCTTCCTCAACGGTGGCAAAGAAGAGCCGTGGGAGGGCGAAGATCGCTACATGCCCAAATCGCCCAAGGTCGCGACCTATGACCTGCAGCCCGAGATGAGCGCACCGGAAGTCACCGACAAATTCGTCGAGGCGATCGAGACCGGGTACGACCTGATCATCGTGAACTACGCCAATCCCGACATGGTCGGCCATACCGGCTCGCTGGAAGCGGCGATCGCGGCGGTGGAAGAGATCGACCATGATATCGGCCGCGTCGTCGAGGCGCTGGAGGCTGCGGGCGGCGCGATGATCATCACCGCCGATCACGGCAATTGCGAAACCATGATCGACCCGGAAACCGGCGGACCGCATACCGCGCATACGACGAACCTCGTTCCGGTCTCACTGGTCGGTGGGCCCGAGGGCGCCAAGCTGCGCGAAGGTCGGCTTGCGGATCTCGCGCCGACGCTGCTGGAGCTGATGCAGATCGAGCAGCCCGAGGAAATGACCGGAAAGAGCCTGATCGTATCGTGATCCGCGCCGCCCTCGCAGCTCTTCTGATCTCGGCCGGGCCGCTTTGGGCGGAAGGATCGGGCGACGCCGCACTCAAGGCCTCGGCCGATCTGCGCAAAGCGATCACCGCGCTCGATGCGGCGCAGTCGAAATCCGACCGCATCGCGGCGCTGACGAAAACGATCCACGCCTATGAGCAAGGGTTGAGCGCGCTACGCGACGGCTTGCGCCGGGCCGCGATCCGCGAGCGCGAGATCAAGCAGGGGTTCGACGCGAAACGCGAAGAGCTTGGCGGGCTGCTGGCCGTGATGTCGACGATGCAGCAATCCGACGGGCCGCTTCTGCTGTTGCATCCCTCGGGCCCCGAAGGCTCGGCTCGTTCGGGAATGGTGCTGTCTTCGGTCGCGCCGGCCTTGCAGGAAGAGGCGCAGAAGCTGAGCGTCCACCTCAAGGAGATCGCGACGCTCCGCAAGCTGCAGGAAAACGCGCGCGAGACGCTGGAAGCGGGGATGGTTTCGGTGACCAAGGCGCGCACCGCGCTGTCCGAGGCAATCTCCGAACGCCGCGAAAAACTCCCGCAGCGCTATCTCGAAGAACCCGAGGAGCTGACCGCGCTGGTGCAAAGCGCCGATACGCTCGAAGGCTTCGCGACCGGCCTGAGCGACATGGAAAACGATATCGGCCCGCCGCGCGGCGATTTCGCGGGCGCGAAAGGCAGTCTGAACCTGCCGGTGATCGGCTCGGTTCTGCGGAGCTTCAACGAGCCCGATGCCGCGGGGATCAAACGTCCCGGCCTCGTGATCGCAAGTGAGCCGGGCTCGCTGGTCACAACGCCCTGGGCTGCGACAATTCGCTACCGTGGTCCGTTGCTCGACTACGGAAATGTGATGGTTCTCGAACCCGCAGATGGATATCTTCTGGTTCTTGCGGGGCTCGGAACCGTCTATGGTGAGGTTGGAGACGTGCTGCCAAAGGGCACGCCCATAGGTTTGATGGGCGGAATTCAGCCGGGAGCGAAGGAATTCGGCAAGGAATTCGTGCAGGCGGCGACAGATGGCGCTGGTGCAGATCGCAGCGAGACGCTTTATTTGGAACTGAGAGAGGGCGGTAAGCCCGTGGACCCGACGCCGTGGTTCATCCAGACAAAAGACGACAAGGGTTGAGTATGAAAAAGTTCATGATGGCAGCGGTTGGCGGCACGCTCGCGGGGGCGCTTTTGTCCACGCAAGTCGCGGCGCCGCTGATGGCCGAAGAAACGAAACGCAACGAGACCGTCTACCAGCAGCTGGACCTGTTCGGCGACATTTTCGAGAAAATCCGCCAGGACTATGTTGAGCCCGTGGACAGCAAGAAGCTGATCGAAGCCGCGATCAACGGCATGCTCAGCTCGCTCGATCCGCATTCCAGCTACCTGCCGCCCTCCGATTACAGCGACATGCGCGTTCAGACGCGCGGCTCCTTCGGCGGTCTCGGCATCGAGGTCACGCAGGAAGACGGCTTCGTGAAGGTGGTTTCGCCGATGGACGGCACGCCCGCGGCCGAGGCTGGCATCAAGTCCGGCGATTTCATCACCGCGGTCGATGGCGAGTCCCTGATGGGTATCCCGCTCGATCAGGCGGTGGACAAGATGCGCGGGCCGGTCGGTTCGGACATCACCGTGACCATCGTGCGCGAAGGCGAACAGGATCCGTTCGACGTCACGCTGACCCGCGACACAATCAAGCTGACCGCCGTGAAGGGCCGCCATGACGGCGATACTGTCATCCTGCGCATCACCACCTTCAACGACCAGACCTTCCCGAACCTCGAATCCTCGATCAAGGAGCAGGTCAAGGAAGTCGGCGGCATGGACAAGGTCGACGGCTTCATCGTCGATCTGCGCAACAACCCCGGCGGCCTGCTGACGCAGGCGATCAAGACGGCGGATGCCTTCCTCGACAAGGGCGAGATCGTCTCCACCCGTGGCCGGAACCCGCAGGATAGCGAGCGCTTCAACGCGACCGCCGGCGATATGGCCGACGGCAAACCGATCGTCGTACTGATCAACGGTGGCTCTGCCTCGGCGTCGGAAATCGTGACCGGTGCGCTGCAGGATCATCACCGCGCGATCGTCGTCGGCACCAAGAGCTTCGGTAAAGGCTCTGTCCAGACGGTCATGCCGATCCAGGGCGAAGGCGCGATGCGTCTGACCACTGCGCGTTACTACACGCCGTCGGGTCGCTCGATCCAGTCGCTGGGCATCGCCCCCGACGTGGTCGTGCCGCAGCCCGATCAGCCGAAATCTGAGGATAAAGCGGCCGCCGAAGGCGACAACGCCCGCAAGATGACCTCCGAGGCCGATCTGAAGGGTGCGATCACCAACGACTCGATGACCGAGGACGAAAAGCAGCAGGCCGAGGACGAGCGCGCGAAAGCCGAAGAGGCCGCGAAGCGCCGGATGGAAGATTTCCAGATGTCCTACGCGATCGACCTGATCAAAGGTCTCTCGGCCATCGCCCCCGAGACGAAGGCTGACACCGCCTCGACGCAGAAGGCCGAAGCGCCCAGCGACGATGGCAAATCCGACACGCAGCAGAATTGAGGGAAGGGGCCTTCGGGCCCCTTTTTCATATGACCCCCGAAGAGATCGTTAAACTTCCTTACCGCCGCAATGTCGGCGTCGTGCTGATGAACCCCGCTGGCCTCGTGTTCGCAGGCCAGCGCATCGACAATCCCGGCCCGGCCTGGCAGATGCCGCAAGGCGGGATCGACAAAGGCGAGAAACCGAAAGAAGCCGCACTGCGCGAGCTGGAAGAAGAGACCGGGGTGAACCCCGATCTCGTCGAAATCGTCGCGAAAACCTCCGATTGGGTGCGCTACGACCTGCCGCATGATCTCGTGCCGAAAATCTGGAACGGCCGCTGGCGCGGGCAGGAGCAGAAATGGTTTCTGATGCGCTTCCTCGGTTCCGACGATCAGGTGCAGATCGAGACTGACCATCCCGAATTTTCGGTCTGGCAATGGATGTCCTTCGACGAACTGGTCGAGAATATCGTGCCCTTCAAACGCTCGGTCTATGAGGCCGTTCGCGCCGAATTCAGAGACTATCTCGGCTGAAGTCTCAGAAGTCGAGGCCCAGATCGAGCGTCCGGGCCGAATGGGTGAGCGCGCCGGAAGAGATGTAATCCACACCGGTCGCCGCCACCTCGGCGATCCGCTCGAGCGTCATGTTCCCCGAGGCTTCCAGAACCACGCGGCCCGCATTCAGCGCAACAGCCGCACGCAGTTCCGCGCTGTCCATATTGTCGAGCAGGATGACATCGGCCCCGCCGATTTTCAGCGCTTCTTCCATCTGGCGCAGCGTGTCGACTTCCAGCTCGATCCGCATCATGTGGCTGCGCGCCGCTTTCGCCGCTTCGAGCACCGCACGGACGCCACCAGCCGCCGCGATATGGTTATCCTTGATCAGGATCGCGTCGGACAGGCCGTAACGATGGTTAAAACCGCCGCCATGGGTCACTGCGGCCTTCTCCAGAACGCGCAGCCCCGGCGTCGTTTTCCGCGTGCAGGTGATGCGCGCCTTGGTGCCTTCGGTTTTCGCGACAAAACCTGAGGTTTTCGTGGCGATCCCGCTCAGACGGCCCGCGAAATTCAGCGCGACGCGCTCCGCCATCAGGATCGAGGCCGCCGATCCGTCGACCGTCAGCAACGTCTCGCCAGCCTGGCACGGTTTGCCGTCAGCGATCAGGATCGACACGCGCAGCGTGGGATCGACCAGCCGAAACGCCATCGCCGCGACCTGCATCCCCGAAACCACGCCATTTTCGCGCGCTTTCAGCCGCGCCGAGTAGGCTTTGCCCGCCGGGATCACCGCATTGGTCGTCGCGTCGCCCATGGGCGAAAGGTCTTCGACCAGCGCGGCGCGGACAATCGGTTCGATCAGCAAATCGGGCAGCATGTCAGTCCTCCAAGGCAGCGGCGCGGATGTTCAGCGCCTCCTCCAGCGTGATTTTCGTTCTCTCCGCCAGTTTCGGGTTCATCTCCGGGAAATCCGAGCGGAAATGCCCCCCGCGGCTTTCTTCGCGCGCAAGGGCCGCCGAAGCAATCAACGTGGCCGTGGCGGTCATGTTCCGCATCGTTTCCGTGCGAGCCTCCGCCTCGATCTTCGCAATGACCCGAAGCGCAGCTTTCAAACCATCCGCATCACGCACGACACCGACGCCATCGGTCATCGCTTTTCGCAATACCTGCACGGCTGGCTCATTCACCGGGACATCGCCTTCCGGGAAATCTGGGTTAACCATCTCGACGTCGGGGATCCCCCCAAGCTCCGCGGCGATCCCGACAGCGCAGATCCGCGCAAACACCAAGGCTTCCAACAACCCGTTCGACGCCAGACGGTTCGCCCCGTGAAGCCCGGTCGACGACGCCTCGCCACAGACCCAAAGCCGATCGAGAGAACTGCGCCCCTCGGTATCGGTATCGATCCCGCCCATGTGGTAATGCGCGGCGGGCGCGACAGGGATCACACCAGAAACAGGGTCTATTCCAGCCCTTTCGCAAGCTTCGGCGACAGCCGGGAAGCGCGTGAGAACCTCGGCCCCAAGGGCTGCGCGCGTGTCCAGAGCGGGCTCGCGCCCGGCTTTGCGTTCCAGATACACCGCCCGGGCCACGATATCGCGCGGCGCAAGCTCGGCATCGGGATGAACCGAAAGCATGAAGCGTTCGCCAGCCGCGTTAACGAGTGTTGCGCCTTCACCGCGCAGCGCCTCGGTCGCAAGCGGGGCAGGGTCTTCGCCACTGGCGATCGCAGTCGGATGGAACTGCACGAATTCCGGATCGGCGATCCGCGCCCCGGCGCGCGCCGCCATCCCAATGACCTGCCCACGAATGCGCGGCGGGTTCGTCGTGACGGCAAACAGCCCGCCCGACCCGCCGCCCGCCAGCAGGATCGCCGGGCTTTTGATCAGCACCGGCCCCGAGGGCTCAAACGCGCGCTCGATCCACACGCCGGTGACGCGCCCGTCCTCCGTCTCCAGATGCGTCGCGAGAACGCCCTCGAGAACCTGAACCGATGGGGTCTGCCGAACTGCGGCGACAAGCGTTTGCATGATCTCGCGCCCGGCCTGATCACCCTTCACTCGAACGACGCGCGCGTGGCTATGCGCCGCCTCGCGCGACATCACGTAATCACCCTCCGGATCGCGGTCAAAAGGCGTGCCGAGTTCGGTCAATGCAAGGATGTGCTGACGCGCTTCTTCGGTCACCAAATGCGCGATTTGCGGTGAAACAGTGCCTGCTCCGGCGATCATTGTGTCGCGTGCGTGAGAGGCAGGCGTGTCGCCAACCGACATCGCGGCCGCGACGCCGCCCTGGGCCCAGGCCGAGGATGCGCCTTCGCCCAGAGTTTCCGGCGAGATGATGAGAACGGGGCGGGGCGCAAGGCTGAGCGCCGCATAAAGCGCCCCCAGACCGGCGCCGACGATAATGATCCGTCGCGTTTCAATCACTTCGCGAGCGTCCGGGACAGCTCGATCATCCGCTCAACCGCGACGCGCGCCTTTTCGGCGACCTGCGGATCGACGATCACTTCCTCGGTCCCGGTATGCAGCGACCACAGGATTTTCTCGAGCGTGATCTTCTTCATGTAGGGGCACATATTGCACGGACCCACAAAATCTACTTCCGGCAACGCATCGGCGATGTTCGACGCCATCGAGCATTCGGTGACCAACATCGCCTCTTTCGGCTTGTTGGTTTCGACGTAGTTGATGATGCCCGAGGTCGAGCCCGAGAAATCCGACGCCGCGACGACATCGGGCGGGCATTCGGGGTGCGCGATGATCCGTGTATTCGGATGCATCGAGCGGAAGTCATTGATATCCTTGGCAGTATACTGCTCGTGGACGATGCACGAGCCCTCCCACCAGACGACATTCTTCTCGGGCACTTCGTTCGCCACGTTCTGCGCAAGATACTGGTCCGGCGTCATGATGACCGTGTCGCTCTCCATCGCGCGCACGATCTGCGCAGCGTTGGACGAGGTGCAGCAGATATCGGACGCCGCTTTCACCTCGGCGGTCGTGTTAACGTAGCTTACCACGGGCGCACCGGGATATTTGGCGCGCATCTCCGCGATACCGTCGGCGGTGATCGACTCCGCCAGCGAACAACCGGCTTTCATATCGGGGATCAGGACAGTCTTGGCGGGGTTCAGGATCTTCGACGTCTCGGCCATGAAATGCACGCCGCATTGGACGATCGTCCCGGCCTGAACCTTCGTGGCCTCGATGGCGAGCTGCAGACTGTCACCCACAACATCTGCCACGCCATGATAGATTTCCGGCGTCATATAGTTATGCGCGAGGATGACCGCGTTTTTCTCTTTTTTCAGACGATTGATCGCGCGGATATAGGGCGCGTAGCGCGCGAAATCGGGCAGGGGGATAACGCGATCCATCTTCGCATGGATGTCCCGCATTTCCTCTGCCAACTCAATGGATGGCGCAAGATCGTACGTCTCGGCCAGCGTGGCGCGCATTTCGGTCAGGTCCAGCATGGACGGTCCTCCCGCTCTCTCCCTAAGAAGCCCCCGATTTAAGGGAGGTTGACGCTCGGTTAAATGGAAAACTTGCTTATTATGTCAGAAAACCCGACGTTTTCAGTCGTAGCGGTTCCAGATCGCGGCTTCGCCGAGCTGGGCTACGAAGGCAGCATGCGCCTCGGCCTCCTCGGCAGTCAAGCGCGGGGGCAGGGGCTCGGGGCGAGGCTTAGGACGCCAGTCTTGATTGGCTCCGGCCTGACGTTTCTGTCCCGTTTCAACGGGTTGCAACCCGAAGCCCGGCTGCCGACCACCGATCAGCTCGAGATAAACCTCGGCCAGAATTTCACTATCGAGCAGCGCGCCGTGCAGAGTCCGCGATGAGTTGTCGATGCTGAAGCGGCGGCACAGCGCATCGAGCGTCGCGGGCGAGCCCGGAAATCTCCGCCGGGCCATTGCCAGCGTATCGAGTGCGCGATCATCCGGGATCAGCGGCATTCCGGCCCAGCCAAGCTCGGCATTCAGGAATTTCATGTCGAACTTGGCATTGTGGATCACGAGAACCGAGTCCGTCCCGATAAAATTCAGGAAATCGAGGCCGATCTGGGCGAATTTGGGTTTATCCGACAGGAATTCGTCGCCCAGCCCGTGCACCTGAAAAGCTTCCTGGGGCATCGACCGCTCAGGGTTAATGTACTGGTGATAGGTGTTACCGGTCGGCATGTGGTTGAAGAGCTCAACCGCACCGATCTCGACGATCCGGTCGCCTTCTCCCGGCTCGAAGCCCGTGGTTTCGGTATCGAGAACGATTTCACGCATCTTGCTCACCCCTGATCTTCGCAATCAGGTTTCGCACATCTTGGCGGGTCTGCTCAAGATCGAGGGTTTCGATTACGAAGGTAGCGCGACGTCGTTTCTCCGCATCTGGCATCTGGCGCGACAGGATGAAATCAAGCTGTGCCTCGGTCATGCCCGGCCGTTCGAGAACACGCGCGCGCTGAACCTCTGCCGGGGCGGTGACCACGAGCGTTGCATCGCAGGCAGCGTCAGCCCCGGTCTCGAACAAAAGCGGGATATCGAGAAGGATCAGATCCGCCTCCGGATGCGCGGCGATGAAGTCGCTTCGCGAGGCCGTGGTCAGCGGATGAACAATCGATTCAAGGCGGGTTAGAGCCTTTTTATCTCTGGCGAGCAGCTTTTTCAGCTCGGCCCGGTCCACCGCTCCATCATTGACCGCAGACGGGAAGACCGCGGCAATCGGCGCAACGGCCGCACCACCCTTCGCGTAGAGATCGTGCACCGTCTGATCCGCATCCCACACGGGAATTCCCGCCTCGGCGAACATCGCTGCCGTCGTGGATTTTCCCATCCCGATGGAGCCGGTCAGCCCGAGCAGGAAAGGATTGCTCATGCCCCGAGCACCGCGTTGCGGACTGTTTCGGTCACTTCCGGGCGCTGGCCGAACCAGCGCTCAAACCCGGGAACGGCTTGATGCAGAAGCATGCCGAGCCCGTCGACCACGGTGCATCCCACATCTTCAGCCTCGGCGAGGAATTTCGTCTTCAGAGGTGTGTAGACGAGATCGCAACAGGTCGCGCTTGGCCGCAACGCATCGAGCGGAACGCGGAGTTCGGATTTGCCGACCATGCCGAGCGAGGTCGTGTTCACGACGGTCGCGGCATCTTCGAGCATATTGCCCGCCTGCACCCAATCGTAAACGACGAGACGCGCGCCGAATTCCTGACGCAGCGCGTCTGCGCGGGCCCGGGTGCGGTTCGAGATACGAATTTCCGGCGCGCCACTTTCAAGAAGCGAGGCGACGATGGCGCGCGCAGCGCCGCCAGCGCCCAGAACTGCGGCCGGGCCAGACTTGGGATCCCAGTTAGGCGCATTCTGCCGCAGATTAGCGATGAAACCGTAACCATCTGTATTATCGGCATAAATCTTTCCGTCAGGACGGAATACCAAGGTGTTCGCGGCCCCGATCAATGCCGCGCGATCGGAAATGACATCGGCAATCTCAAGCGCGCGGATCTTGTGCGGGATGGTGACATTGGTGCCGACGAACCCCGCTTTCGGCAATGTCCGCAGCACGGTTTCCAGATCATCGCGCGCCACATCCATCGGAATGTAGAACCCGTCGATCCCGTATTCGGCGAACCAGGTCCGAAACAGGAGAGGCGAGCGCGAGTGCGCGACCGGCGATCCAATGACGCCGGCGAGGGGAATGCGCGGATGATCCGTCATGTCGTGAAATCTCCTCGGGCGTGAAGCCAGTTCAGGAATTCGATCAGGGGAAGGCCCAGGACGGCAAAATAGTCGCCTTGGACGCGGGAGAAAAGGCGCACGCCTTCTTCCTCGAGTTTGTAGCTGCCGACCGACCAGCGGATGCTGTCCCAGTTCCGGGCGACGTAATCGTCGATGAACGGCTCCGAGAGTTCATGCATCGTCAGGCGTACTTCACCGACATGCCGCCACAGCGGCTCGCCATCCCGGATCGCGACCATCGCGGAGAGAAGCTTGTGGGTCTGGCCCGAAAGGGCGCGCAGCTGCGATTTCGCATCTTCCGGCGTCTCGGGCTTCGACAACACCGCGCCTTTGAGTTCGAGAACCTGATCCGCGCCGATCACCAACTCCCCGGGATGGCGCGCCGAGAGCTTCGCCGCCTTCATCTCGGCAAGCAGGTCCGCCACATCGCGCGGCTTCGCCTCTGCGGCCTCCAAACTCCGGCGGATCATGTCTTCATCGATGCGTGCGGGCTGCACGGTCACGGACAGGCCGGCGTTGCGCAGAAGCTGCGCGCGGATTTCTGAGGCGGAGGCGAGGAGGATGTTCATGAACTTGTGGATAAGCGGGCGCAGAAGTCTCGGGGTCGAATTGGGCATAACGCGGATCGGCAGATTACTCCACCGGATCGGCACGTTTCATGGCAGATTTCCGAAACTTGTCCACCTGTGGAATTCGGATTCGAGCCGTTGGGGACATGCCGGGGATTTCACAATTTTCTCCCAAGATTTATCCACAGGGTGACGTTGTGACTCTCTGGAAAAGAATCACGCGATATCAATATTTTACGAAACGTTAGCCGAGTAAAATATTAGTGCTCGCCTGATGTTTTCCGCCTGTGGAGAAAGTCTTGATAAAGTGTTAATCCACATCATCAACAGGCCCTACATCATCATCATCTTTTTCTTTAAAGAATCTTTTTTGAAGATGATGGCAGCTGTCAGCCGGAGGCGAGATGACCGATTTCCTGAGCACTTGGTATTTGTGGATCAAAGCACTGCACGTGATGGCGATCATCACCTGGATGGCAGCCCTGTTCTATTTGCCGCGACTTTACGTTTACCACGTCGAGGGGCTGAACAAGGCGGGCATGGAGCGCGACAGCGATCAGGAGCTTCTGTTCCGGCATCAGGAACGGCTTCTCCTCAAGGCGATCATGAATCCGGGAATGATCGCGAGCTGGCTCTTCGGCCTGATGCTGGTCTTCACGCCGGGGATCGTCGATTGGTCGAGCATTTGGCCGTGGACCAAAGCCGCAGCCGTTCTCGGCATGACCTGGTTCCACATGTGGTGCGCGAAGGAACGCAAGGCGCTCGCGGAGGGCAGGGCGAACCGCAGCGGGCGTTACTACCGGATGATGAACGAGATCCCGACGATCTTCATGATCGTTATCGTCGCCTCGGTGATCGTGAAATTCTGACTTTCGTTGACTCAGCGACGCTTTGCGCTTATCTGCGTCGCTAAGCCACGGCCGTCCTGGTCGACCGGTTTTTCTGATTCATGACGAATTTTCGCGTCCACCGCTCTGGTGAGGCGCCAGCTGCAGGTGATCCGATGAGCGATGAACGCCTCAATCTCTCCGATTTGAAAGCCAAGAGCCCGAAGGAACTTCTGGCGCTGGCCGAAGAATGGGAGATCGAAAACGCCTCGACAATGCGCAAGGGCGAGATGATGTTCTCGATCCTGAAGGAGCATGCCGAGGATGACTGGGTCATCGGCGGCGATGGCGTGCTGGAAGTGCTGCAGGACGGCTTCGGCTTCCTGCGCTCGACCGAAGCGAACTATCTGCCGGGTCCCGACGATATCTACGTCTCGCCCGACATGATCCGCCAGCACAGCCTGCGTACCGGCGACACCGTCGAAGGCGTGATCCGCGCCCCCGGCGAGAACGAGCGGTATTTCGCGTTAACGAAGGTTGAGCGGATCAACTTCGAGGAGCCGGAGAAAGCGCGCCACAAGGTCGCTTTCGATAACCTCACGCCGCTCTATCCTGACGAGCGTCTGAAGATGGAAATCGAGGATCCGACGATCAAGGATCGCTCGGCCCGGATCATCGACCTCGTTGCGCCGATCGGTAAGGGTCAGCGTTCGCTGATCGTGGCGCCGCCGCGGACCGGTAAGACGGTGCTGCTGCAGAACATAGCGACCTCGATCGAGCAGAACCATCCGGAATGTTACCTGATCGTGCTGCTGATTGACGAACGTCCGGAAGAAGTGACCGACATGCAGCGCTCGGTGAAGGGGGAGGTCGTGTCCTCGACTTTCGACGAACCGGCAACGCGTCACGTCGCGGTCTCCGATATGGTTATCGAAAAGGCCAAGCGCCTGGTCGAGCATAAGCGCGATGTCGTTATTTTGCTGGACTCGATCACCCGTCTGGGCCGCGCCTTCAACACCGTCGTTCCGAGCTCGGGCAAGGTGCTGACTGGTGGTGTCGACGCGAACGCGCTGCAGCGTCCGAAGCGCTTCTTCGGTGCTGCGCGGAACATCGAAGAGGGCGGCTCGCTGACCATCATCGCGACCGCGCTGATCGATACGGGCTCGCGGATGGACGAGGTCATCTTCGAAGAATTCAAGGGCACCGGTAACTCGGAAATCGTGCTGGACCGCAAGGTCGCGGACAAGCGCGTCTTCCCGGCGATGGACATCCTCAAATCCGGTACCCGGAAAGAGGAACTGCTCGTCGATCAGAAGGATCTGCAGAAAACCTACCTTCTGCGCCGCATCCTGAACCCGATGGGCACGACCGATGCGATCGAGTTCCTGATTTCGAAGCTCAAGCAGACCAAGACGAACTCGGAATTCTTCGACTCGATGAACGGCTGAGGCCGTCCTATCTTCCGCAGGGAAGAGGATTGCTATGGACACGATCTATGCTCTGGCCACGGCCCGCGGAAAAGCGGGCGTGGCCGTCATTCGTATTTCAGGACCGCTGGCGTGGCAGGCGGCGCGGAACTTGGCAGGGACCCTGCCGGAGCCGCGCGTCGCAGGGCTGCGGCGGTTGCGGCTCGCGGGTGAGGAACTCGACGAGGCAGTGGTGCTGTGTTTCGAGCGCGGCGCCAGCTTCACCGGCGAAGAGGTCGCGGAACTGCATATCCACGGCGCGATTGCGACGGTGTCCGCCGTGTTGCGCGCCCTTGGGCAGATCGACGGGTTGCGGCTTGCAGAACCTGGTGAATTCACCCGGCGGGCGTTGGAAAACGAACGGCTCGATCTGGCGCAGGTCGAAGGGCTTTCCGATCTGATCGAGGCGGAAACCGAGGCGCAGCGTAAGCAGGCATTGAAGGTTTTGTCAGGCGCAGTTGGGGCTCTGGTCGAGGATTGGCGCGCAAAGCTGATCCGGGCAGGGGCGTTGATCGAAGCCACGATCGATTTCGCGGATGAGGAAGTTCCGGTAGATGTTTCGCCCGAGGTACTGGAGCTGATCGACGCGGTCAGCGCCGGAATTCGCGATGAATTACGTCGTCTTGGTGCGGCGGAGCGTATTCGCGAGGGGTTCGAGGTCGCGATTGTCGGGCGGCCGAATGCCGGGAAATCAACCTTGCTTAACGCGCTGGCGGGGCGCGAAGCGGCGATCACCTCCGAATTCGCAGGCACGACGCGCGACGTCATCGAGGTGCGGATGGAGATTGGCGGGCAGGCGGTGACCTTGCTTGATACCGCTGGGCTGCGCGAAACCGACGATGTCGTGGAAGCGATCGGGGTGGAACGGGCACTGGACCGCGCGCGACAATCCGATCTGCGTGTTTTCCTGCTCGACGGCGAGGAAGTCCCGCTGATCGCACCGGAGCCGGGCGATCTTGTGGTGCATGGCAAAGCCGATATCGCTGCGCATGATGGGTTGAACGTCTCCGGGAAAACGGGCGAAGGGCTTGGCGAATTGCTCGCTGCGATCGAAGAACGTCTGTCCGGGCTTGGCGAAGGCGCCGGCGTAATGACGCGCGAACGGCACAGGGTTGCGATGCAGCGCGCATTCGGGGCTTTGGAATCGGCGCGAGATGAGGTATTGCGCGGGTCCGACCGAAGCGAGCTGGCAGCGGAATCACTGCGCCAGGCGGCTTGGGCGCTGGAAGCGTTGCTCGGTCGGGTGGATGTCGAGAACCTGTTGGACGAAATTTTCTCGAGCTTCTGCATCGGAAAGTAAGGAGTGTTTCACGTGAAACATTACGACGTCATCGTGATCGGAGGCGGGCACGCCGGAACCGAGGCAGCCCACGCGGCGGCCCGGATGGGTGCGCAGGTGGCTTTGGTGACGCTTCGCGCCGATGCGATCGGGGTGATGTCGTGCAACCCGGCGATCGGCGGGCTTGGTAAAGGCCACCTGGTCCGTGAGATCGATGCGCTGGACGGTGTGATGGGCCGGCTGGCCGACGCTGCCGGTATCCAGCTCCGCCTTCTTAACCGACGTAAAGGCCCCGCCGTGCAAGGCCCGCGCGCTCAGGCGGATCGTAAACTCTACCGCGAGGCCGCCCAGCGTATGACCGCGGCGCAGCCGAACCTCGAAGTGGTCGAGGGCGAGGTGACCGATCTTCGCGTCGAAGGCGGTCGGGTCACCGGCGTGGTGCTGGCAGATGGTGTGATGCTGAGCTGTCAGTCGGCGATCCTGACTTCGGGGACTTTCCTGAATGGCGTGATCCATATCGGCGACCAGCAGCGTCCGGGTGGACGCATTGGGGATCGGCCCTCGCGCGCATTGGCCGAGCGGCTTTACGCGATGGATCTGCCCATGGGCCGTCTTAAAACCGGCACACCGCCGCGGTTGGATGGGAAGACGATTGCCTGGGATAAACTGGAGAGTCAGCCCGGTGATGACGACCCGGTGATGTTTTCCTTCCTGAACCGGAGTCCCGAGGTCCGGCAGATTTCGTGCGGGATTACCCATACGAATGGGCGGACGCATGACATCATCCGGAGCAACCTTGACCGCTCCGCGATGTATGGCGGTCATATTTCGGGGGTGGGGCCCCGCTATTGCCCGTCGATCGAAGACAAGGTCGTGCGCTTCGCGGATAAGGACTCGCATCAGATTTTCCTTGAGCCAGAAGGCCTGGACGACGACACGGTCTATCCGAACGGGATTTCCACCTCGCTGCCGGTGGATGTTCAGGAAGATTACGTCCATTCGATTTTCGGGTTGGAAGAGGCGAAGATCCTGCAGCCCGGTTACGCGATCGAATATGACTATGTCGATCCGCGTGCGCTGGACGCGACGCTGCAGTTGCGTGCCGTCCCTGGCCTATATCTTGCGGGTCAGATCAACGGGACCACAGGATATGAGGAGGCCGCAGCTCAGGGTCTCGTCGCTGGTTTGAATGCGGCATCCTCTGCGAAGGCGGGCGCGCCGGTGCATTTCAGCCGAACGTCGAGCTATATCGGTGTGATGATCGACGATCTGACGTCGCGCGGGGTAACGGAGCCTTACCGCATGTTTACCTCGCGGGCCGAGTTCCGTCTGTCTCTGCGGGCCGATAATGCCGACCAGCGCCTGACGGGGATGGGGATCGAGATCGGCTGCGTTGGCGAGGCGCGCCGGGTTCTGTTTGAAGAGAAATCCGCCGATCTGACGGCAGGTCGGGAGTTGCTGCAGTCGATCTCGCTGACGCCCAAGGAAGCCAAGGCGAAGGGCTTTAAGGTGAACGAGGACGGGACGCGGCGAACTGCTTTCGATCTTTTGTCTTTCCCCGATATCACGATGCCCGCGCTGCAAGAGGCGCTGCCGGAATTGCAGGATCTCTCCGATGAGACGGCGCGGCAGCTGTCGATCGATGCGCTCTATGCGAATTACGTTGCGCGTCAGGAGGTCGACGCGGCTTCCCTTAAGCGCGATGAGGGCTGGAAAATTCCCGAAGATTTCGATTTCGATTCTCTGCAGGGGCTCTCGAACGAGTTGAAGGGTAAGCTTAAGCGCGCGATGCCGAAAACTTTGGGGCAGGCAGGACGAGTCGATGGCGTCACGCCCGCGGCACTTACGTTGATCTTGGCGCGACTACGGCAATCAAAGCGGGCACGCTCGGCATGACGACGCCTGAGGCTGAGGATTTCGCTGCACGATTCGATGTTTCACGTGAAACATTGGATAAGCTGTTTTCTTACGAGGCGTTGCTCAAGAAGTGGAATCCCGCGATTAACCTCGTCGCGAAGTCGACCTTGGAGGATATGTGGTCGCGCCACTTCCTCGATTCGGCACAAATATTCGCGATGGCGCCCGAAGATGCGCGGATTTGGGCGGATTTCGGGGCAGGGGGCGGCTTTCCGGGTTTGGTGATTGCGATTCTGTCGGCGGAAAAGGCGCCAGAACGCCAAGTCATTTTGGTCGAATCGGATCTACGAAAATCGGCCTTTCTCTCGACGGTCACACGGGAGCTGTCGCTCAATATCCGCGCTCTTGCGCAACGAATCGAAGAGATCGCCCCGCTGAAGGCCGATGTCGTCTCCGCCCGGGCCCTCGCAAACCTACCGAAACTACTGGAATTCACCGCCCGGCATCTGAAGCCCTCCGGCATCGCTATCTTCCCGAAAGGCGCGCGCTGGCAGGAAGAACTTGCGCAGGCGCAGGAAAGCTGGTCCTTTGACTACGGGGCGATCGAAAGCCTCAGCGATCCAAACAGTGTTGTCCTGAAAATCCACGGAGCCGAGCGTGTCTGATCCAATTCGCGCAAATGAACCGAAAATCATTGCGATTGCGAACCAGAAAGGCGGCGTGGGGAAGACGACGACGGCGATCAACCTCGCTGCAGGGCTGGTAGAAGCCGGGCGTAAGGTTCTTTTGATCGATCTCGATCCGCAGGGGAATGCGTCGACCGGTCTGGGGATTGAGCCCGATGATCGCGAGCTGACGACCTACGATCTGCTGATCGAAGACGCGCCAGTTTCCTCGGTTTTGCACAAGACCGAAATCGACGGTCTTTACCTCTGCCCGGCGACGACGGACCTGTCCTCGGCGGATATGGAGCTTGTCTCGACCGAAAAGCGCAGCTTCCTTCTGCATGACGCGCTACGACATCCAGATGTTGATAGCTATGGCTTCGACTATATCTTGATCGACTGCCCACCTTCGTTGAGCCTTCTGACGATCAACGCAATGGTTGCGTCGCATTCGGTCCTAGTGCCGCTGCAGGCGGAATTCTTCGCGCTCGAAGGACTTTCGCAGCTGATGCTGACGATCCGGGAGATCCGCCTGAGCGCGAATCGTAACCTGCGAATCGAGGGGGTCGTTCTCACGATGTATGACGTGCGGAACAATCTCTCGCAGCAGGTGGAGGCGGATGCGCGCGCGACTCTGGGCGAGCTGGTGTTCCGAACGATGATCCCGAGGAATGTGCGGGTATCCGAGGCGCCGTCCTATGCGATGCCGGTGCTCAGCTACGACAGCAGTTCGCGCGGGGCGTTGGCCTATCGGAATCTCGCCAGCGAATTGATGTCGCGGCATGAACTGGCAAAGGCGGTGTGAGAATGGCGAAAGAACGCGAAAAGCGTGGATTGGGGCGTGGTTTGTCGGCTTTGATGGCGGATGTTGATTTGAATCCGACCGAGACGACGACGTCTCCGCGTCGCCCGGAGCAATATGTCCCGGTCGAGAAGATCGAGCCGAACCCCGATCAGCCGCGTCGCGATTTCGAGCCGGCCGCTTTGGAAGAACTGGCGTCTTCGATCCGCGAGAAGGGTGTGATTCAGCCGCTTATCGTGCGCAAACATCCGACGAAGCCCGGTCATTACGAGATTGTGGCCGGTGAACGCCGGTGGCGCGCGTCGCAGATGGCCAAGCTGCACCAGCTTCCGGTCATCATTCGCGAATTCAATGACACGGAAGTTCTGGAAGTCGCGATCATCGAGAATATTCAGCGCGCCGACCTCAATGCGCTCGAAGAGGCGCTTGCGTATAAGCAGTTGATGAGCCGCTTCGGGCATACGCAGGAAAAACTGGCCGAGGCGCTGTCGAAAAGCCGTAGCCACATCGCGAATCTGATGCGTCTGCTGCAGCTGCCCGAAGAAGTTCAGGTCTATCTGCGCGAGGGCAAGCTGTCTGCCGGTCATGCGCGGGCGATGATCACCGCTGAAGATCCGATCAGCCTGGCGAAACAGGCCGTTGCGAAGACGCTTTCGGTGCGCGATGTCGAGAAACTTGCGAAGAAACAGCAGGGCGGGGAAGAACGCAAAGCGCGTCCGAAACCCCAGAAAGACGCTGACACGCGGGCGCTCGAGGGCGATTTGTCCGCGACGATCGGGATGAAGGTTGCGATCGATCATACCAGCAGCGGCAGCGGCAAGATTACGATTGCTTACGACGATCTGGAGGAGCTCGACAAGCTTTGCCAGATGCTCAGCAACGGCTGATCAGCTATTCGGGCGCGTCCAGATGAAAATCAGGACGCCGAGCAGGGTGATCCCCTGAAGCGCCAAAATTTCGACCGGTAACCGGAAGACCAAAGACAGGCCGAAAGCCGCGAAAACAGACACTGTTGCCGCGATTTTTGCGCGTTTCGCGATGGCGCGGCGTTCTTGCCAGTCGATGATCTGCGGTCCAAAGCGCGGATGGGTGATGATCCAGTTGTGCAGGCGATCAGAGGATCTTGCGAAGCAAAACGTCGCCAGAAGCATCAACGGAACGGTCGGGACGAGCGGCAGAAACAGCCCGATGATCCCGATTCCGGCCGAAATAATGCCAAGCGTGAGCCAGAGGATGCGCATCAGGGGATGAGATCGCGAATGATGGCGTTCAAGACCGGGCGGCCTCGATCCGTCGCGCGCAGAAATCCGTTCTCTCTCTCAACCACGCCGATATCCTCAAGATGGCGCATTGTCGCCTCATCGAGCGGTGAACGCGAGATCGTGTTGAACCGTTCCATCACGAGCCCTTCGGACAGGCGCAGCGCGAACAGAAGATATTCGATTGCCTGCTCTTCGCGGGGCAGGGCGGCGCGTTCATTCTCTCCGGCACCGGTTTTTTCCACCTGCGCAAGCCAGGCGCCGGGCTGTTTGAGCGTATCGGTAGCGTGACGGACACCGCCTTCGGTAAGGCGCCCATGTGCGCCGGGACCGATGCCGATATAGTCGCCATAACGCCAATAAATCAGGTTGTGGCGGCTCTCGGCGCCCGGGCGCGCGTGATTCGAGATCTCATAGGCGGGCAGGCCGTGCTTTTCGCAGATTTCCTGCGTCGCGAAATACATCTCGGCGGAGATATCGTCCTCAGGAATGCCGCGCAGCTTGCCGGCGTCGTGCCGCGCGCCGAAAGCCGTGCCGGGTTCGATGGTCAGCTGATAGAGCGAGAGGTGGTCGACCGCCATTTCCAGCGCCTCGTCCAGCTCTGCTTTCCAATCTTCGATCGTCTGGTGTTGGCGCGCGTAGATCAGATCGAAGCTCACACGCTCGAATTGCTTGCGCGCGATGTCGAAGGCTTTCTGGCCTTCCGCGACTGAGTGCATCCGGCCCAGACGACGGAGATCTTCGTCATTCAGCGCCTGCATCCCCATGGAGACGCGGTTCACGCCAGCCTCGGAAAAGGCTCTAAACCGCCTGGATTCGATACTTGTGGGGTTCGCTTCGAGGGTGATCTCGAAATCGTTGCTGGTTTGCCAGTTTCTGCGGATGCGCTCGATGATTGCGGCGACGATCTCGGGATCCATCAGAGAGGGTGTGCCGCCGCCGAAGAAAACCGTGTTCAGAATCCGGCCTTCCGTCTGCGCCGCATAGCGGTCGAGTTCGCTGAGATAGGCAGAGAGCCATCGTTTCTGGTCGATGGCGGTCGCGACATGGGAATTGAAGTCGCAATAAGGGCATTTGGCGGCACAGAACGGCCAGTGAAGGTAGAGGCCGAACCCTCCGTGCCGCCAATCCTCGGTCATTGCGCGTCGAAAATCGTCACGAACTTGCGGAAAGCATCCGCACGGTGCGAAATCTCGTTCTTTTGCGCGGCATCCATCTCCGCGAAGGTCTGGTCATAGCCATCGGGCTGGAACATCGGGTCATAACCATGCCCGAGAGCGCCGCGCATCGGCCAAACCAGCTGACCTTCGACACGGCCGTCGAACACCTCGTCATGCCCGTCGGGCCAGGCGAGAACTAGGGTGGAGCGGAAGCGCGCGGTCCGCGGCAGCTCCGCTTCGATCTCGTCGCAGGCTTTCCAGGTTTTTTCCATCGCCATGGTGAAGTCGCGCCCGTTCGGCGTGGTCGCCCAATCGGCAGTGTAAACGCCCGGCGCACCGTCGAGACAGTCGACTTCGATGCCGGAATCGTCCGCCAAGGCGGGCAGGCCGCTCGCTTTCGCCGCCGCATGGGCTTTGATCCGCGCATTGCCGACAAAGGTGCTCTCGGTCTCTTCCGGCTCGGGGAGGTTCATCTCCTTCGCGCCGACGACCTCGACGCCGAAAGGCGCGAGGATCGCTTTGATCTCCTCGAGCTTTCCGGCGTTATGGGTCGCGACCAGCAGCTTCTTTTCGGTGAAGCTTCTCATTCGACTGCGGCTTTCTGCATTTCGACAAGCTTCGCAGCGCCTTCCTCGGCCAGATCGAGAAGCCGATCCATCTGTTCGCGCGAGAAGGTCGCGCCTTCGGCCGACATCTGCACTTCGATCAACTTGCCGCGCCCGGTCATGATGAAATTCCCGTCAGTGCCCGCTTCGCTATCCTCTGCATAGTCGAGATCCGCGACCGGCTGGCCCGCATAAATGCCGCAGGACAGGGCTGCGACATGATCGAGCAGCGGATCCGAGGTGCAGGTGCCCGATTTCAGCAGCTTGTTAGTGGCGAGACGCAGCGCGACCCAACCGCCGGTGATCGAGGCGCAGCGCGTGCCGCCATCGGCCTGGATCACATCGCAATCGACCACGATCTGACGTTCGCCAAGCGCCGAACGATCGACGCCAGCGCGCAGGGCGCGACCGATAAGACGTTGAATTTCAACGGTTCTTCCGCCCTGCTTGCCTGCCGCGGCCTCGCGACGGTTACGCGTGTTGGTCGCGCGCGGCAGCATGCCGTATTCTGCCGTCACCCAGCCAAGGCCGGAACCTTTCAGGAAAGACGGCGCGCGGTCTTCGATCGTGGCGGTGCACAGCACATGGGTGTCGCCCATTTTGATCAGGCAAGACCCTTCTGCGTGTTTCGTAACCCCGGTCTCGATTGAAATCGGGCGAAGTTCACTTAACTCTCTGCCGGATGGGCGCATCGTGGGGACCTTTCTAATGAATTCACCCCATTTGATCGCCCATGCGCAGCGATGCAACCCCCGTGCCGTGATTGACCTTCGGCTTCGCGCGGCTTTAAGTCAGCAGGGATGAAGCGCGATGAGTGACCAGAACGATATTCTTTCCGAACTGAACGACCGCTCCCGCGAAGTGTTTCGCCGGGTGGTCGAAGGCTATCTCACGACTGGCGGTCCCGTGGGCTCGCGGAGCCTGACCCGAGAGATGAACGAGAAGCTGTCCGCGGCGACGATCCGCAACGTGATGCAGGATCTCGAATATCTCGGGCTTCTGGACAGCCCCCATGTCTCCGCCGGACGTGTTCCGACCCAGACGGGTCTGCGGCTGTTCGTCGATGGGGTGATGGAGGTGAACCATCTCGGCGACGAGGACCGTGCGGCGCTCGATGCCACGATGGGCGCGAATTCAGGCGATGTAGGGTCTTTGTTGGACCGGGTTTCGAGCGCGCTTTCGGGGATGACGCAGGGCGCGAGCCTCGTGCTGACGCCGAAACACGAAGCCCCGATCCGGCATATCGAATTCGTCTCGCTCTCGCCCGACCGGGCGCTGGTGGTGCTCGTTTTCGCTGACGGTCAGGTGGAGAACCGCGTCTTCACGCCACCGCTGGGTCAGACGCCGTCCTCGATGCGGGAGGCCGCGAATTTCCTCAACGCGATGGCGGAGGGGAAAACGCTGTCGGAACTGCGCGGTCACATCGCCCGCGAAATCGCAAATCACCGCACCGAAATCGATTCGCTCGCGACCGAACTGATCGACAGCGGGTTGGCAGCCTGGGAGAACAAAGGCGAGCGCTATGAGAGGCTGATCGTGCGCGGTCGTGCCAATCTTTTGGGCTCAGAAGACGACCTCGACCGGATCCGCTCGCTCTTCGATGATCTCGAGCGGAAGCGTGACATCGCCGAATTCCTCGATCTGGCCGAGGATGGCGAGGGCGTGCGTATTTTTATTGGCTCTGAGAACAAACTTTTCTCTCTTTCGGGTTCCTCTTTGGTTGTCTCTCCATATATGAACGCTGACCGAAAGATCATTGGTGCGGTGGGCGTGATTGGGCCAACCCGGCTCAACTACGGGCGCATCGTGCCGATCGTGGACTACACAGCGCAACTGGTCGGGCGGATGATCTCCGGCCAGGGCAAAGGATGAATGGCATGAGCGAGAAAAAAGACGAGATTGCCGAGGATCAGGCGCATATCGACGAGAGCTTCGAGGATGTGCTGTCCCATGAGGAAGACGAGCTCGAGGCATTGCGTGCCGAGCGCGACGATTATCGCGACCGATTCATGCGCGCGCTGGCAGATGCCGAGAATGCGCGCAAACGTGCCGACAAAGAGCGTCAGGAAGCCTCGAATTACGGTGGGACGCGTCTGGCGCGCGACATGCTGCCCGTGTTCGACGCGCTCTCGCGTGCGCTCGAAGCCGCGAATGAGGACGTGCGTTCGCAGGCCGGGCCGTTCCTTGAAGGCGTCGAGCTGACCCAGCGCGAATTACTCAACGTGTTCGCCCGTCACGGCATCACCACGGTGGCGCCCGAGGTCGGCGAGAAATTCGACCCGCAGATGCATGAGGCGATGTTCGAAGCGCCGGCGCCCGGCACGAAGGCCGGCGACATTATTCAGGTCATGGAGAACGGCTTCATGATCCACGACCGGCTTCTGCGGCCGGCGAAAGTGGGCGTCAGCTCCACTCCGAAATCCTGATCGGACAGGCTGGGGGCGCTGCCCCCAGACCCCCGGGATATTTTCCCCAAAACGAAGATCACTCCGTGAGAAGCGCGCGAAGCTCGTAAAGGGCGTCGAGCGCGTCTTTCGGTGTCATGTCGTCTGGAATGAGGGCTTTCAGCCGCTCTTCCAATTCTGACGGACTTGCTGGCGCGGCGGCCGGTTGCGGTGTGTTAGACACTGAAAACAGCGGCAGATCGTCGATCACCGCCTGTTTCTTGCCGCCACCTTCGCGTTCGCCCTTCTCCAGCGCATCGAGCACGATCCGGGCGCGTTCCACGACGGAATGTGGAAGCCCGGCGAGGCGCGCGACCTGAACCCCGTAGGAGCGGTCGGCGGCGCCCTTACGAACTTCGTGCAGGAAGATTACCTCGCCCTCCCATTCCTTGACCGCGACGGTCGCATTCTCGACGCCGTCCAGCTTGGCCGACAGCGCGGTCATCTCGTGGTAATGGGTCGCGAAGAGGGCGCGGCAGCGGTTGGACGCGTGCAGGTGCTCCATGACGGCCCAAGCGATCGAGAGCCCGTCATAAGTTGCCGTACCACGGCCGATCTCGTCGAGGATCACCAGAGCGCGGTCGTCGGCCTGATTGAGGATCGCGGCGGTTTCGACCATCTCGACCATGAAGGTCGACCGGCCCCGCGCCAGATCGTCCGCCGCACCGACACGGCTGAAGAGCTGAGACACAAGACCGATATGGGCGGATTTCGCCGGGACGAAGCTGCCCGCTTGGGCGAGAAGCGCGATCAGGGCGTTCTGCCGCAGGAAGGTCGATTTACCGGCCATGTTCGGACCGGTGAGCAGCCAGATCGCAGGCGTTGCGCCCTCGGTCAGTTCGCAGTCATTCGCGATGAAGGGCTCGCCGGATTTCTTCAGCGAGGCTTCGACGACCGGATGCCGACCGCCCTCGATCTCGAACGCGTGGCTGTCGTCGACGGTGGGTTCTGCCCAGTCTTCGTTGCGGGCGAGCGTCGCGAAAGCGCTGGCGAGGTCGATTTCGGCCAGTGCGCGCGAGGCCTCGTTGATCGGGCCCGCGCGGTCGAGAATGGCCTGTCTTAGGCTGGAATAGAGCCTTTTTTCGATCTCCAGCGCATGGTTTCCGGCGTTGAGAATTCGGGTTTCGATCTCGCTGAGTTCGACGGTCGTGAAACGCACCTGGTTCGCGGTGGTCTGGCGGTGGATGAAGCGTTCCGACAGCGGCGGGGCGAGCATCTTCTCGGCATGGGTGGCCGTGGTTTCGATGAAATAGCCCAGCACGTTGTTGTGCTTGATCTTCAGCGAATTGATGCCCGTAGCCTCGATATACTCCGCTTGCATCTTCGCGATCACGCCGCGGCCTTCGTCGCGCAGTTGGCGCGTCTGGTCGAGATCCTCGTCATAGCCCGTCGCAATGAAGCCGCCATCGCGCGCGAGAAGCGGCGGCTCCGCAATGAGCGCCGCATCCAGAAGGGCGGTGAGGTCGTCATGGCCCGTGAGCGCCTTGGCTGCCTCGGCGAGAAGCGGTGGGGCCTCGACGGCGGACACCGCTTCGGCGATCCGCTCGGCCTGCTCCAACCCGTTGCGGATCGCGGCCATGTCGCGCGGGCCGCCGCGATCCAGGGCGAGGCGCGACAGCGCGCGATCCATATCGGGGCAGCGCTTCATATCGGCACGGATATCTTCGGCAAATCGACCCTGTTCCAGCAGAAAACGGACAGAATCGTGCCGCGCGTGGATCTCGGTCAGGTTCCGGGACGGGGCGGAGATCCGGCGCTCCAGAAGCCGCGCGCCACCTGCCGTCACCGTGCGGTCGATGGCGTTGAGGAGCGAGCCCTCGCGTCCGCCCGACAGAGCTTGCGTCAATTCCAGATTACGCCGCGTGGCGGCGTCGATCTGCATCGCCGCGCCGCTGTCTTCGTGCACGGGACGGCGCAGCAGGGGCAGTTTCCCTTTCTGCGTGATCTCGAGGTAATCGACGATCGCCCCCATCGCGGCCATCTCGGCGCGGGTGAAGCTGCCGAACGCATCCAGCGACCCGATCGAATAGAGCGACAGAAGCCGCGTCTCGGCAGCCTGACTGTCGAAGCTCGCGCGGGACAAGGGCGTCATCGCGGCCCGCATATCAGAGACTATTTCGGCGCAATCGGCCTCCTTGGCCTCGCTTACCAGCACTTCACGTGGCGCAAGCCGGGCAAGCTCCGGGCCCAGCCGTGACAGCGGGCAGGGCGTCACGCGGAACTCGCCGGTGGAGATATCGACCCAGGCAATCGCGGCCTCGTCGCGCACTTCGGCCCAAGCGGCGAGGAAATTGTGGCGGCGCGCCTCCAGCAGACTTTCCTCGGTCAATGTGCCGGGCGTGACCAGCCGCACCACATCGCGTTTCACGACGGATTTAGAGCCGCGCTTCTTCGCTTCGGCGGGATCCTCCATCTGCTCGGCAATCGCCACGCGGAAGCCTTTGCGGATCAGCGTCAGCAGGTAGCCCTCGGCCGCGTGCACGGGAACGCCGCACATTGCGATGTCCTCGCCCAGATGCTGTCCGCGCTTGGTCAGCGCGATGTCGAGCGCGGATGCGGCATCGACCGCGTCCTGAAAGAACATCTCGTAGAAATCACCCATCCGATAGAACAGGAGCGCGCCCGGATTGGCCTCCTTGATCCCCAGATACTGTTCCATCATCGGTGTGACGGTCGGCTTGGCCATGTGCCCCCCATTTGCTGGTCGCGCGACCCTACAAAACCCCGGATTCGGGCGCAATTCCGTTGAGTGGCGGATCACGGGACGTTAAACGGGTTCGGACCTGCAGGAGGAGCACCGGCCCAATGCCCAGCAAGAACCGTATCACGCCCGAAGAGGCGTTGGCGTATCACCTCGACCCGCATCCGGGGAAATACGACATCACCGCGTCGAAGCCCATGACATCGCAGCGCGATCTGTCGCTGGCCTACAGCCCGGGCGTTGCCGTGCCGGTGGAGGCGATCGCAGAAAACCCCGAGCTGGCCTACGATTACACCGTGAAGGGAAACATGGTCGCCGTGATCTCGAACGGCTCGGCCATTCTGGGGCTCGGCAATCTCGGGGCGCTCGCCTCGAAGCCGGTGATGGAGGGCAAGGCGGTCCTCTTCAAGCGTTTCGCGGATGTGAACGCGATCGATATCGAGCTCGATACCGAGGATGCCGACGAGATCATCAACGCGGTGAAACTGATGGGGCCGACCTTCGGGGGGATTAACCTCGAGGATATCAAGGCGCCGGAATGTTTCATCATCGAGCAGCGGCTCAAGGAGCTGATGGACATCCCGGTGTTCCACGACGATCAGCACGGCACGGCGGTGATCTGTGCGGCGGGGCTGATCAACGCGCTGGAGCTGTCGGGCAAGAAGATCGAGGACTGCAAGATCGTGCTGAACGGCGCGGGCGCTGCGGGCATCGCCTGTCTGGAACTCGTGAAAGCGATGGGTGCGAAGCACGACAATTGCATCATGTGCGACACCAAGGGCGTGATCTATCAGGGCCGCACCGAGGGCATGAACCAGTGGAAATCGGCCCATGCGGCGGTGACCGAGGCGCGCTCGCTCGAAGAGGCGATGGAAGGCGCGGATGTGTTCCTCGGCGTGTCTGCCAAGGGCGCGGTGACGCCCGAGATGGTGCAGTCGATGGCCGACAATCCGGTGATCTTCGCGATGGCGAACCCGGACCCGGAGATCACGCCGGAAGAGGCGCAATCGGTGCGCCCCGATGCGATCGTGGCGACGGGGCGGTCGGATTACCCGAACCAGGTGAACAACGTCCTCGGCTTCCCCTACCTGTTCCGCGGTGCGCTCGACATCCATGCCCGCGCGATCAATGACGAGATGAAGATCGCCTGCGCCAACGCTCTGGCGGAGCTTGCCCGCGAGGATGTGCCTGACGAGGTCGCGATGGCCTATGGGCGCAAGCTCAGCTTCGGGCGCGATTACATCATTCCGACGCCCTTCGATCCGCGCCTGATCCACGTGATCCCGCCGGCGGTCGCGAAAGCCGGGATGGACACCGGTGTCGCGCGGCGTCCGATCATCGACATGGAAGGCTATGCGCAAAGCCTGAAAGCGCGGATGGACCCGACCGCGTCGATCCTGCAGGGCATCCAGAGCCGTGCGCGTCAGGCGCAGGCGAAGATGATCTTTGCCGAGGGCGATGACGAGAGGGTGCTGCGCGCCGCCGTGGCCTATCAGCGCTCCGGCATGGGCGAGGCGCTGGTCGTGGGCCGTGAGCAGGACGTGAAGGAAAAGCTCGAAGCGGCTGGCCTGGGCGATGCCTATCGCGAGCTGCGCGTGGTGAATGCGGCCAATTCCAAGAATACCGAGAGCTACAAGGATTTCCTGTATAAGCGCCTGCAACGGCAGGGCGTGGACCGCGAGGATGCGCATAAGCTGGCGACGCGCGACCGGCATGTCTTCGCGGCGCTGATGCTGGTGCATGGGCATGGTGACGCGATGGTCACGGGCGCGACCCGGAAATCGGCGCATGTGCTGGAACTGATCAACAAGGTGATCGACGCGAAGCCCTCGGATGGGGCGGTCGGGATCACCGCCCTGCTGAACAAGGGCCGCGTGGTGCTGATCGGCGATACGCTGGTGCATGAATGGCCCGACGAGAACGATCTGGCCGATATCGCGACGGCGGGCGCGCATGTGGCGCGGGGCCTGGGCCTTGAGCCGCGTGTGGCCTTCTGCTCCTTCTCGACCTTCGGCTATCCGGTCTCTGAGCGGGCCACGAAGATGCATGTCGCGCCGAAGGTGCTCGACGCGCGCGGGGCGGATTTCGAGTATGATGGCGAGATGACCGTCGATGTGGCGCTCAACATGGATCAGATGAAGAACTACCCGTTCTGCCGTCTGACCGGCCCCGCCAACATTCTCGTCGTGCCGGCACGCCATTCGGCCTCGATCTCCGTGAAACTGATGCAGGAGATGGCGGGCGCGACCGTGATCGGCCCGATCCTGACCGGGACGAGCCACGCGGTTCAGCTGTGCTCGACCACGTCGACGGTGAACGACATCCTCAACATGGCGGCGCTTGCCTCGTGCAAGCTGTGCCTGAAGGACTGAATTGAAAAGGCGCGCGGTGATCCGCGCGCCTGTTTCGCTTTATCCCAGCGCGTAACCCGTGCCGCGCACCGTGCGCACCGGATCATCCCCGCCATTGGCCATCAGCGCCTTGCGCAGCCGCCCGACATGGACGTCGATGGTGCGGGTGTCGACATATATGTCGCGGCCCCAGACCCGGTCGAGCAGTTGATCGCGGGTCCAGACGCGGCCCGGTTTTTCCATCATCGTCGAGAGCAGCCGGAACTCGGTCGGACCGAGTTTCAGCGGCTGGCCGTTGCGGAAAACGCGGTGTTCCTCGGCATCTAGGATGATGTCCTCGAAGCTCAGCCGCTCGCCCATCGTCGCGGGCCGCGTGCGGCGCAGCTGGGTGCGCACGCGCGCCATCAGCTCGACGACCGAATAGGGTTTCACGACGTAGTCATCCGCGCCGGTCTCGAGGCCCCGCACCCGGTCCACCTCTTCGGAGCGTGCCGAGAGCATGATGACAGGAATGTTTCGGGTCTCGGAATTGGCCTTCACGCGGCGACAAATCTCGATGCCGGAGACATTGGGCAGCATCCAGTCCAGCACGATCAGATCGGGCTTCTCTTCCTTCAGGAACAAGAGGCCCTCGTCTCCATTCTCCGCCATCACGACGCGAAACCCTTCGGCTTCGAGGTTGTAGCTGAGCACTTCGCGCTGGGCGTTTTCGTCTTCAACCACAAGGACACAGGGTTGTTGGGCTGGCGACATTTCTCAGGTCTCCGTCACATTACGCTCGAGCTTTTCGGGCGCGCGTCTTCCGGCATTTCGCCGGTCACGAGGTAGATCACCTGCTCGGCGATCGTCGTCGCATGGTCGCCCATCCGCTCGATGTTCTTCGCGATGAAATGCAGGTGCATGCAGGGCGTGATGTTGCGCGGGTCTTCCATCATGTAGGTCAGGAATTCGCGGAACAGCGCGTTATACATCTGGTCCACTTCGAGGTCGCGCTCGCGCACATCGGCGGCCAGTTTCGGGTCGCGCTGGATATAGGCGTCGAGCGCGTCTTTCAGCATCGCTTCCGTCGTGCCCGCCATGCGGCGGATCGCGGTTGCGGTGCCGCTGATCTGCGGCCCGTCGGACAGAACCTGCGTGCGCTTGGCGATGTTCTTCGCGTAGTCGCCGACCCGCTCGAGGCTTGCGGAGATCTTGATGACCGAGAGCGCCATGCGCAGGTCGCGCGCGGCGGGGGCGCGCAGGGCGATCAGGCGCGCAGCTTCTTCGTTGATCTTCTCTTCCAGCTCGTCGACGGCGCGGTCGCGGGCCCGGATCTGCTCGGCCAGTTCGAGGTCGCGCACTTCGAGGGCGCGGGCGCTTTCGAGGATCTGCTCCTCGACGAGGCCGCCCATTTTGACGACCAACGCCTGCACCGCCTCAAGGTCGCGGTCGAAGGCGGAAAGAATGTGCTCGCTCATGATTATTTGCCTCCTCAGCCGATCCGGCCGGTAATGTAGCTTTCCGTCCGGCTGTCGGACGGGTTGGTGAAAATCTTGTCCGTGTCGTCGTATTCGACGAGGTTTCCGAGGTGGAAGAACGCAGTCTTCTGACTGACGCGCGCGGCCTGCTGCATCGAGTGCGTCACGATCACCACCGAGAAATTCGCCCGAAGTTCGTCGATCAGTTCCTCGACCTGCGCGGTCGCGATCGGGTCGAGCGCCGAGCAGGGCTCGTCCATCAGCAGCACTTCCGGCGAGGTCGCCACGGCGCGCGCGATGCACAGGCGCTGTTGCTGACCGCCCGAAAGCCCGGTGCCGGGCGCGTGCAGGCGATCTTTCACCTCGTTCCACAGCGCGGCCTTGCGCAGCGAGTCCTCGACCACCTGATCCAGCTCGGCCTTGTTCTTCGTCAGGCCGTGGATTTTCGGCCCATAGGCCACGTTGTCGTAGATCGACTTCGGGAAAGGGTTCGGTTTCTGGAACACCATGCCGACCTTGGCGCGCAGCTGCACCGGGTCGACGCGCTTGTCGTAGATGTCTTCGCCGTCGAGTTTGATATCGCCCTCGACGCGGCAGATATCGATCGTGTCGTTCATCCGGTTCAGGCAGCGCAGGAAGGTCGACTTCCCGCAGCCCGACGGGCCGATGAACGCGGTGACGGTCTTGTCGAGAATGTCGACATCGACGTCCTTGATCGCGTGGGTGTCGCCGTAATGGACCTGCACGTTGCGTGCGGTGATCTTGATGTCGTCAGTGGTCACGGCTCTCTCCGTCAGGCTCATGTCTTCCATTTGTCTCGCGCTCCCTTACCAGCGACGCTCGAATTTGCGGCGCAGGATGATGGCGATGATGTTCATGCCCAGAAGGAAGATCAGCAGAATGATGATACCTCCCCAGGCGCGTTCGTAAAATGCCGGGTCGGCGCGCTTGGCCCATTCGTAGATCTGCGCGGGCATGGCCGAGTTGGGCGAGACGAAGCCGTCGAGGAACCCGTCCGGCGAGTTGGTCGCGATATAGCCCACCATCCCGATCAGCAGGAGCGGTGCGGTCTCGCCCAGAGCCTGCGCCAGACCGATGATCGTGCCGGTCAGGATGCCGGGCATCGCCAGCGGCAGAACGTGGTGGAAGACCGATTGCATTTTTGATGCGCCAACGCCGAGGGCGGCGTCGCGGATCGAAGGCGGCACGGCTTTCAGCGCGGCGCGGGTCGAGATGATGATCGTCGGCAGGGTCATCAGCGTGAGCACGAGGCCACCGACCAGCGGCGCCGATTGCGGCAGATGCGCGAACTGGATGAAGACCGCGAGGCCGAGGATACCGAAGACGATCGACGGCACCGCAGCGAGGTTCGAGATGTTCACTTCGATCAGGTCGGTGATACGGTTCTTCGGTGCGAACTCTTCGAGATAGATCGAGGCAGCGACCCCGATCGGCAGAGCCAGCACCAGCACCACGAGCATCATGTAGAACGAGCCCAGCATCGAGATCCCGATCCCGGCCTGCTCGGCGCGGCTGTCGGAGGCGTCGGCGCCGAAGATGAAGGCCCAATTGAAACCTTTATGGATGATGCCCGCGTCGCGAAGCTGATCGACGAGGTCGAGCTGCGCCACGGTGATGTTCTTGTCCTTGGCGATCTCGTCGCGATGCACCCGGCCCTTGAGGTAGCTGTCGACCCGCGACGAGGCGAGGATCTTGAAATCCACCGTCGTGCCGATGATCGACGGGTCGGCGAGCACCGTGTCGCGTACCTGGCTCGCAGCGGAGGCCGAGATCAGGTTCTTCATGTCCTTCGCCTTGCTCAGATCGGTCGTCGCGCCGGATTTCTCCACGGCGTCGAGCAGAGCTTTCTCGATCAGCGGCTTGTAGGTGAAGGTCGTCGCCTTCTTCAGATCCTCCGGATCGCGGTTGCCCTTCTTGTCGAGCTTCGCGGCGTCCAGATAGACCGGCACTTCGACAAAGGTCTGCTGAAACGCGGTCGCGCCGTTGGAGACGATCGTCACCAGCAGGATCACGAGGAACGCGAGACCGATCCCGATCGCGCCGATGCCGAGCGCCTTGAAGCGTTTCTCGGAGGCGTTGCGGCGTTTCGTGCGCGCATCGAGATGATGCAGCGAACGCGTCGCGGGCTGGCTTGCGCCGTGTTGGGTCGCATCACTCATTCGTATTGCTCCCGGTATTTGCGCACGATGTAGAGCGCGAAGATGTTGAGCCCGAGCGTCAGGACGAACAGCGTCATGCCGAGCGCGAAGGCGACCAGCGCCTCGGGGGAGGCGAAATCGGCGTCACCGGTCAGCTGCGAGACGATCTTGGCGGTGACGGTGGTCATCGCGTCGAACGGGTTCATGCTGAGCCGCGCGGCGGCGCCGGCGCCCAGCACCACGATCATCGTCTCGCCAATGGCGCGCGAGGTCGCCAGAAGCACCGCGCCGACGATGCCGGGCAGGGCTGCGGGCAGGATCACCTGCTTGATCGTTTCGGATTTCGTCGCGCCGAGGCCATAGGAGCCGTCGCGCAAGCTTTGCGGCACCGCGTTGATGATGTCATCGGACAGCGAGGAGACGAAGGGGATCAGCATGATGCCCATCACCAGACCCGCGGTCATCACCGCCGTGCCCGCATGCATCCAGCCACCATCGGCCATCGCCGCGGTCGGGCCATTCGCGCCGAAGATCGACAGCAGGAACGGGCCCACGGTCAGCAGCGCGAAAAGACCGTAAACGATGGTCGGGATCCCGGCGAGCACTTCGAGCAGCGGTTTCACGATGCCGCGCACCGATTTGGTCGCGTATTCCGACAGGTAGACGGCGGCGAACAGCCCGATCGGCACCGCGACCAGAAGGGCCACGAGCGAGATGTAGAGCGTGCCCCAGAGAAGCGGCAGGATGCCGAGCTCAGACCCGCCCCCGAAGCTCGGCGACCAGGTCGTGCCGAAGAAGAAGTCGGAGATCGGATAGAGACGGAAGAACTCGATCGTGTTGAAGACTAGCGACAGAACGATGCCGATCGTCGTCAGGATCGCGATGGAGGCCGCGGCGATCAGCAGAACGCGCACGCCTTTTTCGACCGTGTTGCGGGCGCGGAAATCCTTGTTCGTGCGCAGGTAGGCGAAGGCAAAGCCCGCGATGGCTGCCAGCAGAACCAGTACCGTCATCGCCAGATCGCCCACCGAGGTCATGCCGCGATAGGTCTCCGCCGCGTTCAGCGTCGCCGGATCGACACTGGAGCCGAGCGCGACCCCGACCGAGCCGAGAATTTCGCGCAGGTCCGTGGTCTGAAGATCGATATTCGCGGCTTGCCGTGCGCTCAGCGCGCCTTGGGCAATTGCGGTGTCGAGACCGTCGGCAACACGCCGGACATCGGACATCACGAGGCTCATGTTCGAGCCGTCCAGCAGCGCATCGGGGATCTCGGCCGAGACGCGGGCATTCACGATCAGCGGCTGTGCCACCATCCAGACCAGCAGCAGAAGAAGCGCCGGCACAGCGGTGAACATCGCGACGTTGAAGCCGTAGTAATTCGGCAGGCTGTGCAGAGACCGTCGGTCTTCGCCTGCCGAATGCAGCGCACGCATACGGCCCATCACGAAGCCGACGACTGCCAGCACGACCACGATCACAACGATCCACAAAACAGGCATTTCAGCCCCACCAGTTGAAAATAACCAAAAAGGAAAAAGGGGGCAGCGAAATAAGCCGCCCCCTGAAGATAGCGGTCTCGATTACGAGCCCGAACCCATGGTCACTTCGTTCGCCACGGCGTCCTGGGTCTTGGCCAGTTCCGGGTCGGCAACGAGGCCGTACTGAGCGAGCGGGCCGTCGGGGCCAGCGATCTCGTCGGAGACGAAGAACTCAGCGTATTCCTTCAGGCCGGGGATCACGCCGATATGCGCTTTCTTGACGTAGAAGTAGAGCGGACGCGACACCGGATACTCGCCCGAAGCGATGGTCTCGGTCGAGGGCTCGACGCCCGACATGGTCGCGACTTTCAGCTTGTCGGTGTTGTTCTCGTAGAACGCCAGACCGAAGACGCCGATGCCGTTCGGGTTGGAACCGATGCGGGCGAGGGTCTCGGTGTAGTCGCCGTCGATGTCGACAGCCTTGCCGTCGGTGCGGACTTCCATGCAGGCCTTGCCGGCTGCTTTTTCGTCCATGCCCGAAGCGATGAAGGCTTCTTTCGCGCCGGTCGCTTCACAGCCAGCTTCCAGAACCTTCTCTTCGAAGACTTCACGGGTGCCGTGCTTGGTGCCCGGGATGAAGGCGATGATGTCGGCATCCGGCAGGTCGGAGTTGAACTCGTTCCACTTGGCGTAGCTGTTGTCGACGATCTCGCCGTCCTTCAGGACCTTCGCGCCGAGCGCGTTGAAGATGTCCGAGGGGGTGAAAGCGTTGAAGGCCGGGCCGTCTTTTTGCGAAGCAAAGACGATGCCGTCATAGCCGATGCGGACTTCCATGATGTCGGTGACGCCGTTGTCGGCGCAGGTCGCGACTTCTTTGTCCTTGATCTTGCGCGAAGCGTTCGCGACGTCGATCGTGTTTTCGCCAACGCCTTCGCAGAAGCGCTTCAGGCCAGCCGAGGAGCCGCCCGATTCCACGACCGGGGTCGGGTAATCGAAGTTTTCACCGAAAGCTTCGGCGACGATGGAGGCGTAGGGCAGCACGGTCGAGGAACCGGCGACCTGGATGTTGTCACGCGCGAAAGCGGCGGTGCCCGAAGCGGCAACGATCGCGATCGCGGAGGCGGCGAGGTTGAACGATTTCATAGATCACTCCCAGTGTTCTCAAATTTGGGCCGTCGAGTGGCCTCAGCGCGGTCCTAGGGGTCTTCGGTGACGCTTATGCAAACATTATGTAACAGCTATGTGACAATCTACGAGTCCGTGAAGGTTCGTGATCCGGCCCGCGAAACCGCCTGTGCAATCAGGACGGGAACCTCACGATGGGCTCCGATTTCAGGCAAAAGGCGCCCCCGATAGCTAGCTGCTTGCAAGGCCTCAGGAATATCGCCTGTCACATGTCCTGCCCGCAGCGCGAAGAAGGGCAGACACACGCCATCCGGGTGTTCTCGGGCCACATCTTCGAGGAACGGGGGCTCTTCGATCAGGGCCACATGAATCTCCGGCATCGCGGGATTGCGGCCCAAGGTCTCGGCCATGTCATAGACCGAATTGCGCGATTTTCGCGATATTTTCGACCCGTGTGCCACGAGAATCAGGGGCGAGTCGGCGGGGATGTCCTCCGAGGCGCGCGCCTCGAAGATCACTCTGGTCAGCAGATCGGGCAGCGCAGGGTCGACGCCAAACGGCTCCAACTGGCGCGCTTGCGAGCGCGCCGCCTCCAGCCGCCGCGGAAGTTCGGTCTTGGTGAACCAGCCCTGCGCCATGAAATAGGGATAGATCACCGGATCTTCGTGCCGCGCCAAGGCGGCCTCCAACGATCCCGGTTTTGCAAGGGTCGCGGCGTCTATCTTGCGGCCCGGCATCTCCTCCGAGACCTTATTGGCCAAGGAAAACAGAGCCTTCTCCTGAATTTCAGGCTCGGACGGGGATCCATGGGCGACGAGAATGACCGGCTGCATGCCCCTAGATTAGCGCGGCGGCGCGCTATGGCAATCACGCGTTTTCGACGTGAGTTTTCGGTTAACGCCCTGAATTTTAGGAATATTGTCCGTAGATGCCATTTGCGCGACCGCATCTTTGCATATACGCATAAGGCAGAGGCCAGGATGGCCAGACCCGAGATTTAGTTTCACGTGTGGTGCGTAGGGGTGCACGTGGGTGAAGGAGGGTTCTGGCTGGGGTGCCGGAACCCTCCTGTTTTATCCGGTTCAGGTCGGATCGGTCTCGCCCATCTCGCAGACGATCTTCCATTCCTCTTCGGTGACCGGCTGAACCGACAGCCGCATCGAGGTCACAAGCGACATCTCCGAAAGGCGCGGCTCGCCTTTCACATCGGCCAGCGTGACCGGCTTCGTGAAGGACCGCACCGCCTTGAGGTCCACGCAATCCCAGCGCGGATCGTCGGTGGTGGAATCCGGGTGGCTCTCGGCCACGACCTCGCAGATGCCGACGACCTCCTTGCCGATATTCGAATGGTAGAACAGGCCGCGATCGCCGATCTTCATCTCGCGCATGTTGTTACGCGCGAGATAGTTGCGGATGCCGTCCCATTCCTCGCCCGCATCGCCCTTGGCGACCAGATCGTCCCAGGAAAACTTGTTGGGTTCCGATTTGAACAGCCAGTACCGCATCAGCCGATCACCTTTTTCCACGCCTTGACCTGCACATCCTCGAACAGCCCCGCCTTGGCATAGGGATCGTTCGCGGCCCAGTCCTGCGCGGCTTCGAGGTTGTCGACCTCCACGATCACGAGCGAGCCGACCATCTGGTCATTCTCGATAAACGGGCCCGCCATGAAGACCACGCCGGTTTCTTCGATATAGGCGAGGTGCTTCTCGCGGTTGTCCATCCGGGTTTGCAGAGCGCCGGGCTTGTCGCGGCAGATCACGGCAAAATACATCTCATTCCTCCTTCAAGGGGCGGGCGAGCAGAGCCTGCATCGCCTCATCCACGCTGATTGACTGTTCGGTAAGCGCCATAACCATCGCGGCGACCGGAATTTCCAGACCGCGCGTATGGGCCAGCTTGTTCAGGGCCTGCGCGGTCGCGGCCCCCTCGACGGTGATCGAGGGATCGAAGACCTCGCCCGAGCCAATCGCGCAGCCCAGCCGAAAATTGCGCGATTGCGCCGAGGTGCAGGTCAGCACCAGATCGCCGAAGCCGGACAGGCCCGACAGCGTCTCTGGCCGGGCGCCCAATTCCGTCGCGATCCGCAACATTTCGGCGAAACCGCGGGTCATCAGGGCGGCGCGCGCGGAATCCCCAAGCCCCGCGCCGATCACGGTACCCGCTGCGATCGCGTAGACGTTCTTCAGCGCGCCGCCGAGTTCCGCCCCCGTCGTGTCGGTCGTGCGATACAGCCGCAGCGTCGGCGTCGACAGTTCGGCCTGCAGTTCCTCGGAATGATCGGCGCAGGCAAGCGTCAGCGCAGTCGGAAGGCCGCGCGCGATATCGGCGGCAAAGCTCGGCCCGGTCAGCACGGCAGCCCGCGCGCCCGGCACTTTCGCGCGGATCAGGGCCGTCGGCCCCTGGCCGGTGGAGAGGTCGATGCCTTTCGAGCAGGAGACGAGGGTCTTACCCGCAAGCGTGTTGGAATGCGTATCGAGAAACCCGGCCATCTTCTGCATCGGCATCGCGAGAAGCAGCGTCTCAGCCTGCAGCGCATCCGCGATTTCCGCCGAAACAGTGACGTTTTCGGGCAGTTTTACACCCGGAAGGCGGCGCGAGTTTTCACGGCTCTCGCGCATGGCCTGCACTTGCTCGGCATCGCGCGCCCAAAGGGTCACCGGCCCGTTTTGCGACAGCGTCACCGCCATCGCCGTGCCGAAAGCGCCCGCGCCCAGAACCGAAATACTCATGCCTTGGCCCCCTTCTTTCCCGATCCAAGAAGCGGGGCGGCGCTGCGATCCAGCGGCCAGCGGGGGCGGGCGGTCAGGTCCATCCCGTCTTGCGCGCCACTGCGGAACCGCTCGATCCCGGCCCATGCAATCATCGCCGCGTTATCGGTGCAAAGCTTTAATGGCGGGGCTACGAATTCGGCGCCCATTTCACGTGAAACAGTCTCTAATCCAGCCCGAATAGCCTGATTTGCCGCGACACCGCCTGCGACCGCGAAGCCGGGGTTGGCGGGTGCAAGTTTCAGGTATTCCGCCAAGGCACGCCGTGATTTCTCGATCAGGACATCCGCGATCGCCTGCTGGAAACCGGCGCAAAGATCGGCACGGATCTGGCGCGGCAGCCCGCCATGCTCTGCCACCACCTGATCGCGGGCGCGCAGCAGCGCGGTCTTCAACCCGGAGAAGGACATATCGCAACCCGGCCGATCCAGAAGGGGCCGCGGAAAGGCAAAAGCTTTGGGGTCGCCCTTGCGCGCCTCGGCCTCGACGGAGGGTCCGCCGGGTTGGGGCAGAGCCATCAGCTTCGCCGCCTTGTCGAAGGCCTCACCCGGCGCGTCGTCGATCGTGCCGCCGAGCCGCGAGAAATCTTCCGGCCCTTTCGCGATCAGGAACTGACAATGCCCGCCGGAGACCAGCAGCATCAGATAGGGAAAAGCGAGCCCATCGGTCAGGCGCGGGGTCAGAGCATGGCCCGCCAAGTGGTTCACACCGACCAGCGGCAGACCCGCCCCGGCGGCGAGGCCCTTGGCGCACATCACGCCCGACATCACCCCGCCGATCAGCCCCGGACCCGCCGTCACCGCAATGCCATCCAGCGCGTCGAGCCCAAGCCCGGCCTCTTCCAGCGCCTCTTCGACGCAGAGATCGAGCTTTTCGGCATGAGCGCGCGCGGCGATTTCGGGGACCACGCCGCCGAAGGCCGCATGCAGATCGGTCTGCCCGGCGACGACGCTCGAGAGGATCTCCGGCTTGCCATCCGTCAGGCGTACGATCGCCGCTGCCGTATCGTCGCAGCTCGATTCCAGCCCGAGAAAGGTCAGCGTATCGGTCATCGGGGCGCCTGTTGCGTGGGTTATCCAACGCAGGTAACACCGGGGAAGCGTTCGCACAATCCCGGGGCGGTGGATGGACAGCCAGCCTGAGAGACCGATTCTCCTCGTCACGCGGCCCGCCGTCGCGGCAGAAGGATTCGTCGCGGCATTCCGCACCAGGTTTGGGCATGATTGGCCTGTCATCGTCTCTCCGCTCACGGAGATCGAGCCTTTAGACACGCCGATACCCGAGTTTCAGACCGCAGTCTTCACCTCGCAAAATGCCGTGGCCGCGTACCGACGACTGGCTCAGGGACAAGGCCGCCGCGCCTATTGCGTGGGGCAGCGCACGGCGCAGGCGGCGCGCGAGGCCGGGTTCGACGCCATCGCCGGGCCGGGCGATGCGGAGGCGTTGAGCGAAATGATCGCGCAGCGGGAGCTCGGCGGAAAACTGCTGTTTCTGAGGGGAGAGCAGGTCGCCTTCGATCTCGAAGACCGGCTGAATTCCGCCGGAATAGAGACTGAATCTGCGATCATTTACCGCCAGGTCTCACGCCCGTTGAGCGATGAGGCGCAGGCGATACTGCGCGCATCGCACCCTGTTTTAGTGCCGATTTTCTCGCCAAACGCGGCGGATCGCTTCCTAAATTCCATGCCTGACGCGCCGAAGCCGCCGCTCTTTGTCGCAGCCATGAGCGAGGCAGTGGCGTCTCGCCTCAAAAGCGCTAGCTTGTGCCATCTGGAAGTTGCCCCGCATCCCGATGCGCAAGGGATGCTCGATGCGCTTGCCGTCTTGCTGCAAAGGCAAAAGGCGGGTTGAGCAGTCGCGGACTGACTTCTAAGTTGATGTGAACGCGCAATTTGGTGCGGCAGTGGAGGGCTTTGACGATGGCGAAACGGACAACCGGGAAATCTTCCGATACGAGCAAGCCGGAAGACGCGAAATCGACGACCGAGTCCGAGACCAAATCCGACGCAACCTCTTCGCAAACCCCGAAGGATAGCAAGGCCGCCACGACTCCCGAGGCGACGGATAAGTCGAGCGCGGCCGCGTCCAGCAAGCCCGCTACGGCATCGAAGTCGAGCACGCCTGCGAAGTCGTCCCCCACGTCTACGCCTGCGACCAAAGCGGATACGTCCAAGAGCACGACCGAGACCGCCAAGCCGACCTCCACGCCGGCAACCAAGGCGGAGATCCCTGCGAAATCCGATGCGGCGCCGAAGTACGGCGCCACGCCTGAGAAGACCGAGACGACCTCGACCCCGGCCACGACCAGTGCAAAACCGGAGGCCGAGCCGGAGAAGTCGACCGCAAGCGGCACATCGGAAGATAAAGCGCAGGCCACGAAGCCAGCGAGTGCGGCAACGACCAGCAGCGCCACGACCACCGACAAGACCCCGCCGAAAAGCGATACGGCAAAGGCGAGCACCTCGTCCCAGCCGGTGATCGAAAAGCGCGGCGGGTTCGGGTCCGCTTTCCTGGGCGGTGTGATCGCGGCTGTGATCGGCGCAGGCGTCGCGATCTGGGCGATCCCCAATCTGCCGCCGCAGCTTGCGGGATTGCTGCCGACCGCGCCGGCCCCGGTGGACGAGGCGGCCATTCAAGCCAAGCTCGATGACCAATCGAAGCAAATCGGCCAACTCTCCGAAGAGATTGCGACCCTGAAATCGTCGCAGCCGCCTGCGCCGGACCTGTCTGGTGTGCAAAGCGCGCTCGATCAGGTCAATGCGGAGATCCGGGCGAATAAATCTGCGCTGGAAGATCTGAAAACGCAGATCGCGTCGCTGCAGACCGACACTGGCGGCAGCGCGGCGCAAGCCGAGATCGAAGCGGCCGCGAAAGCCGCCGAAGCCCGGATCAAAGAGGCTGAAGCGCAGGCGCAGAGCCTGAAATCGCAAAGCGAAGCGGCCGCCAAGGCGGCGATGACGCAGGCTGCGGCGGCGCGCGTGAAAGCGGCGCTGGATGCGGGCACCTCGCTCGATGCACCGCTGGCCGATCTGCGCGACGCGGGTGTCGAAATCCCTGCGGCGCTCAGTGGTGACATTCCGAGCCTGCAGTCGCTGCAATCGAGTTTCCCGGATGCCGCGCGGGCAGCGCTTCAGGCAGCGCGCCGCACCGAGACGGGCGGCTCGATCGGCGATCGCGTCGGCGCCTTCCTTCTAGCTCAGACAGGGGCGCGCTCGGTCGCGCCGAAAGAGGGCGATAGCGCAGATGCGGTCCTGTCGCGTGCGCAGGCCGATGTCGACCGGGGGGCTTTGTCCGAGGCGCTCGACGAGATCGCGAAACTGTCCGACCCCGCGCAGGAGGCGATGTCCGACTGGGTGAACCAGGCGAAAGCACGGGTGGCTGCGATCGACGCGGCCAACCAGCTTGGCGCGACGCAATAAGGAGACAGACATGATCTGGTCATTCATCAAAATCGCGCTGTTTCTGATTGTCGTCGCCGCGGCGACCCTAGGCCTCGCGCATCTCGCCGAGATGACGGGCGGTCTGCGGATCACGACGCTCGGCATGGAATTCACCTTGGGCCCGCTGCAGGCGGTGATCGCGGCGATCATCCTTTTCATCGCGATCTGGATTGTGATCCGGGTCGTCGGTCTGGTGGTCGCCTTCCTGCGCTTCCTTGCGGGCGACGAAACCGCGATCACCCGCTATTTCGACCGGCATCGCGAGCGCAAAGGCTATCAGGCTTTGTCCGAAGGGCTGCTCGCGGCCGCATCCGGCGAGGGCAAGCTCGCCATGTCGAAAGCGGCGAAGGCCGAGCGCTATCTACAACGGCCGGAGCTGACCAACCTTCTCACTGCGCAGGCGGCGGAAGCCTCGGGCGACTCGAAGAAAGCGACCGAAGTTTACAAACGGCTCCTCGCCGATGACCGCACGCGGTTCGTGGGGATTCGCGGGCTGCTGCGCCAGAAGCTCGAAGAGGGCGATACCGAAACGGCGCTGAAGCTCGCGCAGAAAGCTTACGCGATCAAACCGCGCCACCGTGAAGTTCAGGATACGCTTCTGGGGCTGCAGACTGAGACGGGCGACTGGAAAGGCGCGCGGGAGATTTTGCAGGCGAAGATGCGTCAGGGCGAATTGCCGCGTGACGTCCATAAGCGCCGCGATGCTGTCCTCGCGCTGCAAGAGGCCAAGGGCGTCTGGCAGGAAGGCGCGAGCGTCGAGGCGCGTGAAGCTGCGATTTCGGCCGCCAAAGCGTCGCCCGATCTGGTGCCTGCCGTCGTCATGGCGGCGCGCGCCTATATCGACAAGGGCAAGAAAGGCGCGGCGGAGCGCATCCTGCGCAAGGCTTGGGAAGTGCGGCCGCATCCGGATCTTGCGACCGCTTTCGCGGAGATTACCCCGGATGAAACGCCGGAAGCACGGCTGAAGCGATTCTCGAAGCTGCTTTCGAGCCGTCCCGATCATGAGGAAACCCGCCTTCTGAAAGCGGAACTGAACATCGCGGCCGAAGATTTCCCTGCGGCGCGCCGGGCGCTGGGCGATCTCGTCGAGACACATCCGACGGCCCGATCGCTGACGATCATGGCGGCGGTCGAGCGCGGTGAAGGGGCGGAGGATGTCGTCGTGCGCGGGTGGTTGGCCCGGGCCCTGACTGCACCGCGCGGTCCGCAATGGTGCTGCGACAAATGTCAGAACATTCAGTCCGAATGGACGCCGATCTGTGACAATTGCGGTGGCTTCGACACGCTCAGCTGGCGCGAGCCGCAACAGGCGCAGTCGCCGCTGCCGCATGGGGCGGAGATGCTGCCCTTGATCGTGGGCAAGCCGAGTGCCGAACCCTCGCCCAAGAAAGAAGATGAAGCCGAAGACGCCCCCATTCAGGACGCGGAAATCGTCGATCCGCCGAAGGAGGAAGGCGAGGCTGCAAGTGCATCGAAGGAGACGCAAAGCGGAACTGCGACAGCTTGATCATTTTGGGGCTACACATCCCCGAAAGAGCATGGTAATCGCCCGCCACAGTGCCGGTGTAGCTCAGCTGGTAGAGCACGTCATTCGTAATGATGGGGTCGTAGGTTCGAGTCCTATCACCGGCACCACTTCCTGAAAGTTCAGGCGCAGAGGCGGAACCGCAAGGTTCCGCTTCGCTTGTTTCAGGGCAGTCGTTCTCGAGGCTTCAGGTCAATTCACGACAAATTCTGCATGCAACGCGCCCGCGGCATTGATGCTCTTGAGGATGTCGATCATGTCGCGCGGGCTAACGCCGAGCGCGTTGAGCCCCGCGACCAATTCCGCTAGCGAGCTGCCCTGGGGGACTTCGGCCATGCGAATGCCTGGCTCTTCTGTGAGAGTCGCCTGCGATCTGGGGACGACAACCGTATCTCCTTGCGAAAACGGGTTGGGTTGCACCACGAGGGGGCTTTCCTCCACTTTGAGGGTCAGGTTCCCCTGGCTGACGGCAACGCGCGAAATCCGCACGTCTTCCCCCATGACGATCGTACCCGAACGCTGGTCGACCACGACCCGGGCGCGCTGTTCTGGTTCGACACTGAGATTCTCTACCCGGCCGATCGCATGCGCGACCGAGCGCGCGCGGGTCTCGCGAATGTTCAAAGCGACAGTGCCGCCGTCGAGCATTTCCGCGACGCGCCGGCCGTATTCGCGGTTAATGGCGGTTTCAATTCGGCTTGCAGTGGTGAAGTCGGGCGTGCGCAGCGCGAGGCGCACCGTATTGAGGTCGTTAATATCGAAGGCGATTTCGCGCTCGACGCGCGCGCCCGACGGAATATTTCCCGAGGTCGGAACGCCTTGAGTCACCGAAGCGGCGTTTCCCTGTGCCACAGCGCCGCCGGCAATGATCGCTCCCTGCGCGACCGCATAGATCTCGCCATCTGCCGCTTTCAAAGGGGTCATCACGAGGGTGCCGCCAAGAAGGCTTTTGGCGTCACCAATTGCAGAGACGGTGATGTCGATTTGGCTTCCGGCACGCGCGAAGGGTGGCAGGCTTGCGGTGATCATCACGGCGGCGACGTTCTTCGGTCGAAACTGTTCCCCGGTAACGTTAACGCCGAGCCGTTCGAGCATGTTCGACATGATCTCTTCGGTAAAGGGAGCGTTACGTAATCCGTCGCCCGTGCCGTTCAATCCAACCACCAGACCATAGCCGACGAGATCGTTCCCGCGCACTCCGTCGAATTCGACCAGATCCTTAATGCGGATCGGGGCGCAAAGAGCGATCTGCGGAAGGAAAACGAGGGCAACTAGCAACCAGCGCCACATCACATGTAATCCGTCATCGAGAGGTTGGCGAGCCGGCTTGTCAGAAGATAGAGCGTCTCGATCTGGGAGCGTACCGCTTCGAGCGCGGTTGCCGAGGCGTACGGGTCGGCGCCGATGAGTTTCGTCCGTGCAATTTCAAGGCTGACGCGTTCAGTATCGTTTCGCGTGGCTGCTGAGGCGACTTTGCCTTCGAACGAACCGACTTCCGCGGCGAGTTCGACAGTTGCGAGAGATCCCGAGTGAATTCTCTCGCCCGCTTCCTTCGCAAGCGCACTTCGCTGGGCCAAGTCACCGTCGAACAAACCTCGGTCCAAAAGCGTGCCTATGGCGTAGCCCTTGATCGCATCTTTGACGCGTGGGTCATTTGCGGTGACATTGATCGCGGCGGTTTCGCCCTCTGCGATGTAGAATTTGCCCCTGGCTTCGCCACCTTGATAGGAGGTTGCGCTGAAACCGCTTGGGTCGGCGAACCACGTATCGAGGGTCGCGAGTACATCCGTCGCATTCGTCGCCCCTGAAATCTCCGCAGACAGGGACGTGATGATCGTTTCGGTATCGGACAGCGGGGCCGTATCTCCTTGATCGCCCGAAAATATGTAGCGTCCGACAGAATTCGTGTTCAGCGTTGCGATCAGCGCGTCGAACTTTTCGGCTGTCGACGCGACGGTCGCGTCGATCATTATCTTGCTGGAGGTGGTCGCCGCGGACATGAGGGCCGTACTGATGCCGTCGTCGAGGTTGCCGATCCGCTCGAGGCTGCGTTGCATCGCGTCTGCATATTGGCTCGCCTCGGTAGTGGCGAGGTCGAATGCGTCGAACAATCTCAGGCTCCGATCGATCGCGGAGAGCGCGCCGAAGTCGCCTGATACGGCGGCGCCGAGATCGGATTTTATGCCAGACGTCACTTCCTGGGTAAGGGTCGCCAATTTCGTATCCAGCGCTGCATTGTGGCGTCGCATCTGGAAATTCAGCGCCATGTCTCCAACAGAGAGATAGTTCATCTTAAATCTCCAGAAGCTGTTTGATCAGTGCGTCGACTGTTTGAATGACGCGTGCATTGGCGCTGTAGAGTTCTTCAATTTGTAGAAGTTTCTGCATTTCATGATCAGTATCGACGCCCTCGGCGAGCGCTTGCTCTTTCAATGTGTCGTAGCGGGTCGTCGCATAGGTTTGAGTCGCCTCGTTGCTTTGACGATCGCTCGTGACTTGGGACAAGAAGTTTGCGAAAAGCTCTGCGCTTGAATGAAGCGACGGGCCAAAATTTCCGGACGCGGGTGCGGACGCGGTTGTTAACGCTGAGGCGAGTGACAAAAGATTTTCTGCGTTGCTCACGGGGCCAGGGGTAGATGCGCCGAACCCGTCACGCAGCAGCGAGAGCGAGCCTCCTTGTGCAGGGTCCGCGAGCGGGTTGATGACGATCCGACCGGCGAGGCCTGTTTCGTTGAGCGGGTCGAGCGGGCCCCCGCCATCTGTAAAGAGACCGGCTGCGCCGCCACTGAGTGTTGGGTCGACCGCCGGGTCGCTGACTCTCTCGATCAGGTTGCGGGAGAGTGCGTCGATCTGAACCTGCAAGTTTGGAGCGAGCGTATCACGGATGGCGAAAAGGGCGCCAAGCGTGCCGCCGCCGAAGAACCCGTCATCGTCACTTGAGACGGCGTTTCCGTTGAGCGTCAGGCCTGAGAGGACCCCTCCGTCGTGGGTCATGTCCGGCGTAATGATTCCGCGCGCCGTGAACCCGATCTCCACTGGGTTGCCTTCGAGAAGGACGGCACCGCTTGTGGTGAAGAGTGCAATTTGATCGTTTTCGCGCGGGACTTGGCGGGTTGGGGCGATGCTGGAAATCCGGTCGACCAGCGTTTGACGTTGGTCCTTGAGCGCATTGGTGTCATGGCCTGCGGCCTTTCCGGCCAAGATCGATGCGTTGAGTTCATCGACCTGCGCGAGTGCGCTGTTTAGGGCGTCGACCTGCGTCGCGATTTTCCGGTCTGCGTCCATCCGGCTGTCCTGCAATTCTGCGGAGAGCGTATTCAAGTGTCCGGTAACCTCGCGGGCGGCGCTCAGCACTGTGGACAGGCGGGCTTCGCTTTCTGGGCGGCTACCAGCTTCGACGAGCGAGGCTTCGAGCTCTGCGAATTTGGAGGATAGGGAGTTCGCATCCTCTGGCGTGCCGATGCGAGCTTCGAAGGTTGAAAGAAAGTCGCCGCGCAGCGATGCGTTTTGGGCCGCAGCATCGGAGAGGCGGAGATCGCTGCGGAGGGTTTCGTTGACGATGCGGTCGACGCTCAGCACGCGAACACCGGCACCTTGCTGGCCGACGACCTGCGCGCCGAGTGAAATCTTGCGCCGGACGTAGCCGTCGGTGAGCGCGTTGGCGGTATTGGAGGCGACGACCTCGGCCATGCGAGAGGCCGCAGTGAGGCCCGACAAGGCATTGGATAGCGTTTGCGAGATTCCCATTGCGACCTCCCGTCGCCGATCCGATCAGGATCAGCGTTTGATATTGGTGGTTTCCTGCAGCATCTCGTCGACCGTCTGGATTACCTTGGCGTTGGACGAGTAGGCGCGCTGCGTCTGGATGAGATTGGTCAGTTCTTCTGCAACATCGACCGTCGAGCCTTCGCGAGCGTAGCCTTCGATCGACCCGGTCGGACCGTCACCGGCATTCCACAGGAAGAAAGAGCCGGAGTTCGAGGAGACTTCGAAAATCTGATTGTCGAGCGCGATCAGGCCGTTCTGATTGGGAACATCCACGAGGGGGATTTGATAGACGGTGCGGATGAACCCGGTGTCGTAGGTCGCTTTGATGTAGCCATCCTCATCGATTTCGACGGCCGTGAGATTGCCGACGGGCGAGCCGTCCTTCGTGATCGATGTCGGCGAGAAACTGTCGGAGAGCTGCGTCAAACCATTGGTGTCGCCGATCTTGCCGATGGTGACGCTCAGCGGACCGCCGGCGACGGAGAGATCGAGCGTGCCGGTCGAGGCATCGTAGGCGCCACCCGCGATGACGTTGACCGAGGCGAGCGTGCCGCCGCTGCTGCGGCTGTCGTCGAAGGTCAGGACATAGCGACCGATGACGCTTTCATCGGTCGCGGGGGTGCCCGGGTCATCCACCGTGGCGCTGTCGCGAATGACCATGGCCCATTCGTTCGATGCGCCGGTGGCCGGGACCGTGGGATGGAACGTGATGTCCAGGGTTTCGGATGTTCCGAGATTTCCGAAATATTCGACGGAAAGTGGTAGCGTATCACCCGCAGATCCGGCTTCGGTATCTGTTGCGGGCAGATTGACCCCGAGATTAAGCGTGGTCGTGGGGTCGCCGGCCGTCTGGTTGGCGTTGATCACCACCGGTTCCATTCCGGACATGGTGTCGCGCGCGAAGGTCGGAATGGTGCCATCGGCACTGGCGGGCCAACCGAGCAGAACAAGCCCGGATTCGGTCATTAATGTCCCGTCGACATCAGTGCGAAACGCGCCGGTCGTGGTCATCTTCAAAGGTTCGTCGCCAGTCGAATTATCGAGCGCCACGGCCGTCATGACGGGCAGCATACCGCGTCCGGAAACCGCGATGTCGAGTGCGTTCGAGGTGGAGACCAGCGAGCCTCTCTCTTCGATGAGGCGACTCGTGGAGGCACGGACACCGCCAGCCGAATAGGAGCCAGTCTTCGCCGCCTGATTGATCACCATGCTTTCGAATTCGGTGACGGCGCGCTTGTAGCCGTATGTACTCGAATTCGCGATATTGTCCGAGATCGTGGCAAGACGTGTGGCATTCGCGGCCAAGCCGGCCACGCCCGCATTGAGCGAGGAAGAAATGGACATGGATGCGCCTTTCTGCTGCTGCGTCCGAAGTTCTTCCTACCTTTGCGCCCGGGTGTTTAAGATCGCCCTAACAGGTCTGCCTTTTTCGACCCGTGGTTACCATTTCGCTAAGACGCGCCTCACCGGCCATTGCGTAGCACGATCACTTCTAGACGGTTGTTGCGCAGGTCCATCGCACGCTCGACCTTGGGCTTGCGATCGGCGAAGCCGCTGACGCGCTGCATCCGATCGGGGGGGAAGCCGGCCTCGTCCAGCAATGTCCGCATCGCTTGCGCGCGTGCGGCGGAAAGCTCCCAGACCGGGTCATGGGCCAGCATTTTCGGGTAGGATCTCGTGTAGCCGTTGATCGCGACGTTGTTTGAGACGAGCGAGAAGACCCGCGTCAGGATTTTCGCCAGATCGGGGAGAACCGGCTGCGGCTTGGCGGTGTCGCCGACGAAAAGCGGCGCGTCGGGCAGGTCGGAAATCTCGATGATCAGACCCTCGTCGGTCACGCGGGTCACGATGTGGCGTGCGAGCTGCTCGCTGATCATCGACTCGCCACCCACGCCCATCAGAGCTTGCTCGATCGCGCGCGCCATCTCTTTCAAGCTGGCCGTGTCGCTGTCCTGTGTGTCGTCCGCGGAGTTTTCGCCGCGGGCCTGACGCTCTTCGGTCGGGCGTTGCGAGACGGCACCGGTGCCGCTCTGTGCAATCTGGTCCTCTGAGAAGACGGAATCCCCGCCGAAAGCGCCTTCTCCGCCACCGGAGATGCGATTGATCGGGATCGTCGGATTGAAGTAATCCGCGATGCCCTTGCGTTGTTTCTCGGTTGTCGCGTTCAGCAACCACATCAGCATGAAGAAGGCCATCATCGCAGTGACGAAATCGGCATAGGCCACTTTCCACGCCCCACCGTGGTGCCCGTCGCCTGCGACAACCTTCTTACGCTTGATGATGATTGGCGCCGCGTTGTCGCGGTTGCTCATTCCACCACCTCTTTTCACCCGCGTCCGGTATAGTAGGTGCGTGTTAACAGGCGATTGACGGATAAAATGCGAGCCATCGGCCTCTTCCCTTGTCGTGGCGCGGCCAATCGCTAGATTTGGCAGATGAATGGGCACCCGAACACAATGATAGCTGACCCGGCCGACCTGATTGCCTGTCCGCAATGCGACGCGCTCTATCGCGCGACGCATCTGCCCGATGGCAAGCGGGCGACCTGTGTTCGCTGTGGAACGGTGCTGATCTCGCCGCGCGAGAGATCGTTTCTGCATGTCATCGCCTTTTCCTTCACCGGGATGATCCTGATGATCGGGGCGATCTTCTTCCCCTTCCTTGAGATTTCGACTCGCGGGCTGAGCCATGAGAGCTCTATCTTCGGCGTTGCGATGGCATTTTCCGACGGATGGATCGCGCCTCTGGCCTTCTTCGTGCTGTCGATGATCGTGGCGCTGCCGATCTTCCGGTTTGCTGCGCTGATCTACACGCTCTGGCCGCTCGCCAATGGCAAACCCGCATGGAAACATGCCGCGACGATGTTTCGCCTCGCCGAGGAAAGCCAGCCCTGGGCGATGGCGGAGATCTTCATCATCGGCACGGCGGTGGCGCTGGTGAAACTTGGCGGTCTCGCCAAGGTGTCGCTCGGCCCCGCCTTCTGGGCTTTCTGCGTTCTCATCATCGTGATCGCGCTCAAGAACTCCTTTGTCAGCAAATGGACGATATGGGACGCAATCGAACGAAAATGAATGTGCTGACCGCCACCGATGCCGGATTGATCGGCTGCACCCGATGCGGTCGGGTCTGGACCCCGGATCATGCGCATTGCGAACGCTGCGGCGCGACGTTGCACAAGGTCGACAAGAGCGGGCTGCAGCGCGTCTGGGCGTGGTGGATCGCGGGGCTGATTTTCTACATTCCCGCCAATCTCTACCCGATGCTGGTCACGGCGACGCTTGGTCATGAGCAGAAAAACACCATCGTCGGCGGCGCGATGGAGCTGTGGCGGCATCACAATTACGGCGTGGCGCTGATCATCTTCGGCGCCTCGGTGATGATCCCGATCGGGAAATTCATCGCCATTGCCTATCTCGCCCTCGCGGTCGGAAACGAGCGCCGCAAAGGCGGCCCTCCGCACCTGCATCTCTACGAGGTGGTGGAATTCATCGGCCGCTGGTCGATGATCGACGTCTTCGTCGTGGCGATCCTCTCCGCACTGGTGCAGCTTGGTTTCGTGGCCTCGATTCATCCCGGCCCTGCCGCCGCGTCTTTCGCCCTCTCGGTTGCATTCACCATGCTATCCGCCCAAAGCTTCGACCCGCGCCTGATCTGGCGCGGCCCTGACAGAGTGAGTTCATGAACGACACCCCCGAGACCGGCCCGGCCGAGCTGGAAACCTCCAACGCTCCGCGCCCGATCTGGACGCGGCTTTCCGTCGTCTGGATCGTGCCGTTGATCGCCTTGCTGATCACGCTCGGCGTCGCATGGAAGACGGTCTCGGATCGCGGGATGCTCATCCATATCAACTTCAAGGATGCGACCGGGGTCGAGATCGGCACGCCGCTCAAGTTCCGCGATGTCGATGTCGGCAAGGTGGAGAGCGTCTCGTTCACCCCCGATCTCGAGCAGGTGCAACTCGGCGTGCGCATCGACAACGAGGTTGCGCCGTTCGTCGATCAGGATGCGAAATTCTGGCTGGTCCGCCCCGAAGTGTCGGCGCGGGGCATTCAGAACCTCGGGACGGTGCTGTCGGGGACCTATATCGAGGGCTTCTGGAACAATAAGCCCAACGGCCAGCAGAGCATGTTCCAGGGTCTCGACAAGCCGCCGATCTCTCCGGATCCGACCAAGGGCACCATCATCGAGCTGCGCGCAAAGGATGCGGGCGGGATCGTCGATGGGGCGCCGGTGCTCTATCACGGGCTGACGGTGGGCCATCTGCAGAACCTGCGGCTCGACGATGACGGGTCCGGCGTGATCGTGGATGCGTTCATCGAAGCCCCGTATAACAAACAGCTGACGACCCAGACCCGGTTCTGGGACACGTCGGGCTTCTCCGTGAAATTCGACACCTCCGGTCTCAGCCTCGACGTGCGCTCGCTCGCGACGCTGGTGCAGGGCGGGGTGGAATTCGACACGTTCACCAGCGGCGGCGGGATCGTCGAGAATGAACACGCCTTCCGTCTCTATGACGGCAAGGACACGGCGGAAAACTCGGTCTTCCAATCCGACGTGGTCGATCCGCCGAAATACACGCTGCTCTTCGACGACCCCGTGCAAGGGCTTGAAGTCGGCTCGAAAGTGCAGTTCCGGGGCGTCGAGGCGGGCGAAGTTACCGGGCTTGCGATCAAGATCCGTAAGGACAGCACCGGCCAGAGCTTTGCGCAGCAACAGCTCACGATCGCGCTGTCGCCGGACCGGCTAGGTCTGTCCCGCGACGCCGGGGAAGAGGCCGTGACCCAGTTCCTGCAGGGCGAGATTCAAAGCGGACTGAGAGCGCGGATCGCGAATATCGGGCTTCTCGGTGGAACGACGGTGATCGAACTCACCGATGTGCCAGATCTGCCAGACGCCGAGATGAATCTCGACGCCAAACCCTATCCGACGCTCCCGACCGCGCCTGCGGCCGAGAATGATCTCTCGAAATCGGCGCAGGGCGTCTTCAAGCGGATCGAAGGGTTGCCGATCGAGGAGGTGATGAGCTCCGCGATCCGCACATTGGATTCGATTTCGGCCGTGGCCGAGAGCGAGGAAACCCGAAAAGTTCCGGGCGAGTTGTCCGGCCTGCTGGAGCAGCTCAAGACCTTCACGACCGAGCTGAACAAGAAGGATGCCGCGGATAAGACCGTGGCTGCACTCGACCGGGTGACGGAAGCTGCGTCCTCCGTTCTCGAGGAAATCTCGGGGCTCGACGAGACGCTCTCTTCCGCAGATCGCGCCGCGACGGCCATCGCAGATATGCCGCTCAAGGATGTGGGCGACAAGCTAGATACGATCCTCGCCAGTATCGACCAGCTTCTGAACAAGCCCGGCACGCAGGACCTGCCGCAATCGCTCAACGATACGCTCGAGCAGACCGCGGCGATCCTGACCCAGCTGAAGGAGGCGAATGCGGCCGACAAGCTGAACCAGACGCTCGATGCGGCGCAGAACGCGGCGGATTCGGTGTCGAAAGCCTCGGATCAGCTGCCGGAACTGACGCAGAAGCTGCAATCGCTTGTCGATCAGGCGGGGGCTCTGGTGGCGACCTATGGCCGTGGCTCCAACTTCTCGAACGAAACCCTTAGCACCTTGCGCGAGTTGCGTCGGGCGATCTCGAATATCGGCTCGCTCGCGCGTATGATCGAACGCAATCCGCAGTCCTTCATTCTGGGCCGCTGACAGGAGATGACGATGAAAGCTCTAAGCCTGATCCCGCTATGCCTCCTGGGCCTCGCGGCGTGTTCCGATCCCGAGAAGATCGCGCGCTATCCGATCGACCCGCCCACCGCAGAAAAGGCGCTGCCGAACCGGCTGGGCCGGGCCGAGCTGCGGGAGGTCTCGCTGCCTGACTATGCGGGCGGGCAGGAGATCGCGTTCCAGACTGCGGACGGGGCGCTGCGGTCGAACCCGGACAATCTCTGGGCCGATGACCCTGCGCGGTCCGTGACGTTGGCGCTGGCGCGGCAAATCTCGTCCCTCTCTGGGGCCACCGTGATTTCCGAGCCTTGGCCGCTCGCCGATCCGCCCTCGCGCAGGATCGAGGTCCGGATCGAGCAGATGCTGCCGGGCGCCGACGGGCTGCTGCATGTCGCAGGTGTCTATTTCGTCTCGGCGAATGGCTATGAGCGCAGCGGAGACACGGTGCGGCGGTTCGACTTCACGGTGCCGATCGGCTCTCAGGAACCGCAGGCCATCGCAAAAGCGAATAGCGCGGCGGTGACGGTGCTCGCGCGGCAGATCGCTCAGCTACGCTGAAACATCGAGAGCTTGATCAGCCGCGCTGATCGGGAAGGAAGCGCCCGAACTGACCGCCCGCGAAAAGCAGCGGATCGGTCCCGGCGCCTTTCACGAAGCGGGTGACGCGACCGATGATGATCGTGTGATCGCCGCCATCGTGGCGCGCCTCGGTCACGCATTCGAACCGGGCGAGCGTGTCGTCGATCAGCGGCACGCCAGCCGCATTCAGCCGGTAGGACAGACCATCGAACCCTTCGCCGCGCTTTGTGAACCGCTTGGCCAGCGCCTCCTGATCGTAGCACAGCACATGCACCGCGAAGGCGGGCGTTGCCATGAAATGCGCGTGTCGGAACGAGGACCGCGCCGCCGACCACAGGATCAGCGCCGGATCGAGCGAGACCGAGGCGAAGCTGTTCACCGTCATCCCGACAGGCTCTGCCGCGTCTTCATGCGCACAGGCGGTCACCACGGTCACGCCGGTCGCGAATTGCGCGAGCGCATCGCGCAAAAGCCGCGTATTCGCCGGGTCAGGCTGGTGGCCGTGGCCCTCGCTCTCGGCGCGGCCCATTGCGGCTTCGATATCATCGCTTTCGCGCATCGGCTCTCCTTTGCGCTCACACATAATCGTGCAGGCGGGGAGAGCAAGGCTCAGCGTTCCAATCCGATGAGCTTATCGAGAGAAAGCCGCCCGGGGCCCTTCATCAGAACCGTCAAAAGCGCGATTGCCCAAAGCCCATGCGTGACCCATGCGCCGGGATAGACGAAGATCTGAATCACCAGCGTCATCGTCAGAAGCGCCAGCGCCGCGAGGCGGCTGCCAAGGCCGAAGATCAGCAGCAATGGGAAGAAATGCTCCGCGAAGGTTGCGAGTACAGCCGCCCATTCATGCGGAATGACGGGCAGGTCGTATTCGTATTGAAAGAGGGTGAAGGTGGAATCCTTGATCATGAGCCCCTCCACCTTGGTCCGCCCGGACATCCAGAACACCGTCGCCGGAAAGAGCCGCGCTCCGATCAGAACAATCTCCTCCGGGAAGCGTTGGGCTACATCGGAAAACCGATGATACAGCCGGAATAGACCCTGTTTTGGCGTTTTCATCTCGATCGTATCGGTCATGACTCGTCTCCTGTTTCGATGCCTGCGCCGACGATCAGCGCATTTTCCACCAGCAGCAGAAGCGCTGCGTTGAGGTCAAAATCCGCTCCCGCCCGGTCTTGTGCGCGGGCGACGGTTTCGCCCGCACAGAGGGCGGAGACGAAGCGGCCGGTCGAGCTGCGAACGACGGACGTGATCACATGAGAAACCCCGCGCCGCGCAATCAGCAGCGTCTCCGGTCTCCACTCCTTCGCCCGCGGTGGAGCGGGGCCGCCCGGTTGTTGCGAGGCCCAGATCGAACCGGCGGGCGTCAGCAGCTGCAAAACCTGCACCGACGGATGCAGATCGAGACACAGGTGGGTACCCGCGCGAGTCGCGGTTTCTTGCAGGCGTTCCGGCGCAATAGGCTCTGAATCCGCGGCGTGATATGCCCGGCTGCGCGCCCATTCGATGCGGGCGACGTCGGGCAGATAGCTCAGCGATTGCAGCGAAGGTTCATCCGCCAGATAGGCCGGAAACGCGCCGCCCCATTCGGTCAGGACGGGCGTGCGCGGCGGGTGCTCGGCGATATAGGCCCGGGCTAGACCCCTGAAGCAATCCGCGCCAAGAAGCCGCTCGATCGCCGGGAAATGCCGCGCGAGGGCTTGCGCCAGCCCATGCGCCACGTTGTTGCGATAAACATCGAAGCGGCGCTCGATCTCGGCCGGATCTTGGGCGGTTGCGTTTTGCGGCGCGGGCCCTCCGGCGAGACCCTCGCGGAAACCGCGGGCGAAGTCACGATGCGAGGGCATGGTGGTCACCCGACAAGATCATCGACGCGCGCTCGGCCTCGGCAATCAAACTGGCGAAGTCCGGCACGTCATTGTCCCATTCGATAAGGCTCGGCAGCGGCCCGGTTTTAGAGACTGTATCCGCATAAAGCGCCCAAACCGGCTCCGCGACTTCGCGCCCGTGACTATCGATCAGCAGGGGGCCGGAGGGCAGCTCTTCCTCTTCATGACCAGCCAGATGGATCTCGCCGACACGGTTCAGCGGGAACGCCTCCAGGTAAGCGCGCGGGTCCTGTCGGTGGTTCACGCAGGACACGAAGACATTGTTCACATCGAGCAGCAATCCACAGCCGGTCCGCGTGCTGATCTCGGTCAAAAACTCGGTCTCGGGAATGTCGGAATTGTCGAAGAGCACATAGGTCGCCGGATTTTCCAGCAGCATCCGGCGGCCGAGATGCTCCTGCACCTCATCGACGTGATTGCAGATCAGCGACAGCGTTTCCGACGTGTAGGGCAGGGGCAGCAGATCGTGCATCCAGACGCCGCCATGGCTCGCCCAGGCAAGGTGCTCCGAGAAGCTCTCGGGGTCGTATCGGTCGCACAGCAGCTTGAGCCGCGCGAGGTGGTCGCGATCCAGCGGATCGGGCCCGCCGATCGAGAGGCCCACGCCATGCACCGAAAGCGCAAAATCCGCGCGCAGCCGTTCCAGCATCGCATGCGGCATTCCGCCCGCGCCCATATAGTTTTCCGCGTGGATCTCGAAGAAACCGAGATCCGGTTTCGTCTCTGTTATGGCGGGAAAATGCTCTGGCTTGAAGCCGAGGCCCGCTTTGCGTGGCAGTGTCATGGCAGCCTCCATCTGTGAGAAAACGGGGCGCACGCCGTCCGCACGCCCCGCTTGGGATCACATCTCCTTGGGTTCGAGCGAGCCCATACCGTGCGGCGTCTCGATCTCGGTGCAGGTGCCTGCCGGGACGAGTTTCCAGGCGTTGCCCTGATAATCCATCGTCGCGGTGCCGGCGCAGGTGGTGCCGGGCCCGGCGGCGCAATCGTTCTGCCCCGCCATCGCGACGCCGTAGCATTTCTCCATCGCCTGATCTTCGGCATGGGCGGCGCTGGCCAGCCCCATCGCGCAGGTCAGAGCAGTTGCAAAGCCAAGGGTGGTTTCGGTCTTCATGGTAGTCTCCCTGATTGGTTGGGACCGTTGCGGTCCTGATCACCTTTCGCGAGAGGTCACGCTGGCGTTACGCACCTCACGCCAGCGTGAACGAAAAAAGTTTTTCTATCGGGCTGTAACGAAGGCATGATCGCGAACGAAGGGATGGCGATGATGCATGATCGGCGGGCAGATTGGTCGCAGCTCCTGCGGGCTGCGAATGCGGGCGACAAGCGCGCCTACGGTCTGTTCCTGCAGGCCGTGACTCCGGTGTTGCGGTCTGTTGTGCGGGCGCGCGGTGCCGGGCTGTCCGAGGCCGATTGCGAGGATGTCGTGCAGGAGGTGTTGCTCGCCATCCATCTGAAGCGTCACACGTGGCGCGAGGATGAGCCGGCGGCGCCGTGGTGCTACGCGATCGCCCGGCACAAGGTGGTCGACGCATTTCGCAAACGGGGGCGACGTATCCATCTTCCGGTGGAGGATTTCGCCGAGATGCTGCCCGCCGCTCCAGAGGCCGATCCCACGGAAAAGGCCGATATAGAGACGTTTTTGACCCATCTCGAGCCCCGCGCCGCGCAGTTGGTGCGCGCTATCGGGCTCGAAGGGAAGAGCATCGCGGAAACCGGCGATGCGTTAGATATGAGTGAGGGAGCGGTGCGCGTGATGCTGCATCGCTCGTTGAAAAAACTGGCCGCGCTTCGCGAGAGGCTGATCGAGATATGAAAACCGAAGACCTGATATCCGTATTGCAACAAGACACGTTGCCCGATCCGCGCCCGAAGCAGGTGCTTGGCCGCTGGCTTGTGCCGGCGCTTCTGCTGTCGGCGCTGTTCGTGATTTCGGTCTATGGCCTGCGTTTTCCGCTGCAACAGACCCTTTTGACGCCGGAAATCGCCCCGAAATTCTACCTGCCGCTGGTCTTGGCCGTGCTCGTGACCCCGATGGCGGTGCGCCTGGGGCGGCCCACGGCGAAGGTTTCGACCGGGTGGCTCTGGATCTTCCCGGCGATCGGGGCAGCGCTTTTGGCCTATGCCTTCGTGACCACGCCCGACGGCCAGCGCATGGCGGATTTCGAGGGCGAAACGATCCTGCCCTGTCTGATCTCCGTGCCGATGCTGTCCCTCCCGGCGCTGGGTGCGCTTCTCATCAGCTTGCGCAAAGGGGCGGTGACGCGGCCGGCTCAGGCCGGTGCGCTGGCGGGGCTTGCCGCCGGGGGTATGGGCACCGCGATCTACGCCCTGCACTGCACCGAGGACAGCCCGCTGTTCTACGTCACTTGGTACGGTATCGGGATCGTCGTCGTGATGCTCGTGGGTGCTCTGCTCGGGAAGCGCGTGCTGCGCTGGTAGACCCTAATCCGGCCAAAACGCCAGATTTTCGATGAATTTCTCATGCAGGGTCGGGTTGGCGACGACCAGTCCGCTCGATTGCGGCGGCGACCGGTTGAACCGCAGCGCGCGACCGTTGCGATCCGTCGCGAGCAGCCCGGCGCGTTGCGCGATCAGGCTCGCCGCGGCGATGTCCCATTCCCATGCCGGACGCAGCGAAATCGTCGCATCGAACCGCCCTTCTGCCACCAGACACAGCCGCCACGCCAGCGACGAGCGGAAATGGCGTTGGTAATCCGGCTGGGCGTGCCGCCAGAAGCTCGGATTGTCGGAGAGTTTCGACGTCAGGACCGTCGCGCCCGTCAGCGCTTCTTGCGTGCCGGGCCGCAGCGGCTCCCCGTTCAGGCAGGCCGGACCGTCGATCGTTGCGGAATAGGTGAGATCGTGAACCGGCAGATGCACCACGCCCGCAACGACCGCGCCATCGCGCACCACGGCGAGCGCATGGGCGAAGCCGCCATCATGGGCGAGAAAGGCGCGCGTGCCGTCGATCGGATCGACAATGAAGGTCGAGCGCGCCTCGAGACGCGCCGGATCGTCGGTGCTTTCCTCCGACAGCCAGCCGTAATCGGGCCGGGCGCCGCGCAGGCGCTCTTCCAGCAGCGCGTTCACCGCCAGATCGGCCTCCGAGACCGGACCGGCCCCGTCGCCTTTGTCCCAGGCTTCGGGTGCCTTTTTCCAGTATTTCAGGGCAAGCGCACCGGCCTCTTTCGCGGTCTCGATCAGAAGGGGAAGATCAGTCTCCGGCAAGCGTCATTCCTTCGAGGAGAAGCGAGGGCACGATATGGCTCAGATGCATCCGCGCGTCATTCGCGGGCCGGATGCTGCGGAGCATATCGCGCAGGTTGCCCGCGATGGTGCATTCATTGACCGGATAGACCGGCTCGCCGTTTTCGACCCAATAACCCGAGGCCCCGCGCGAATAATCGCCCGTGTTGGGGTTGATCGTGGCCCCGATGAAAGAGGTCACGAGAAGCCCGGTGCCCATCTCGGCCATCAGCTCCTCGCGCGTCTTGTCGCCCTGCGTCAGGGTGACGTTGCCGATGCCGGGCGAGGGCGGCGAAGAGGTGCCGCGGCTGGCATTCGCGGTCGATTGCAGCCCTAGTTTCCGCGCGCAGGCGAGGTCGAGCGTCCAGCTTTTGAGCACACCGTTCTCGACGATGGCGCGGCGCGCGGTGGCCAGACCCTCGGCGTCGAAGGGGCGCGAGCCGGAGACGCGCTTGCGATGCGGCTCCTCGATCAGCGAGAGGCCTTCGGGCAGAACTTGCTCGTCCAACGCGTCGCGCAGCCACGAGGCGCCGCGGCAGATCGCCTGCCCGTTCACCGCCGACAGAAGATGCCCGATCAGGCTGCCCGAGACGCGTTCGTCGATCAGCACCGGATAGGCACCGGTTTTCGGGCGGCGCGGATTGGCGCGGGCCGCGGCGCGTTCGCCCGCCAGACGCCCGATTTCTTGCGCGCTCGGCAGATCGGACTGGAAGATGCGGCTCTCGGCGGCCCAGTCCCGCTCCATCCCCAGCCCCTCGCCGGAAATCGCGACGGCTGAGACGACGCGCGAGCTGCGATCATAGCCGCCCGCGAAACCGTTGGAGGCCGCGACATGGACGCGCCGATAGGAATAGGCGGCGGAGGCGGATTGCACCTGGGTGACGCCGTCGACGCCAAGCGCTGCGGCCTCGGCCTCTAGCGCGTCACTTTGCAGCGCCTCGGCGGAGGGCTCGGCGCTCGGATCGGCCAATTCCATGCCGTCCGCATCTCGGCGGTCGGTCAGTTGCGACGGATCGGCGAGCCCGATGAACGGATCTTCCGGCGCTTCGCGGGCCATCGCGATCGCGCGCTGCGCCATTTCCTCGAAGGTGCGGGTGGAAATATCGGAGGCGGACACACAGGCCTGTTTGCCGCCGAGAAGGACACGCAGCCCGATCTCGACGCCCTCCGATCGCTCGGCCTGTTCGAGACGGCCTTCGCGGACATCGATCGCAACCGAGCGCCCATCGACCGCAATGGCATCGGCGGCAGACGCACCTGCGCGCTTCGCAGCCTCGAGCAGCGACTGGGTCAGATCGGAGAGGGAGGGCTTGGTCAATTTACACCTCGTGAGAAAAACGAAAGCCGCCCGGAGACCCGGACGGCTTCTCGCCGTGGGTTTCAGTCTTTACTGGACGCGTTGGCCGTTGACGAGGATTTCCCCGCCATCCTGGAACTCGACCTGCGACTCGTAGGCATCGTCGCCCGTGGGCTTGGCGTAGAGGCCGAGCATCATCCGCCCGAACATGATCTGATCCTGCGGCACGAGACCCATCGCGACCAGCTTGTCCATCAGCGCATTCGCGCCGGTCAGCGTCAGGTCGATCTTGCCGGTGGGCATCGGCATCGGCCCGCCATTTTTCAGCTCGAGCGCGCCCTTGCCATTCAGATCGGCGCCGACCATCGACAGCTTGATGTTGTTGATGTCGACCGTGTCGACCTGCATCGGCGGCGAGTCCATCGCAGCGGCGGCCGGGCTGAACAGGTCCTCGGAGAGCTTCATCTTGCCCGAGAGATCGACCTGCAGCGTTGCCGGGTCATGCGGAAGATCGCCGTTCGGATCAAACATGGCCCAGATATTGTCGGAGACCGTGACGCCGTTGAAGCCAAGCTTTGCCTTGTAGTCCTGCGCCTCGTCGGCTTTCGCGACCGGCATCGCGAAATTCATGTCCGCCGACTGGATATCCGCGGTGATCGGGAAGGGCAGCTCGGGCGTCGTCATCTCGATATGGCTGGAATTGCTCTGGCCACCGAAGGACAGGCCGTCCTTCGACATCGCGATATCGAGCTTGCCGCCCTGATCGGTAGACTTCTGATCGACCTTGCCGTCGGGACCGTCGGCACTCACCGTCCAGTTCGAGCTGGCATAGGTCATGCCCAGATCGAGGTTCGCCCCGGCGTTGAGCGCCTCGTCGAGCTTCTCGGAGTCGATGCCCTTGGGCATCGCGAAACTTCCCTCATAGGCGAGGTCGTTCATCTGGCCGTTCATGTTGAACGTGCCGCTGCCCTCGGGATCGGCACCCGATGCGGTCAGGTCGAGCGTTCCGATGGACATCTTGGAATCGACCGAATGCATGTCGCCATCGACGACGTGGTAATTGCCCTTGGTGTTCTCCAGCGAGAAGTACATTTTGACCGGCACGTCCTGCCCCTCGGCGGTGACGGTCTGGTCGAGATCCATCGTCATCTTCGGCGCGTCGATATCGTAGGTCAGGTCGCCCGGCGAGCCGGAGACGATGACTTTGCTGTCCGTCTGGGTCATCGTCATCTTCATGGCGATGTCCGAGGTGTCGGTGCCCGGCTTGCCGGTCATGTCGCCGGTCATGGTTTCGGGGAAGACGGTCTCCACCGTGCCGTCGCCAAGATCGCGCAGTTTTAGTTCGGGCACGTCGAGCGTGAGGCTCATGTTGTCGACATTGCGCACCATCTTCACGTCGGAGACGGTGAGCGTGTCGCCCTCGCGGTTCTGGCTCCCGACCATCACCTCATAGCCGTAGGTCTGGTATTCGGATTGCCACGCCTGCCAGACCTGCTCCGCGGTCACATCCGCAAAAGAGGCCGTGGTGGACAGCAGCGAAACCACAACGGCGCCGGAACCGACGGTTTTGAGCCATGCCATAAGAGGGGTACCTTTCCACTGAGAACCAAGTCGCGCCATCCTCCTTTGGGTCAGGCCGATGGTCAAGCCTTCCCGGGGCTGCTAGACGGGTTTCACGGGAGTTGTGAGGAGGCTGGGAATGATCCGCCACGAGATCGAGAACGGGCTGTGGCGCGTGACCATAGACCGGCCTGAAAAAGCCAATTCGCTGACCGGCGCGATGCTGGGAGAGATCGCCGATCTGGCCGAGCGCGCGGGACGGGAAGAGGCGCGGGCTTTCGTGCTCAGCGGGAATGGCAAGGTCTTCTCCGCCGGGGCCGATCTGGACGAGGCGAAATCCGGCACGCTCGCGACGGATCCGGTCTGGGAGCGGCTTTCGGGCGCGATCGCTTCGCTGCCCTGCCTTACGATCGCGGCGCTCAACGGCACGCTGGCCGGGGGCGCGATGGGCATGGCGCTGGCCTGCGATCTGCGGATCGCCGTGCCGGGCGCGAAGTTCTTCTATCCGGTGATGAAGCTCGGTTTCCTGCCACAGCCCTCGGACCCGGTGCGCATGGTCGCGCTGGTGGGGCCTGCGCGGGCGAAGATGATCCTGATGGCGGGGCAGAAGATCGAGGCCGAAGAGGCGCTGAGCTGGGGGCTGATCGACCGGATCGTGCCGCGCGAGGCGCTGGACGAGACGATCGAGACGCTGACCGCCGATGCGCTGGGCGCGCGGGCTTCGCATGTCGCCGGGATCAAGGCGCTGATCCGCTAAAGCGAACGGCCCGGACAGGCCGGGCCGTGGGTCGTCATAAACTGCGCGAGGTGCTCGCGATCAGGCGTAGACGCTTTCTTTGCCGAAATGCTTGGTGAGCATGTAATAAATCACGGCGCGATACTTGTTGCGCTCGGACCGGCCATAGGTCTCGATCACGCTGTCGATCGCATCCATCAGCGCCGGGCTGTCCGAGAGGCCAAGCTTTTTGACGAGGAAGTTGTCCTTTACGGTCTCAAGCTCTGCCTTGTCCGTCGCCGCGACGGTCGAAGAATCCGCATTGTAGATCGAGGGCCCGCAGCCGATCGTTACCTTGGTCAGAAGATCCATGTCCGGGGTCATGCCGCATTTGGATTTCAGATCCTCGGCGTATTTCTCAATCAGCTCGTCTCTTTTACCCATGTGTCCCACCTATCAGGTTGCTCTGCCCAGAAATGAAGGCAGGCGCAGGGTAAGCCGAGATAGTGAAATTACAAAGCGTAAATCCCGGGACGCGCGCGCCTCAGCCTCCGCTGCGACAGGAGACGCATTGCGTGAAGGTCGGGTCGAGTTCGAGACGCTTCTCGGGGATCGGCTCGCCGCAGCTGTCGCAATAGCCGAATTCGTCTTCCGCGATGCGCTGGAGCGCGGCCTCGATCGCGGTGATCCGGTGCTGACGGCGTCCATCCACCGCATTGGCCATCGCCTGGTTCTGCAGCGCATCCATGCGCGACAGCCGCCCGACGCTTTGCTGGTCAAGCTCGACGGGTTTGCGGGTCTGCGCGGTGTCCTGCGATGCGCTGCGCAGTTCGGTCAGCTCCGCCTCCAATTGCGGTTTGAACCGCGCGGCAAGGTCTTCGGGTGTCATCGCTCTCCTCCTATCACGAGGAAAACCGATCATCGCCTGCGTTGCACGTAAAAAGGCCGCACCCTGCGGCGCGGCCTTTGAAATCGCGATGCGATCGGGTCAGTAGCGGTAATGCTCGGGCTTGAAGGGGCCTTCCACCGTGACGCCGATATAGTCGGCCTGATCGGGCTTGAGCTGGGTCAGTTTCACGCCGATCCGCTCCAGATGCAGGCGGGCGACCTTTTCGTCGAGATGCTTGGGCAGGATGTAGACGCCCGGCGCATAGTCCTCGCCCTTGGTCCACAGCTCGATCTGCGCCAGAACCTGGTTGGTGAAGCTCGCCGACATCACGAAGCTCGGGTGGCCGGTCGCATTGCCGAGGTTCAGCAGGCGGCCTTCCGACAGCAGGATGATGCGCGAGCCCGAGGGCATCTCGATCATGTCCACCTGGTCCTTGATGTTGGTCCACTTGTGGTTCTTCAGGTTCGCGACCTGAATTTCATTGTCGAAATGGCCGATATTGCCGACGATCGCCATGTCCTTCATCTCGCGCATATGCTCGATCCGGATGACGTCCTTGTTGCCGGTGGTTGTGATGAAGATGTCGGCGCTGTCGACGACGTCTTCCAGCACGACGACCTCAAACCCGTCCATCGCCGCTTGCAGCGCGCAGATCGGATCGACCTCGGTGACCTTCACGCGAGCGCCCGCGCCGCGCAGCGACGCGGCGGAGCCTTTGCCCACATCGCCATAGCCGCAGACGACGGCGACCTTGCCGGCCATCATCGTGTCGGTGGCGCGGCGGATGCCGTCGACGAGGCTCTCTTTACAGCCGTATTTGTTGTCGAATTTCGACTTGGTGACGGAGTCGTTCACGTTGATCGCGGGGAAGGGCAGCAGGCCCTTCTTGTGCAGATCGTAAAGACGGTGCACGCCGGTCGTGGTCTCTTCCGAGACGCCCTTGATCGCGTCGCGCTGCTTGGTGAACCAGCCGGGGCTCGCCGCGAGCCGCTTCTTGATCTGGGCGAACAGCGCCTCTTCCTCTTCCGAGGTGGGCACTTCGATCAGGTCGGGCTCGCCATTCTCGACGCGCGCGCCGAGCAGGATGTAGAGCGTCGCATCCCCGCCATCGTCGAGGATCATGTTGCAGGTGCCTTCCTCGAACTGGAAGATCTGGTCGGTATAGGACCAGTATTCCGCGAGCGTCTCGCCCTTGATCGCGAAAACGGGCGTGCCGCCAGCGGCGATCGCCGCGGCCGCGTGATCCTGCGTCGAGAAGATGTTGCACGAGGCCCAACGCACATCGGCGCCAAGCACCTTGAGCGTTTCGATCAGCACCGCGGTCTGCACGGTCATGTGCAGCGACCCCGCGATGCGTGCGCCTTTGAGCGGTTTGCTTTCCCCGAATTCCGCGCGGCAGGCCATCAGGCCCGGCATTTCGGTTTCGGCGATGTCGAGCTCCTTCCGGCCGTAGTCGGCCAGAGCGATATCCTTGATGACGTAATCGGCCATGTGCGGCTCCCAATCTGAATTTGGAAGCTATGTAGCACTGGGACCGTAAAGCGGCAATGAAGGCCGATCACGATCAGGTTGCGGGAAGAATCCCTTCGCGATGCAGGAGCGCCACCGGGTTGTTGCCACGCTTCCAGTCCGTGCCCGAGGACACGATGCAGGAGACGTTGTCGGCACGGGTATAGACCGCAGTCCAGGTGCCCATGATGCTCGAAGCGTAAAGCTCGACCTTACGGTGATCGCCAAGCTGTTTCGTCATCGCGGGCTTTTCCGCGAAGTCGTGATTGAGCGAGTCCACGAGCTTCGCGCGGTTGTCGCAATAGGGCTGATCGGGGCTTTGCGCCTCGCCGATCGCAGTGACGTTGTCGAAGGCCGACAGATCGCCATAAGGAATTTCGGACGGAATATCTTCCATTGGGCGACCGTCGCCCTCATAGCCATCCAGCATGACCTGCCGCGCCGATTCAGCTTGCGGGGCGGGCGTCACAGCCTCGTCGCTGCGTACGGCGGCGAGGGCAATGGTAGCGGGGATCGAGATAATCGCGATCCCGGCGGCAAAGAACGTAGTTTTCGAGGTCTGCATTTTGGCGTCCCCTTTTTCTCTCCGTGTCAACCCAAGAACACACGGCGCGCGAAAATGTTCCTCAATCTGTGGCGTTTACAGCTGCAATGGCTTTGGCTAGTCACAGATACGCGCTGCATGAGAGGGGCGAATGGAGATCAATCTGGCCTGTTCGAAACCTGCGCAGCACCGCTCTGCGATCGCGTTTTGCTGCGATGACGCTTACCTGCCTTATGCCGCGCATGCGGCGGGACAGATCGCGCAGCTTCACCCGGATCGGGATTTCGACATCTGCATCGTCAGCGCCGAGCCGGTGACGCTTCCGGCGTCGCTCGACGGGTTGAATCTGCGGCTGTGCAGTTTCGATCCCGACCTGATATTTTCGGGGTTCTCGACCGATCGGGGACGCAGTTCGGCCATGTATATGCGCCTCATGCTGCCCAAGATTTTCGCGGATGATTATGACCACATTCTCTATCTGGATGCCGATATTCATGTGGAGAGCGGCGATCTCTCGCGGCTGCTGACGGTCGACCTCGGGGAAAAGCCGGTCGCGGCGGTGCGGGATAATCCGCAATGGCGGACGCCGTCGCGGAAGCCGGAAGATTTCAAGGATTTCGATCTCGCCAACGCCGCTTATTTCAATTCCGGCGTGCTGCTGATCGATGTGGCAAACTGGAATGCCCAAGGCATTCTCGAGGCGGCGCTGAGCTTTGGAGAAAAGAACGGTGCCCGCCTGCGCCGGAACGATCAGACGCTTCTCAATTGCGTTCTGTACCGCAACTGGGCGGAGCTCAGCCCGATGTGGAACTGGCAATATACCCCGGCCTCGCGACTGCATGAGGCGATGGTCAGCGCGCATATCGTGCATTTCATCGGTCCGTCGAAACCGTGGAAAGCGCGACCGGAAACTTTGCCGCCGCGCTTTGGGCGGGGTTTGCGCCATTTCTGCGCCGCGCATTTCCCGGAACGGCGCTTCGATATTCCCGACGGTCCCGGACCGGGCAGCAAGCTGATGACGAAAATGCTGGTCCGGCATCTCATCAATCGAAACAAAATGGCGCGCTATCTCGCGCACTTTCCCGACGACTATACGGTGATCACATGAAACGCGCTTGGCAAAGGATGCTGTCGGGGCGCAGGCTCGACCTGCTGGACCCGACGCCCGTCGATATCGAGATCGAGGATATCGCGCATGGTCTGGCTTTCGTGGCGCGCTGGAACGGACAGACTTTCGGTGACTGGCCCTATTCCGTGGCCGAGCATTCGCTGCTGGTAGAGCAGATTTTCTGCCATCAGAATCCGAAAATCGCCGCGAAATGGAAATTGGCGGCGCTTTTGCATGACGCGCCGGAATATGTGCTGGGCGATATGATCAGCCCGGTGAAGGCGGCGATTGGCGAAGGCTATGGCACGCTCGATGATCGGCTGATCGCGGCGGTGCATATACGCTTTGGTCTACCCGCTGCGCTTCCGGTGCGAATCAAGCGTGCGATCAAAAAGGCGGATATCGTCTCGGCGCGGTTGGAAGCGGAACAGATTGCCGGGTTTTCCAAGGTTGAGGCGGACAAGGTTTTCGGAAAGCTCGCGCCCGAATATGCCGAAACCTTTAAAATCCATCTGCGGCCGCCCTCGGAAGTGCGCACGGATTATACCGCACGCCACGAAGCGCTTTTGTCAGAGCTGTAATACGAGCGCCTGCCATTTCGGCAGGCACTCGTATTCAAAAATACTTATTTGTTTCTCAGATCTTCAGATCGTCGAGAGATTTGCCATTATCAAGCGCGGCTTGCACCCAACGCGGCTTACGGCCACGACCGGTCCAGGTTTCGCTGGCATCGTCCGGATTGGCATATTTCGGCGGCACGGTGCGGCGCGGCTTGGCCGAACCCGATCCGGTCAGTTCCGCCAGCGAATAGCCCATATCACGGGCCGCGCGCTCAAGCTGATCGATCGCTTCTTTCTTCTTGCGATCCTCGTAGCCGGAGATCGCCTTGTCGACTTGCTTACGAAGAGCTTTCAGCTCGTCGAGGGACATATCATCTAGATTCATTTTAAAGCTCCGAATTGGATATCCGGAGCATTAAATAGAAACCTTAAATATTTAACAACCTAACCAAAACGTCAGCGAGGGCTTCTCTTAGCCAAAATCCGCTGAAGGGTCCGGCGATGCATATTCAGGCGGCGCGCGGTTTCCGAAACATTTCGGTCGCAAAGTTCGTACACCCGTTGAATATGTTCCCAGCGCACGCGATCCGCGCTCATCGGATTTTCCGGCGGCGGCGGGGCGACCTCGCCTTTCGCCAATAGCGCATTTGTGACGTCGGTGGCATCGGCGGGTTTCGCGATATAATCGGTCGCGCCCATTTTTACGGCAGCCACTGCGGTCGCGATGGCTCCATATCCGGTCAGCACCACGATCCGCGCATCGGCGCGCTTTTCGCGCAGCGCCTCGACCACGTCGAGCCCGTTGCCATCCTCGAGCCGCAGGTCGATCACCGCATAGGCGGGCGGGTTCGATTGCACGATGGCGCGCCCTGCGGCGACGGTTTCGGCGGTCTGGGTCTCGAAGCCGCGTTTCTCCATCGCGCGGGCCAGCCGCGTGAGAAACGGCAGATCATCATCGACGATCAGAAGCGATTTGTCCGACCCGATATCGGCGCTGATGTCTTCAGCCATTATCGTAACTCCCTCTCGCCGAGTTTGACGCTTGGATTTGTTTTAAGCTGTTGCGCCTGCTCGGTCAATTTCCGGCTGCGCGGTCGGGATTGGCCTTTTTCCACGCATCGACAAAACAGAAGACGCTGTCGGCCATCTGCTCGGGCGTGGTGTCGCGGTTGTAGTATTCCGCGAAGCCTGTGTCCGGGAAGACCAGATAGCTTTGGGTCGAGTGATCGATCAGGGTGTAGGGGTCGCCCGGATCCTGCACTTTGAAATAGGTGCGGTATTCCTGCGAGACCTTCTTGATCTGCTCCGGCGTGCCGGTCAGCCCGATCATTTTCGGATGCATGAGATCGGTGAATTCCTTCAGCAGCTCGGGGGTGTCGCGTGCGGAATCGACCGAAATGAAGACCGGCGTCACCGAATAGCCGCGCTTTTCGAGAAGGCTTACGGCTTCGGCATTACGCGCGCTGTCGAGCGGGCAGACATCCGGGCAATAGGTATAGCCGAAATAGAGAATGCTCGGCTCGGTGATGACATCCGTATTCGTCACTTCCTTGCCGTTCTCATCGGTCAGAGTGAATGGACCGCCGATTTCGCCCGCGCCGCCTGCGACGACGCTTTGCCGGCACTGCGCGAAAATATCATTGTCATTGCTGCGGGTCGCGGCGAACCAGGTGACGCCCAGGCCGATGACCACGATCGCGGTCGCGGCGGCAGCGGAAATTTTCGCAATACGGTTCATATTGTCACTCCTCTCACGGCTGCATTGATCGCGCGGCGGGCGCCGATTATCAATGCTTTCATGCCGCCAATTCCGGCGATGTGCGCTTTGGACGCGGGAGACGACATGGCTCAACGCCTCGAGGCCCAACCCGGCCCGGCCGAGATTCACCACGACTGGGTGCGCCTCCGGACGCTGATCTTCCTGCGCTGGACCGCGATTGTCGGTCAGCTCGGCGCGATCTTCGTCGCCTATTTCGTCTATGATATCGCGCTGGATCTGGCGCTGTGCCTTGCCACGGTCGCGGCGGCGATTGCGGCCAATCTCGTGGCGATCTTTCTCTTTCCCGACACCAAGCGCCTGACCCAGCCCGAGGCGGCGGCGACGCTGATGTTCGACATGGCGCAGCTCGCGCTGCTGCTGTCGATCACGGGTGGGATGAACAACCCCTTCGCGCTGCTCATTCTCGTGCCGGTCACGATAGCTGCCACCGCGCTGGAGCGGTCTGCGACGATCCTGCTGGGGCTTTCGACGATGGTGATGATCTCGATCGTCGCGGTGGTCTATCTGCCACTGGTCAGCAAGACCGGCGAGGTGATCGCCGTGCCCGACGTGTTCGAATTCGGCTACTGGCTGTCGATCATCATCGGCGTCGCTTTCCTCGGCGCCTATGCACATAAGGTCGCGAGCGAAGTGCGCTCGATGGGCGATGCGTTGCGCGCGACTCAGCTGGCGCTGACGCGCGAGCAGAAGCTTACCGATCTGGGCGGCGTCGTCGCGGCGGCGGCGCATGAGTTGGGCACGCCTCTGGCGACGATCAAACTGGTGAGCTCGGAGCTGGCCGACGAGCTCGAAGACAGCCCCGATCTGCGCGACGATGCGCTCTTGATCCGCGAGCAGGCCAATCGGTGCCGCGACATTCTCCATTCGATGGGCCGGGTCGGGAAAGACGATCTGCATATGCGGAACGCGCCCATCGTCGCCGTTCTGCGCGAAGCGGCGGACCCGCATATGGAGCGTGGGATCGAAATTCACTTCGATGCCCATCCCATCGTCGAGGGGTTGGAGCGTCAGCCGACGATCTACCGCTATCCCGAACTGATCCACGCCCTGCGCAATTTCATCCAGAACGCCGTCGATTTCGCGCAATCCACGGTTTGGGTCGAAGCGGAATGGGACGATGAAGAGATCACTGTGCGGATCAGCGATGACGGCAAAGGCTATCCGACGAGCGTGCTCAACCGGATCGGCGATCCCTTCCTGCAACCGCGTGCGAATGCGGCGGAGCGCAAGGGCTATGAGGGGATGGGGCTTGGCGTTTTCATCGCGAAGACCCTGATCGAGCGGACGGGCGGGCGGCTCACCTTCTCAAATGGCGACGCGCCCTTCGCGCCCGGCGCCGCGACGCCTGCGCGCTCCGGTGCGGTTGTGGAAGTCGTCTGGCCTGCGTCGCGCCTTCTGGCGCGGGACGATGCGGGGCTTGGTTTGAATCAGCCGATCGCGGTCTGATCGCCTTCACCTCTCTTGCCGCTCCCCGAGCGAAGTTAACGCTGAGTTAACGAATCTTTCGCACCCTCGGCCTGGGGACAGGTTTGAGAGGCCGAAAGACATGGAGACTGCATGGCTTGAGGCGGCGATGATTGCGCTTACTTCGGTGGGCGCGGCCTTGGTCGCGTTGCTGCTGACTTGGCTCGCCGTGGGCCGCGCGCCCAAGCGCAGGCTGCCCCCCGCTGCGCGAGAGGACATCGAGGAGGTGGCCTTTCTGTTCGACGACGAGGCGCTTGTGGATGCAACGCCTCCCGCGCGGCGCTTGCTGGAATCGATGCCCATCGGGGCGAGCGATTGGACGCGCTTCACCGCGTTCGCCGCGCCGCGCTTTCCCGAATTTCAGTCCCGCATCGGCCAGCTCGCCGATCTTGGGCGGCTTGAGATGACCGAGGTTGCGAGCGCTACCGACAAGCCCCGGCTCCGCCTCACCGTCGAGAATTTCAACGGTCTGGCGCGGATCACCCTCGTCGATCCCGAAGGGGAGGGGCAGGGCCAGCGCGTCGACAGTCTCTCTTTCCGCGCGATGGAAGACGAATTGGAGATGATGCGCACGACGCTCGACCGCTCGCCGGTTCTGATCTGGCGGACCGAGAAAGGCGGTGAGCTGAGTTGGGCAAACAGAGCCTATCTCGTGCGCGCAGGGGCTTTCGATGCGGGGGAAGAAGGGTTTGGATGGCCGCTGCCGAGCCTGTTCACGCTGCCGCCCGACGCATTCGACGGGGGCGGGCCGCATCGTCTGGAGATTGGCTCCGCCGCGCGGAGCGACACCGAGGCCGCGACATGGTTCGACTGTCACTCCGTCATTCTCGAACGCGGCACGCTGCATTTCGCCCTCCCCGCCGACGCCGCCGTGCGGGCCGAGAAGGCGTTGCGCGATTTTGTCCAGACCCTGACCAAGACCTTCGCCGACCTGCCGATCGGGCTCGCGATTTTCGACCGGGACAGGCAGCTGCGCCTGTTCAATCCCGCCCTGAGCGACCTTCTGCAGCTCGGGCCGGAATTCCTCGCCACGCGCCCGACGCTCTACGCCTTTCTCGACAGGCTGCGCGAAACCAAGATGATGCCCGAGCCGAAGGATTACCGAAGCTGGCGGCAGGAAATGACCGAGCTGGAGCAGGCCGCCGCCTCCGGGTTCCACGCCGAGACCTGGAGCCTGCCCGGCGGGCAGACCTATCGCGTCACCGGACGTCCGCATCCCGATGGCGCGGTGGCGTTCCTGTTCGAGGATATTTCGTCGGAAACGTCTCTAACCCGGCAATTTCGTGGTGAAATCGAGATGTCTCAGGAGGTGTTCGACCGGGTGGGCGACGCAATCGCGGTGTTCCGCCCCTCGGGCGAATTGGCGATGGCGAATGCCGCCTATGGCGCGCTCTGGGGGGTCGAGCCGGAGGCGACGCTGGGCCGGGTGACCCTGCTCGACGCGGTGAAGCAATGGCAGGCGCGCGCCGAACCCAGCGCCTTCTGGTCGTGGCTGCAAAATCTCGCCCGGGAAATCGGCGCGCGCGAGAACCTGACCGAAGAGATCACCCTGCTCGACGGGCGGCATGTGACCTGCCAGCTCGAGACGCTTTCGGGCGGGGCGTTTCTCCTGCGTTTCCGTGTCGACGCAGCTTCCGGCAAGCCGCCGCCACGTCAGACGGGCACCACCGTCGCGCAGCAAGGCTAGCCGCTTGGCAAAGGGGCGATCGGCGCGCTAGAACCGAGCCATGCCCGCGCCGACGCACGCCCCCGTTTCCAGCGAAATGCCCTGCCTCGATCTCCCCGATCCCGAGGCGACGGAGCGGCTTGGCGCGCTCTTTGCCGAATTCGCCGGGCCGGGCGATGTGCTGCTGCTCGATGGTCAGATCGGCGCCGGAAAGACCCATTTCGCGCGCGCCCTGATCCAGACGCGGCTCGGCGTGGCCGAGCATGTGCCCTCGCCGACCTTCACGCTGGTCCAGACCTACGAGGCCGATTGCGAAATCTGGCATGCCGACCTCTATCGGCTCACCGACCCCGACGAGGTTCTCGAACTCGGGCTGGATGCCGCCTTCGACAGCGCGATCTGCCTGATCGAATGGCCCGACCGGCTCGGCTCGGCCGCGCCGAAAGGGGCGCTTCGGCTGCGCTTTGAGCAAACCGAAGAAGGCGCATCGCGAAGGGTTTGTTTCGAGACGAATACGCCTCTTTCGCAGCAGGTTTTGGGGGCGTGGAATGGCTGACGAAGTCGAGATTCGAAGCTTCCTCACCGCCGCCGGGTGGCAGGACGCCAGCCGCCGCCCGCTCGCCGGAGATGCCTCCGCCCGCAGCTACGAACGCCTGACCCGCGGCGCAGATCGTGCCGTGTTGATGAAAGCGCCGGACGGGGCCGAGATCGCCCGCTTCACCCGCATTGGCGATTGGCTCGCCGAGGCCGGTTTTTCCACGCCGAACGTGCTCGCGCGCGACGATACATCTGGCCTGTTGCTGCTCGAAGATTTCGGCGATGCGCTCGCGGCCCGTCACCTCGACGCGACGCCCGAGGACGAGCCTGCGCTTTATGCTCTGATCACCGAATTCCTCGCCGATCTGCCCCGCCATGCGCCGCCGGAGGATCTGCCGCTGCTGGATGGCCCCGCGCTCGCCGACCTGCTGGATTTGGTGCCCGAGTTCTACCCCTGCACGGATCGTGCCGCCGCAGATGCGCTCCAACAGGCGATTGCCGAGAAATTCGACACTCTTCCCGCGTGGAAGCCGGTCCTCTGCCTGCGCGATTTCCATGCGGAGAACATCATTCTGCTGGATCGCCCGAGCCTGCGCCGCCTCGGGCTTCTCGACTATCAGGACGCGCTGCGCGCCCATCCCGCCTATGATCTGGTCTCCGCGCTGCAGGACGCGCGCCGCGATGTGAGCCCGCAGGTCGAGCAGGCTGAGATTGCCCATTACTGCGCGCTGACCAAGACCGATCCGACCGCGTTCCGCCTCGCCTACGGCCTGCTTGGCTTGCAACGCGCGCTGCGGATCCTCGGGATCTTCGCGCGATTGACTATTCGTGACGGAAAGCCGCAATATCTTGAGTATATGCCCCGCGTTTACGCCTATATCTCGCGTAACCTCGCCGATCCGGCTCTTGCCGATCTGGCAGAACTGTTCCACGGCGCCTATCCTGCGCCCGACCCGAATTTGATTGCTGATTTGAGACGAAAATGCCCGACCAGCCCGACGCCTTGATGCTCTTCGCCGCCGGTTTCGGCACGCGCATGGGCGCGCTGACGCAAACCCGGCCCAAACCGATGATCGAGGTCGCGGGGCGTCCTCTGATCGATCACGCGCTCGACCTTGCGCGGGCGGGCGGGGCGCGGCGGCTCGTGGCCAATGTGCATTACCTCGCCGATCAGGTGGTCGCGCATCTCGCCGGGCAGGACGTCGCGATCTCGGATGAGCGCGACGAAATTCTGGAAACCGGCGGCGGGCTGCGCAAGGCGCTGCCGCTGCTGGGCGAGGGGCCGGTGATGACGCTCAACACCGATGCCGTCTGGCGCGGCGAGAACCCCGTGGCCCGGCTGCGCGCGGCGTGGCGGCCCAACGAAATGTCGGCGCTTCTGATGCTGGTGCGGCCCGAAAATGCACGCGGACATGCGGGCGCGGGCGATTTCACGATGGACGAGACCGGCCGCCTGACGCGCGGGCCGGGCTATGTCTATACCGGTGCGCAAATGCTAAATCCCGCTGGAATAGGGTCTATTTCTGAGCGGAGCTTCTCGCTGAACATCCTATGGGATGAGATGATCGCGGCGGGGCGTGTCTTCGGCCTCGTGCATGACGGGGGGTGGTGCGATGTCGGACGACCCGAGTCTATTTCGCTGGCCGAGGCGATGCTCGATGAGTGATGGCGCCGCCTCCGTCTACGCCCTCCCGCCGGGCGTCGATTTTCCCCGCGCCCTGGTTGCTGGCCTGCGCGCGCGCTTTGCCGATCAGCCGCCCGAGGCGCTGGCCCGGGTCACCCTCTATCTGAACTCCGGGCGGATGCGTCGCCGCGTGCGGGAGGTCTTTCTCGAAAGCGGCGCGCTCTATCTGCCGCGGCTCCTGCTGGTGAGCGATCTCGGGGCCGATCCGCTCGCGGGTCTGCCTCTGCCCGTGCCCCCGCTGCGCCGCAAGCTCGAATTGGCCCAGTTCGTGGAGCAACTCACCCGCGCCATGCCCGAATTCGAGGCGGGCGCGAGCCAATTCGCGCTGGCCGAGAGCCTGTATTCCCTCCTCGCCGAGATGCAGAGCGAGGGCGTCCATATCGACGATCTCGACCAGCTCGAGCTGACCGAGACCCACGCCCGCCACTGGCAGGAGAGCCTGCGCTTCATCCGCATTATCGCGCGTTATTTCGACAACGACGCCGAGCTGGACCGCGAGAGCCGCCAGCGGATGGTCGTGGAAGCGGTGATCGAGCGTTGGCGCGAAAACCCGCCCGCCGATCCGGTGATCGTCGCGGGCTCGACCGGTTCGCACGGGGCGACCTCGTTGTTCATGCAGGCTGTCGCGCGGTTGGAAAACGGGTCGATCGTTCTTCCCGGCTTCGACCGCGACATGACGCAGGCGGCCTGGGATAGTCTCTATTCCGGCCCATTTCCGCTCGAAGACCACCCGCAGTTCCGCTATCGCAGCTTGCTCGATAAGCTCGGGCTCTCGGCGGAGGACGTCGTCGATTGGGATGAGATCTCCGCGCCGGACCCGGGCCGCAACCGCCTCCTTTCGCTGGCACTGCGGCCGGCGCCGGTTACCGATCAATGGCGGCGCGAAGGCGCTGGGCTGGGGCCGCTCGTTCCGGCCTGTCACGGGCTGTCGCTGATCGAAGCGCGCGATCCGCGCCATGAGGCGCTGTCGATTGCGCTCGCGCTGCGCGAAGCGGTCGAGCGGGGCGTCAGTTCGGCTCTGATCACGCCCGACCGCCTTCTGGCGCGCCGCGTGGCGGCGGCGCTCGACCGGTGGGGGATCGTGCCGGATGACAGTGCGGGGCAGCCGCTGCAGCAGACTGCGCCGGGCCGGTTCCTGCGGCAGATCGCGGCGATGCGGGCGCGTCCGGTCGGGATCGCCGATCTGATCGCGCTGCTGAAACATCCGCTGACCGCGACCGGCGACGCGGAACGTGGGCCGCATCTGCGCAACACGCGCGAGCTGGAGCTGCGCCTGCGCCGCTATGGGCCCGCGTTCCCGGATCGCGAGAGTCTCACGAAATGGGCAGAAAAAGACCCTGATTCACGGGAATCTTGGGCGCAGTGGCTCTGCGATATTCTCGAAGATTTCGCGGCACCTCCCGCGGCCGCGCTGACAGATCACGTGGAACAGCACTTCCGGCTCGCCGAACGGGTCGCCGCCGGACCGAGTGCCGCGACCGAGACCAGCGAGCTGTGGCGCGAGGCGGCGGGCCGTGAAGCGCGCCGCTTGATGGAGGACCTGCGCAGCCAGTCCGGCTTCGGCGGGCATCTTGGCGCGCTCGATTACGCCGATCTGGTCAATCGACACCTTCAGAGCGGGCTCGTGCGCCAGACACTCGCCGCGCATCCATTGATCGCGATCTGGGGGACGCTGGAAGCGCGCGCGCAGGGGGCCGAGCTGGTGATCTGTGGCGGGTTGAACGAGGGAAGCTGGCCCGAAGCGCCCGCGCCCGACCCGTGGTTCAGCCGTCAAATGCGGCTGGAATCGGGTCTATTACTGCCCGAACGGCAGGTCGGCCTCTCGGCGCATGACTTCCAGCAGGCGGTTGCCGGGCCGCAGGTGATCCTGTCGCGTTGCGCACGCGACGCGGAGGCGCAGACGATCCCGTCGCGCTGGCTCAATCGTCTTTTGAATCTCGTCGACGGCCTGCCCGACCAGGGTGGCACCGAGGCGTTGGCCGAGATGCGCGGGCGCGGCAAGCGCTGGCTCGATCTGGCGGATGCGCTCGAGACGCCGCGGATCACGCTTGAGCCCGCCATACGCCCGTCGCCGCGCCCGCCGGTCGATGTGCGCCCGCGCGAATTGCCGGTCACCGCGATCGAGACCCTGATCCGCGACCCCTATGACATCTACGCGAAGCGCATCCTGAAGCTGCGCGCCCTCGATCCGCTGCGCCCCGAACCCGACGCTTTGCTGCGTGGGCAGGTGCTGCACCAGATCGTCGAAACCTTCGTGAAGACCTATGACGAGACCGCGACCATCGAGGCGGCGCAGGCACGTCTGATGGAGATCGCCGAGGAGGTAATGCTCCGGGAAATTCCGTGGCCAAGTGCGCAGCGCATCTGGCTCGCGCGGGTCCGAGGGATCGCCGAGACATTCTGCCGGGCCGAGGCCGAGCGTCGCGCGCAGGGTGCGCCCATGGTGGTGGAGAAAAAAGGCTCTGTTTCACTGGAAAACCCGCTTTTCACGCTGACTGCGAAGCCCGACCGGATCGACATTCTCGAGGACGGGCGCGCATGGATCTACGACTACAAGACCGGCACGCCGCCTTCCGAGCGGGAGGTGATGGCCTTCAACAAGCAGATGCTTCTGGAGGCCGCGATGGTCGGGCGCGGGGCCTTCGAGGCGATCGGGCCGCGCGAGGTCGCGGGCATGTCCTATGTGCGGCTCGGCGGCGACGGCGCCACCACGCAGATCAAGGGTAAATCCGGTGATCGCAGCGAGACGCCCGAGGAGAGTTGGGAGAAATTCCGCAAGCTGATCGCGCGCTATTTCGAGCCTACGCAGGGCTTCACCGCGCGCCGCGCTCCGCAAAAAGCGCGCGCCCGGACGGATTACGATCAGGTCTCGCGCTTCGGGGAATGGGATGTCACCGATGAAGCCGAGGGGGAGGACGTGTCATGACCCATCCGGCCAGCCTCAGACAGCATCAGGCCTCGCAACCGGACAGCTCGGTCTGGCTCGCCGCGAATGCGGGCTCGGGCAAGACCAAGGTGCTGACCGACCGCGTCGCGCGCATGCTTTTGGCGGGAACAGAGCCTCAACGCATCCTGTGCCTGACCTACACCAAGGCCGCCGCGGCGGAGATGCAGAACCGACTGCTTGGGCTGCTGGGCGGCTGGGCGATGATGGACGAGGCGAAGCTGCGCGAGAAGCTAAGGGCGCTGGGTGCCGATGAGGCGCTCTCTGCCGAGGATCTGGCGAAAGCGCGGCGGCTGTTCGCCAAGGCGATCGAGACGCCGGGCGGGCTGAAGATCCAGACGATCCACGCCTTCTGTGCGGAGTTGCTGCGCCGCTTCCCGCTCGAGGCGAAAGTCTCGCCCGGTTTTTCCGAGATGGACGACCGCGCCGGCGAATTGATGCGCGAGGATATCCTCGAGGAGATCGCGACGGGCCCGGATTGCGAGCGGCTCGATGCGTTGCTCGGCGTCTATTCCGGTGAGGACCTGACGGCCCTCGCAGCCGATATAAGCCGGAATAGGGTCGGTTTTGCGGGCGATCTCGGCTTCGCCGATCTGCTGGGAGCCTATGATCTGCCGCGGGACATGACCGAAGAGGCGCTGCTCTCCCAAGTCTTCGCTACAGGCGATTTTCGGATGGTTCAGGATCTGGTTCCAATCCTCGCGGGAGGTAAGGACACCGATAAGAAGCTCTCAAGGGTTTTCGCTTCGATTGATGATCTGGATCTGAGTGCGCTGAAAGAGCTTGAAGGCAAACTTCTCAACAAATCAGGCAAGAACGAAGGTGGTCCTAAAGTTGGCAGTGTGCCTACAAAGGATATCCGCGAAGGTCCGGCCGCTGAGTATATGGACGCGTTCAATGATCTCATGGAACGGATTGCTGATGCGCGCCCCCGCCGCCTCGCTTTCGTCGCGGCCAAGCGCGCCCATGCGTTGCACCGCTTTGCGCAGGTCTTCCTGCCGCGGCTCGACGCCTATAAAGCCGCGCGCGGCTGGCTCGATTTCGACGATCTGATCGACCGCGCTGCGGCGCTCTTGGATGAGCCATCGGTGGCGCAATGGGTGCTGTTCCGCCTCGATGGCGGGATCGATCACATCCTCGTCGACGAGGCGCAGGACACCAGCCCCCGACAGTGGCGGGTGATCGAGCGGATCGCCGAGGAATTCACCTCCGGCGAAGGCGCGCATAAGGGCGAGCGCACGCTGTTTGTGGTCGGCGACCGCAAGCAGTCGATCTATTCCTTCCAGGGGGCCGATCTTCAGCAATTCGAGGAAATGCGGGCCCATTTCGCCCGAAAATTCGCGGATATCGGTCGCGCGCTCTCTCCGCTGGAACTGGAGCATTCCTTCCGATCGTCCGCCGCCGTGCTGCGTTCCGTGGACCTCGCTTTTGCGCGCGGGGCCGAACAAGGCCTCGGCGGGGCGCCCTCGCATATTGCCTTCCACGAGGCGCTGCCGGGCCGCGTCGATCTGTGGCCTGCGATCGAGTCGGTGAAGACGGAGGACGAGGACGATTGGGAGAGCCCGGTTGATCTGACGAGCGCTGAATCGGCGATTTCGCAGCTGTCTCGCATGATCGCCGCCGAGATTTCCGCGATGATCTCGCAGGGTGTGCAGATCCCCGATCACGAGGCGCCCGGCGGCGCGCGCCCGGTGCATGAGGGCGATTTCCTGATCCTCGTGCGGCGTCGCTCTGAGTTGTTTTCCGAGATCATCCGCGCCTGCAAGTCGATCGGTCTCGCGGTGGCGGGGGCGGATCGCCTGAAGCTCGGGGCGGAGCTTGCGGTGCGTGACATCCGCTCGCTTCTCAGCTTCCTTGCGACGCCGGAGGACGATCTGTCGCTGGCGGAGGCGTTGCGCTCGCCGCTTCTGAACTGGTCCGAGCAGGAGCTCTATCAGCTCGCGCAGCCCCGGAAGGGCTATCTCTGGGAGGCGCTCCGGCGCGGTGAGATGCGGCCCGACACGCAAGAGATGCTGAAAGATCTGCGCGACAATTCCGATTTCCTGCGGCCCTTCGAGCTGATCGAACGCCTGCTGACCCGGCATGGCGGGCGCGAGCGGCTTCTGGCGCGGCTTGGCCCCGAGGCGGAGGACGGGATCGACGAGTTGATCTCGCAGGCGCTGGCGTTCGAGCGCAATGAAGTGCCGAGCCTGACCGGCTTCCTCGGCTGGCTCGATGCGGATGATGTGCAGGTGAAGCGGCAGCTGGACGGGGCAGGGCGCGCGATCCGGGTGATGACGGTCCACGGCTCGAAAGGGTTGGAAGCGCCGATCGTGATATTGCCCGATACGGCGAAGAAAAAAGAGCCTAATCCGCCTAAAATCCTGCGTTTGGACAATGGTGTCGCTGGGCTGCGGCAACCCGCGCCGGACGCGCCGGAGGCCCAGCTTTCCGCCGCAGGAAAAGAGACGACGGCCCGGGCGGAGGAGGCGCAACGGCTTCTCTACGTCGCGATGACGCGGGCGGAGAAATGGCTGATCGTGGCCGCAGCTGGCGAGGTCGGCGAGGGCGACGAGACCTGGTATAGCCGGATGAAATCGGGCCTCGAAGCTGCCGGGACCGAGGACGTCACGGGCCTTTCCAATCCGTTGCAGGAGCTGGGTGCGTTCCCCCGCCACGCGACCGGCGCATGGCCGGTGAACGCAGTTGCGCCAGCGGCTGCGCTGGAAGTCACGCGACTGGATCTGCCCGCGTGGAGCCTCACGCCCGCCGCTGCCGTCGAGCCGCCGCCGCGCCCGCTTTCGCCCTCTGATCTGGGCGGGGCGAAGGCTCTGTTCGGTGATGGCGAGATGATGGACGAAGACGAGGTGCTGCGTCACGGGCGCAACCTGCACCGGCTCCTCGAGCATCTGCCGGAACGGCCGCGCGACCGGTGGAAAGGCCTTGCCGAACTGTTGCTGTCCGAGGGCGAGGATGCGCTGCTTCCGGGTGAAATAGAGCCTGTTTTGGCCGAAGCGACCCGCGTTCTCGAAGCGCCGGGCATGGCGGCGTGGCTGGGTCCGGACTGTCTGGCGGAGGTCGAGATCACAGCCGCGCTGGAGGAATTCGGCGGCCAGCGGATTCACGGTTTCATCGACCGTCTGCGGATCGATGCCGAAGGCGTTCACATTCTCGATTACAAATCCAACCGCATCGTCCCTGCCTCGCCCGATCGGGTGCCCGAAGGGATCGTGCGACAGATGGCCGCCTATCGCGCGGCACTGCGGCAAATTCACCCCGGACGCAGCATCACCTGCGCGATCCTGTGGACACAGGACGGAACGATCATGCCGCTCGCAGATGCACAGCTAGACGGGAGCTTGCGCACGCCCACTGTATCTTGACGCCGACGGGGGCGGAACTTACCTTCCTTGCCGACCCAATATTCAGGAGGCTGACATGGCTACCGTTGCTGTTACCGACGCCACTTTCGACGAAGAAGTGCGCAAGTCCGACGTTCCCGTCGTGGTGGATTTCTGGGCTGAATGGTGCGGCCCCTGCCGCATGATCGGCCCGTCGCTCGAAGAGATTGCCCAGGAAATGTCGGGCAAGATCAAGGTCGTGAAAGTGAACGTCGACGAGAACCCCGACAGCCCGGCGACGCTGGGCGTGCGCGGCATCCCCGCCCTGTTCCTGTTCAAGGATGGCGAGGTCGTCTCGAACAAGATCGGCGCAGCCCCGAAAGCGGCGCTGCAAAGCTGGATCAACGAATCGATCTGATCTGCGGATCAGGTTTGACGGAAAAGGGCGCCTGCGGGCGCCTTTTTTCATATCGGCCAGCCGAAATGGCGCAGTCTTGCGCGCAGGCGGTCTTCGAATTCGGGGCGGCCTGCGTTGAGCGATTGAAGCTGCAGGAACCAATAGAGGTAGCGAGCGACCGGCGGCGTATCGCGCAGTTTGGCGAAAGCGGCCTCGATCCCGTCGCGCGGCACCGATCCGGCGATGTGGTGGAAATCCGACAGGCCGAACAGGATCGCCGGTTTGCGCAGGAAGAACCCTTCGAGCGCCATCGCGCTGTTTTGCGTGGCAACGAAGCTGCAGCGGCGGAGCAGCTCGGGCGAGCCGCCGGACTGGAAGCGAAAGCGCGGGTGACGGGCCGCGATCGCCTCCAACGCCTCGATTTCGCGCGCTGTGTAATCTTCGTTCGGGTGCAGCGTGGCCACGACCGGGCCGGAATGTCGGGCCAGCACCTCCTCGATCATCTGCACCGGGCTCACCGACTGAAACGAGCGGTGATCCAGCAGCCGCCCCTGTAGCGGAACGAAGGCCAAATCCTCCTCATCGGACGGTTTTACGCCGGGATAGAGCCTGTTTCGCGTGGAAAAGAAGAATTGCGCGGCGGCCTCCCCGTCCACTTCCTCGGCATCGAACGCCGCCTGAGCGACCGGCCAATCCCACCGCTCCGCCTCCGCCTCCACATGCCAGAACGCCCCGACATAGGTCCGTCGGCAGGTCAGCGCCCGCGCATGGGTCGGCGGCTCCATCCGGTAAAGCGCATAGCCCTCGCGGGCAGGTGCAACCGCGCGCGCCTCGGGGCCTGTCCGATGCAGGCTGACGGTCCAATCCGCCGCCGCCACCGCCCCGATCAGCCGCTTGAAGAAATTGTGTTCGCCGGCCCGGACCTGCTCCAGAATCCAGTCATCGAGATAGATCGAAAGGTGCTGCGCGCTCATGCGGTGACGCTAGCCGCAGGCTCACGCACCGGCAAGCGGGGTTGCAGCCCCGGCCTGCGGGTTACATATCTTTGGCGCAAACGGAGGACTAACATGGCCGAAGAGAAATTCCCGGGCTGGCACGGCACGACGATCATCGGCATCCGCAAGGGTGGTAAAGTGGTGGTCGCGGGCGACGGACAGGTCAGCCTTGGCCAAACCGTCATCAAGGGTTCGGCGCGCAAGGTGCGCCGCCTGAGCCCCGGCGGTCACGACATCGTGGCGGGCTTTGCGGGCTCGACCGCGGATGCGTTCACCCTGCTGGAGCGGCTCGAGAAGAAGCTCGAGGCCTCGCCCGGTCAGCTGATGCGCGGCTGCGTGGAGCTGGCGAAGGATTGGCGCATGGACAAATACCTGCGCAATCTCGAAGCGATGCTGATCGTGACCGATGGCAAGGATCTCTATGTCCTGACCGGCGCGGGTGACGTGTTGGAGCCGGAACATGGCATCGCCGCGATCGGCTCGGGCGGCAACTTCGCCCTCGCTGCGGCCCGTGGGCTGATGGAAACCGATCTCGACGCCGAGGCGGTCGCGCGAAAGGCGATGGCGATCGCTTCGGACATCTGCGTCTACACCAATGGCAACCTGACGGTGGAGAGCATCGGTGGCTGAGCTGACGCGCGACGATCTGCGCGCGGCGGTCGCGGCTGGCCATATCAACGAGGCGCAGGCCGCGTCCGTGATGGCGCTGGCGAGCAACCGCCTCGCCGGTCGCGCGGCCCTTCCGGCCGAGGACGAACCGTTCGAACTGTTTAAAGGCTTCGCCGAAATCTTCGTGACGGTGGGTCTTGGCATCCTGATCACGGGGTCGTTCGGCTTCCTACTCTTCGCGGGCGGCAAGCTGGGTTACGCGATGCTGATCCCGCTGATCGCGCTGCTGGGGGAATATTTCACCCGCAAGCGCCGCATGGTGCTGCCCTCGATCCTGCTGACGCTCACGCTGGGCGGGGCGATGCTGGCGAGCTTCCTCGGCATTCCGATCCTCGGGATGCGCTTCATCACCGAAGCCCCGAATTTCGATCTCGCGCTGGTCGCGACCGCCGTCGCGCTGATCGCATGGTTCCTGCGCTACCGGGTGCCGTTCTCGATGTTCCTCGTGGGGCTGTGCGGGCTGGGCCTGCTTCTGTCCTTCGCGAAAGGCTTCGACCCTGAAGCGCCGATTTCGCAAACGGTCGATCTGTTCGATCTGTCGAACGGTTCTGCGCTGTCGCTCGCGATGCTGGTCTTTGGGCTTCTGGCGCTCGCAGGTGGAATCTGGTTCGACATGCGCGACCCGCATCGGCTGGGCCGGCAATCGGCCTCGGGCTTCTGGCTGCACGTTCTGGCAGCCCCTGCGCTGGTCAACACGCTCGCGCTGACCTTCTACAAGATGGGGCCGGGGACGGGCTATGTGCTGCTGCTCGCCACGCTTGCCGTTTTTGCCGCGCTGGCGCTGATCATCGACCGGCGCTCCTTCTTCACGGCCGGGATCGGCTACATGATCTTTCTCAGCTTCTACGCTTTCGGTGACGCTGCCGATCCGCGTAGCTGGTGGATCACGCTGATCCTGATCGGCCTCTTTCTCACCGCGCTCGGCTCGTTCTGGACCGAGCTGCGCACGCGCCTGATGCGCGCGCTTCCCAATTTTCCCGGCAAGCACCGCCTGCCGCCCTATGCCACGGAGTAATCCATGACCGATCTGACCCCCCGCGAAATCGTCTCGGAACTCGACCGTTTCATCATCGGCCAGAAGGACGCCAAACGCGCCGTCGCCGTTGCGCTGCGCAACCGTTGGCGCCGTCAGCAGCTGCCCGACGATCTGCGCGAAGAGGTTTATCCGAAGAATATCCTGATGATCGGCCCGACCGGCGTCGGCAAGACCGAGATCTCGCGCCGTCTGGCGAAACTGGCCCGCGCGCCTTTCCTGAAGGTCGAGGCCACGAAATTCACCGAAGTGGGCTATGTCGGTCGTGACGTGGAGCAGATCATCCGCGATCTGGCCGATGTCGCGATGGTTCAGACCCGCGACTACATGCGCGAAGAGGTGAAGGCGAAGGCGCATCAGGCCGCCGAGGATCGCGTGATCGCCGCGCTCGCCGGCACCGATGCGCGCGAAAGCACCCGCGAGATGTTCCGCAAGAAGCTGCGCGACGGCGAGCTCGACGACAAGATCATCGAGCTGGACGTGGCCGATCAGTCCGGCGGCATGCCGCTCGGGATGATGGGCGGTCAGCCGGGCATGGAACAGCAGATGCAGGGTCTTCAGGACCTGTTCAAAGCCTTCGGCGGCAACCGCACCACGCGGCGCAAGATGACCGTCTCGGAAAGCTATGAGACGCTGATCTCGGAAGAGGCCGACAAGCTTCTGGACGACGAGACGGTGAAGACTGCAGCGCTCGAAGCCGTGCAGCATTCCGGCATGGTCTTCATCGACGAGATCGACAAGGTCACGGCGCGCTCGGATGCGCGCGGGGCCGATATCTCGCGCGAGGGCGTGCAGCGCGACCTGCTGCCGCTGATCGAAGGCACGACGGTCTCGACCAAGCTCGGCCCGGTGAAGACCGACCATATCCTCTTCATCGCCTCGGGCGCGTTCCACATCGCGAAACCCTCGGACCTGCTGCCCGAACTGCAGGGCCGTCTGCCGATCCGCGTGGAGCTGCAGGCGCTGACCGAGCAGGACTTCACCCGCATCCTGTCGGAGACCGACAACGCGCTGACCCGGCAATATCAGGCGCTGATGAAGACCGAAGAGGTCGAGGTCGCCTTCACCGAGGACGGCATCGCGGCGCTCGCCCGGATCGCGGCAGAGGTCAACCAATCGGTCGAGAATATCGGCGCACGACGGCTCTATACCGTCATGGAACGGGTGTTCGAGGAGCTGTCCTTCACCGCGCCCGACCGTGGCGGACAAAGCGTCACCGTCGATGCGGAATTCGTCGAGAACGAACTGGGCGATCTGACGCGCGACACCGATCTGAGCCGCTACGTCCTCTAGGGCACTGGCACCTCGCGCGCGCTCTGTTATCCTCCTGCGGGAGGGATGCAAGGCACGGGCGATGGCGCGGTTTCTGATCGTAATCTTGATGCTGAGCTTGGCCGCCTGCGCACCGCGTGGGCGGCTTGCCTATCTCGATCACCCGGTCGCCGATGCGCGCTCGATATTCGTGGGCTCGACCCGGGCACCCGATCCGCAGACCGGCCAGCCCTTCGGCACCGCGCGCAGCCAGCAGCTGCGGCTCGCGCGCTTCGATGTCGCCACGCCGCCGGATCGCGAGGTGGCCGAGATCGCCTACCCGATGACCGACACGGCGCCGGTCGACCCGGACAAGCAGTTTCTCGTCTCGCAATCCGAGATCGACATGAAGCGCCCCGCGTTCCAGTCGGAGCTGCGCGCGGCGCTGCGCAAACATGACGGGCAGGCGGTGCTGTTCGTCCACGGCTTCAACAACTCCTTCGCCGAAGGGCTGTACCGGATGGCGCAGATGGGCGCGGATTTCGATCTGCCCGGCGTGCTGGTGCATTATTCCTGGCCGTCGCGGGCGAATGTGCTGGGCTATGCCTACGACCGGGATTCGGTGCTCTTCGCGCGCGACGGGCTAGAGAAATTGATCGACGATCTAAACGCGGCCGGGGCGAAACGCATCCTGATCGTGGGGCATTCGCTGGGCGCGGAACTGGTGATGGAGGTGCTGCGTCAGGAGGCGATTGCGCGGAAACAGGGTCGATTTTCGACGATTTCCGGGGTGGTCCTGATCTCGCCGGATATCGCGGTGGACGTGTTCAAGACGCAGGCCGACGCGATCGGTGCGTTGCCGCAGCCCTTCATTATCTTCACCTCCGCGAAGGATCGCGCGCTGCAACTCTCGGCGCGGCTGTCGGGCAAGCGCGACCGGCTGGGCAACCTGGAAGACGTCTCCAGCATCGCGCATTACAAGGTGACGCTGATCAATGTCTCGGCCTTCAACACAGGCGACGGGCATTTCAACGTCGTCACCTCGCCTGCGCTGATCCGGCTTCTCGACAGCGCGCAGAAAGTGGCCGAGGTGCTCGAGGTCGAACAGTTCGGGCGCACAGGGCTGGGCGATGCTGTGGTGCTGACGGTCGAGAATACGACGCAGATCATCCTCGCGCCGATCTCGGGCGGTTAGCGGATCCGGCGCAGATAGACGTAATAGGCGCCCGCGCCGCCATGTTTCAGATGCGCCTCGTTGATCTGCATGACGGCGGGCGCGAGCGGCATCATCCGCAGCCATTGCGGCACCTGATGACGCAGAACCCCCACCCGCCGCGGGATCGGACCGTCATCGTCGCCGCGCTTGCCCTTGCCTGTGATCACAAGCACCAGCCGCTTGCCATGGCTTTGCGAATTCAGGATGAAGCGGATCAGTTCGGGATGCGCCTCGGCCAGAGTCAGCCCGTGCAGATCGAGCACGCCTTCGGGCTTCAGCTTGCCGCGCGTCATCGCCTTATGCGCCTTGCGGTCCATCGTGACGGGCTGACGTGCGAGATGCTCGCCCGGCTCCGCGGCAAGATCGTGACGGCCCGGCGAGGGTTTCGCGTGCTGGCCCATCTCGAAACTGCGCAGCCCCTCGGCCTTCGGTTTCGGCTTGGGTTTCGGCGTCAGAAAAGACTCTAATTCGGCGGGATCGGCCTTTTTCGGGCGGTAATTCTCCGTGGTCGACGCTACGCGATCCCACAGCGCGCGTTCCTCGGGGCTGAGTTTGCGTTTGCGGCTCATGCGCGCCTCCGCAAGCCGATCATCCGGCCCTTGGCGTTGATCGCGCCCGCGATGCGCCCGGCCCCATCGCCGGTGCCAATGAAGAGGTCACCGCGCCCCGCGCCCTTGATCGCAGAGCCCACATCCTGCGCCACCATCAGCCGCTGCCCGAAGCCGGGGCAGTCGATCCAGACCGGGCTGCCCAGCGGCACGACCTCTGGGTCCACGGCTAGGCTGCGTCCCGCGCTCACCGGACGCCCCATCGCGCCCAGGGGGCCGGTATCGCCTGGGATATCCAGCACCCGGAAGAACACGAAAGAGGGGTTGTGATCGAGCAGTCCCTGCAACTGTTCTGGGTTCTCGGCGGCCCAGCGTCGGATGAACTCAGGCGTCATCTCCTCGGCCGGGGCTGCGCCGCGCGCGATCAGCTCCTTGCCGATGGAGCGGTAGGGATGCCCGTTCTTGCCGTCGAAGCCCAGCCGCAGGCTGCCGCCGTCCTCAAGCCGCACCCGTAGCGAGCCTTGCACCTGCGCGAGATAGGCCTCGATCGGGCTCTCCAGCCAGACCAGTTCATGCCCCGCCAGCAGATCGCCCGCCGCGATCTCGGCGCGGCTATACCACGGCGAATTAGACCCTAATTCGCCCGGTTTCGCGTAGAGCGGCCAGGCGAAGCGGTCGGATTTCTCCCGCGCACCGGGCAGTTCGGGTTCGTAATATCCGGTGAAATGCGCAGCCGCCTCGGGGGCGATTTCATAGGGGGTGAAATAGGTCTCGAAGGCGGCTCTGGCATCGCCCAGCCCGGCGGTGTCCATCCCATAGAGATCGGCCGTAACGCAAAACGCCGCCCAAGCGGCGGCGTGATCGTCCCGGGTCCATCCGGGAATATCGGCGAAGGACAGCGCCACCGGCTTCAGCCGCCCGTGGCGACGAGCTGCCAGTTCGGGTCATTCGCACCCATCGTGCGGGCGAAGGTCCAGATATCACGCTGCTTGCGCGGCGATTTGGGATCGCCCTCGACCACCTCTCCGGCGGCATCGCGCGCAACCGAGATGATCTCGGCCCCGAAGCGCACGGTCACTTCGGCCTCTTTCGTGGAGTGGTCGAAATCGGCATTGCTCAGCACCAACTCGCGCAGGCCGAGGAATTCCGCCTGAACATCGAGACCCTTCTCCTTGCGCGCTTCCACGGCGCCCTCGAAGGCCTCGTAGACCTCGGCGGACAGGAAGGGTCGGACCTTTTCCAGATCGCCGGTCTCGAAAGCCATCAGGATCATCTCATAGGCACCGCGCGCGCCTTGCAGGAATTCCGACACCGAGAAGCTCGGCTCGACCCGTTTCATCGCGGCCAGCGCGACGGCGGCGGTCGAGCCTTCGGGTACATTGTCGATGATATCGTGATCGGGACCGCCTTCGATCACGTCGAAATCGCGCTTCGGCGCGGGTGTGTCCGGCGTTTCGGGCGCGATCGGCTTTTCATAGCCCTCACGGGTCCCGAGCACGCTTTTCAGCTTGAAAATCAGGAAGATCGCAATCGCCGCGAGGACGATAAGCTGAATGACGGCACCGGACATCGAGACCCCTGTGTTTGGCTTCATGTTTGTTTCTAGGTCAATGGCTACTTATGTAAGGCGTCAACTAGTTCAAGTCCACCGGCGCAGCTTGCCCGGAGACGCGATAAAAGAGGATGCCATGTGGATCTTTCTGGCCTTTCTGGCCGTGCCGCTGATCGAGATCGGTCTGTTCATTCAAGTGGGCGGGCTCATCGGCCTGTGGCCGACGCTGGGGATCGTGTTGCTGACCGCGATCGTCGGCACGTCGCTGGTCCGCCGGGAAGGGGCGCGGGCGCTCAACGATCTGCGTAGCTCTCTCAATGAATTGAGCGACCCGTCGCGGCCGCTTGCGCATGGCGCGATGATCCTCGTAGCCGGGGTGCTGCTGCTGACGCCGGGCTTCTTCACCGATACGGTCGGGATCCTGCTACTGATCCCCGGGGTTCGCGACTGGGTGATGAAAGCCGCGGCGAGCCGGGTGAAGGTGCAGCGATTCGAGATGGGCGGCGCGTATCGGACGACGACCCAATACGATCCGCGCCGCGACCCTCCGCACCGTCCGCGCGATCCGGAGATCCTCGACGCCGAAGAGGTCGAGGAGATGACCCATCGCGACGATCCCAACGGCAAGCCCTCCGGCGGGCCATCCGGCTGGACGCGTCATTGAGAATTGAGGCTTCTCCCAGCCGGTGCTAAACCTCGCACAAATAATTTTGGGAGAGGTCGATGACTGACGAAGCAAATGGCGAGACCAACGGCGCCGCGGATCCGCAGCAAGAGCAACAAGGGCTGCGTATGAACATCCTCGCGCAATTCACGCGCGACATGTCCTTCGAGAACAATGTCGCCACGAAAGGCGTGCAGACCAGCGACATCCAGCCCGAGATGCAGGTGCAGGTGTCGCTCGATGCCAAGAAGCGCAACGCCGAGCATCAATACGAGGTGATCACCAAGTTCAAGATCACCGCGAACAACAAGTCGGACGGCGCGACGCTCTATCTGCTCGAGCTCGATTACGGCGGCATCTTCCACGTCGAAGGCGTGCCGGAAGATCAGCTTCATCCCTTTCTGCTGATCGAATGTCCGCGCCAGCTGTTCCCCTTCGTGCGCCGCATCGTCTCGGATGTGACCCGCGACGGTGGCTTCCCGCCCTTTAACCTCGAGATCGTCGATTTCGTCGCGCTGTATCGCAACGAACTGGCGCGTCGTCAGCAGACCGAGGCGCCCACGACGGTCTGATTCGTCAAGCTGGCCTGAGGCGCGGCATCGTGCCTCAGGGACAAGCTGACACCGTGACTCTGGCCTGTCACGGACCCATTTTGTAACGGTGATCCCGTCCGCGACCCGGGCAGGATCATCGGATTCAAAAGAGGTATCATGGGCCAGATACAGGCATGGATCGAGGGCACGCTCGCCCCTGTCGACGTGATGGATGCGCATCGCGAAGGGATCCGCCACCGGGCGGTTTCCATTTTCGTCATGGATGGCGAAAAGCTCCTTCTGCAGAAGCGTTCGGAAAACTGCCTGCAATCTCCCGGTCTTTGGGCAAATACCTGCTGCAGTCATCCCGATTGGGGGGAGCGCCCCGAGACCTGCGCGCTGCGGCGGCTGCGTGAGGAGCTGGGCATCGAGGGGCTCTATCCTGCCCATGCCGACCGTATCGAATACCGGATGGATATCGGCGACGGGCTCGTTGAGCACGAAGTAACCGATATCTACATCGCCTATGCGCAGCGCGGCCTCACCGTGAACCCCGATCCCGAGCTGGTCTCGGAGACCCGCTGGATCGGTCTTTACGACCTCGGGGCCGAGGTGCGGCGCTATCCCGATCGCTTCTCGCGCTGGCTACGGTTTTACATGCAGGAGCATATCTCCCGCATCCTGCCCGCCCTGATCTGCTGAGCGGCGGGGATTTCTGCCGATTGCCTTAAATTGCTACGCGGAATTCCGCGCTTGCCCTAGCTTTCGCATCGCTTACCTGTAACTCTGCTCTCGATTGGGCGGGGGCATGAGTAATGGGACCGAAGACTATCCGAGTTTTTCATTTGAGCGTGGCGGCGCTTGCGATCCTCGCGACCCCGGCACTCGCATATTCGTTAAAGTTTAATACTCCCGGCGCGTCAGACGATTTGCGCAACGCGATCAAGGGCGCGTCGCTTCTGGTGCAATCTGCAGAAGACGACAGCAAGGACGCGCAGGACGTGCTCTCCGAGGCGCGCGCCGACTATAACCGCATCGTCTCGGCGCTGTTCGCCGAGGGGCGGTATTCCGGCACCGTGTCGATCAAGCTCGACGGGCGCGAGGCCGCCACGATCCCGCCGCTCGATGCACCTTCCACGGTGAACAATGTCACCGTGACCGTGACGCCGGGCCCCGAGTTTACCTTCTCGCGTGCCGATATCGCGCCGGTCGCGCCGAAAACCGATCTGCCCGAGGGCTACAAGGTCGGGGCGGTCGCGAAATCGGGCGTGATCGTCGATGCGGCGAGCGCGGCGACGACCGGCTGGCGCGATGCGGGCCATGCCAAGGCGGAAGTCTCCTATCAGAACATCGTCGCGGATCACCGCGCCAATCAGCTGGCCTCCGACGTGCGTCTGGCACCGGGGCCGCTGGTGACCTTCGGGCGGCTCGAGACCTCCGGCAACAAGCGCCTGCGCACGAAACGCCTGCGCGAGATCGCGGGTTTTCCCACCGGCGAGGTCTATGATCCGAAGAAACTCGATCAGGTTCAGTCGCGACTGCAGCGCACCGGGATTTTCTCCTCCGTGGCGATCACCGAGGCGAAGACGCTCAACCCCGATGACAGCCTCGATGTGAACCTCGCCGTGGTCGAGCAGAAGAAACGCAAGATCGGCCTCGGCGCTGAACTCAGCTCCAGCGACGGGCTCGGCCTCAACGGCTACTGGCTCCACCGAAACCTCTTCGGCGGCGGCGAACGCTTCCGCGTCGATGCGGGCATCTCCGGCATCGGCGGCGCGACGGGCGGCACGGATTACTCGATCGGCGCGCGGATCGACCGCCCCGCGACCTTCAACCCGGAAACCAGCGCCTATATCACGACCGAGATCAGCCAGAAAAACGAAGAGGATTACACCGAGAACGCCTTCGATATCGGCTTCGGTCTGACGCGGATCTTCAACGACAAGCTGACCGGCGACGTCTCGATCAATTACGGCTGGTCCAAGGTGACCGACGACTCGGGGCAAACCTATTTCCGTCAGGTCTATCTGCCGACGAAACTCACCTGGGACGATCGCGACAACAAGCTCGACCCGACCAAGGGCTATTTCATTCAGGCAGGCGTGACGCCCTTCGTGGGGATCGGCGGCGATACCGGCACCGGGGCGCAGGTCATGGGCGATCTGCGCGCCTATCGGGGCTTCGGACAGAACGATCGCTTCGTGCTCGCGGGCCGCGTGCAGCTTGGCGGGGTCTATGGCTCCGATCTCGAGGAAACCCCGCGCGACTATCTGTTCTATTCGGGCGGCGGCGGCACCGTGCGCGGTCAGCCCTATCAGTCGCTTGGCGTCGAAGTGCTCGACGGCGGCACGCTGAAAACCGGCGGCACTGAATTCGTGGGCTTCCAGGGCGAGGCGCGCATCGGCATCACCGACAAGATCGGCGCGGTCGCCTTCTACGATTACGGCTATATCGCGGGCGGCGGCGACTCGGGCTCGCAGGCAGGCGCGGGTCTCGGCCTGCGCTACAAGACGGGCATCGGCCCTATCCGCCTCGACGTCGGCTTCCCGGTCTCGGGCGGCACCGGATCGGGGGCGCAACTCTATATCGGTATCGGGCAGGCCTTCTGATGAAACGTTTCGCTATCCTTCTCGCTTTCTGCCTCACGCCGCTGGTCGCCACCGCGCAGGACAGCGCGCCGCAGACCGCGGACGGGGCAGGGGCCGCGACCGACGAGCAGACGCAGCGCGACCGCTCCTATCTGACCGGTCTGATCGAGGATAACCTCTCGGGCGCCGGGCGTACCGTGCGGCTCGACGGGTTCTCGGGGGCGCTCAGTTCGCGGGCGACCTTCGATCAGCTCACGATTTCCGACAAGGACGGCGCGTGGATCACGATCAAGGATGGCGCGCTCCAGTGGAACCGCACGGCGCTGCTGACCGGCAAGATCGAGATCGACGAGCTCTCCGCCGCCGAGATCGACCTGCCGCGCCTGCCGACCTCCGAGAGCAGCTCGACCGCTCCCAGCCCCGAGGCCAAGCCCTTCCAGCTTCCTGACCTGCCCGTCTCGGTGCAGATCGGCAAGATCGACGCGAAGAAGGTGATCCTCGGCCAGCCGATCCTCGGGCAAGAGGCGACGGTCAAAGTCTCGGGCTCGATGTCGCTCGCCGGGGGCGAGGGCAATGCCAAGCTCGACATCGCCCGGATCGATAGCAAGAAGGGCCAGTTCTCCCTCACCGCATCCTACGAAAACGCCACGCGTGAACTGGGCCTCGACCTGCTGGTGGACGAGGGCAAGAACGGGATCATCGTCCAGAAAGTCGGCCTTCCGGGCAATCCGGCGATGACGCTCGCCGTTTCGGGCAAGGGCCCGCTTGACGATTTTACCGCCGATATCGTGCTGAGCACCGAAGGTCAGCAGCGTCTGGCGGGGCAGGTCTCGGTGGGCAGCAAACTGCCCGAGGGCGCACCCGAAGGCAGCGACAAGGTCACGACCTTCTCCGTCGCGCTGGGCGGCGATATCCGTCCGCTTCTGCCGCCCGACTACCACGAATTCTTCGGCAACGAGGTCGCGCTGGTCGCGGATGGCACGCGCACGGCCTCGGGCCAGACCACGCTGAACACGCTCGATCTGAAATCGCGCGCGCTGCAGCTGAACGGCTCGGCGCAGACCGGCGCCAACAACATGCCGGTGAAATTCGACCTCACCGCCAAGCTCGGCCTCGGCGATGGCCAAGAGGTGCTGCTGCCGATCTCGGGGCCGAAAACCTATGTGCAGTCGGGTACGCTCGATCTCTCTTATGACAAGGCCGAAGGCGATGGCTGGAAGCTGACGGGCCGTCTGAACCAGCTGCGCCGCGAGGATGGCACCAAGATGCTGACCGCGAACCTCTCGGGTTCGGGCCGCATCCGGCAGGCTTCGCCGCCCTCTGCGGGTGGCACCGTGCTTTTGGGCATCAACGGGCTGGAGCTGTCCGATCCAAAGCTGAGCGCGGCGGCAGGCAGCGCCGTCACCCTGCGCACCGTGTTCTCGTGGCAGCAGGACAAGCCGCTGCGCCTGTCGCAACTGGCGCTGAAAGGCTCCGGCTACAGCCTGAATTCCAACCTCACGATCGACAATATCAGCGAGGGCGTCACCATCGAGGGCGCGGCGCAGATCGACCATTCGAACCTCTCGATGCTGTCGGGTCTGGCGGGGCGTGATCTCGGCGGCGCGGCGCGGATGACGGTCGCGGGGAAATACACCGTTCTCAGCGGCGCCTTCGACGCCAATCTCAACCTCGTCGGTCAGGACATTTCGGTCGACGAGCCGCAGGCGGATCGCGCCTTGGCGGGCCGGTCGGAAATCGCGATCTCGGCCAAGCGGGATGAGACCGGGCTGACACTGGATTCGCTTAACGTGCAGACAAGCGCGGGCACGCTTCAGGCGCAGGGCGATCTGGCGAGCGAGAACGGCAAACTGACCGCCACGCTCGATACCAATGACCTGTCGCTCCTGGGCGATCAATATGGCGGCAAGTTGGCCGCCGATGCGACTGTGACGCTGAATGGCGGCACCTATGGCGTGACGCTCAAAGGCACCGGCAATTCCCTCGCGATTGGTATCCCCGAGGTGGACCGCGCGCTGGCGGGACGGTCGGAGTTTTCCGTCACTGGCACCCGCAGCGATGCCAGCATGACGCTCGACTCGCTCGATGTGAAAACCGCGGCAGGCGAGCTGCAGGCGCAGGGCAATCTCGACGGCGACAAGGGCAAGGTGACCGCGCATCTCGACACCAAGGATCTGTCGGTGCTGGGCGCGAAATATGGCGGCACGCTTGTAGCCGATGCGACGGCGACGATGGATGGCGCGACTTATGGGCTGACGCTCGATGGCACCGGCAAATCTCTCGCCGTGGGTCAGGCCGAGGCGGACAAGCTTCTGGCGGGCACGACCAACCTCTCGCTGCAGGCCAAATACGCCAATGGCGCGGTCGAAGTGCAGAACCTCGACCTGAAGAACCCGCAGCTCGACGTCTCCGCCAAGGGGACCGCGGGCGAGACCTCGCGCAAGGTCGACCTGAACGCGCGCCTCGCCAATGCCGCGCTGCTTGCGCCGGGCTTCCCGGGACCGGTGACGGTGTCGGGCACGGTCACCGAGGATGGCTCTGGCTATAATCTGAACCTCTCGGGCACCGGACCCGGCGGCTTGGACGCGAAGGTCTCGGGGCGCATGGCGACGAATTTCGCCGATGCCGATCTCTCGATCACGGGGCAGGCGCAGACGGCGCTTGCCAACAGCTTCATCGAGCCGCGCTCGGTCCAGGGCCCGCTCAGCTTCGATCTGCGGATGAACGGCAAACCGGGGCTGGCGGCACTGTCGGGCACGGTGACGTCGAATGGCGCGAAGGTTGTCGCCCCCAATCTCGGCATGGTGCTGGAAAACGTCGACACGCGCGTGCAGCTGTCAAATGGCAGCGCCCAGCTTGGCGTGACCGGGCGTCTGGGCACGGGCGGGCAGATCACCGTCAACGGCCCGATCAACCTCTCCGCGCCTTACAACGGCAATCTCACGATCCGCTTCGACCGCGCGCGGCTGAAGGATCCCGAGCTGTATGACACGCGCGCCTCGGGCACGATCACGATGGACGGGCCGCTGACCGGCGGTGCGAAAATCGCCGGGCGCATCACGCTGAGCGATACCGAATTGCGGGTGCCCTCCTCGGGCGTCGGCGGCGGGGCTTCGGTCCCCGACGGTATCCAGCATGTCGGCGAGAGCGGCGCGGTGCGCGAGACACTGAAGCGTGCGAGCCTGCTGAACAATGGTCAGAGCGATGCGAGCGGTGGCGCGAAGGCCTCCGGTCCGTCCTTCCCGCTCGATGTCACCATCGCCTCCGAGCGCGGTATCTTCGTGCGCGGCCGGGGTCTGGATGCAGAGCTTGGCGGCTCGCTGCGGATCAACGGCACCACGGCGAACGTGATCCCGATCGGGCAGTTCCAGCTGGTGCGCGGGCGGCTCGACATTCTGGGCCAGCGATTCACGCTCGATCAGGGCCGGATCGCGCTGCAAGGCGCACTGGTGCCTTACATCGACTTCACCGCGACCACGACGCAGGACGATTACACGATCTCGATCAACATTCAGGGGCAGGCGAATGCGCCACTGGTGACCTTCGCGTCCTCGCCGGACTTGCCGCAGGACGAGGTTCTCGCGCGGCTGATCTTCGGGCGGTCCATCGACAATCTCTCGCCCTTGCAGGCGGCGCAGTTGGCCTCGGCAGTCGCGACGCTCGCGGGCAAGGGCGGCGAAGGGATCATCGGCAAGCTGCGGAAGAATTTCGGGCTGGATGATTTCGACGTCTCGACCGATGCGCAGGGCAACACCCAGCTCAAGGTCGGGAAATACCTGTCGGACAATATCTATACCGATGTCACGGTGGGCGGCGACGGCACCTCGCAGATCAACCTCAATCTGGATGTGACCAAAAGCCTCACCGCGCGCGGCACCGTGGGCTCCGACGGCAAGAGCGGCATCGGCCTCTATTTCGAGAAGAACTACTGATCCATAAGTTTCACTTCATTTCCGCGCCCGGAAATAAGTGAAACTTATGACGAGGATGCTTCCTTGGCCTTAGCCTCGTCGTCGCCCTCGATCGCGTCGCGGAGTTTCTCTTGCGCGCGACGCTTGCGGAAGGCGGCGAGTTCGGCGTTCAGCGCCGCCCCCATCAGCACCGAAAAGGCGCTGAGATAGAGCCAGACGAGAAGCGCGATCACCGCCCCGATCGAGCCGTAGATCTTGTTGTAATTGCCGAAATTCGACAGGTAGAAGGTCAGCCCGATCGAGCTGAGCCCCCAGAGCGCCGTCGCCAGCACCGCGCCGAGCGTCAGGATCGGATCGCGCTTGCCCTCGGTATTGGGCCCGTAGCGATAGAGAATTCCGAGCGCGGTCAGCATCAGCAAAAGCATCGCCGCCCAAGGCAGACCCGAGAGCAGAATCTTGGAATATTCGTGGAAGGGCAGGAAGTTGATGGCGACGGGGACGACGACCACCGTCGCCATTGCGGCCAGCATCACGCCGACCAGCGCGATCGTCATCAGGTAGCCCATGATGAAGCTCCAGATCGTCGCGCGGGGCCGGGTGCCGTGGATCACGTTGAGGCTGAGCACCAGCGCGGCGACACCCGCGCGGGCCGAGAACAGGGTCACGGCGGCAGAGAACATCACGCCCAGCCCGATCGTCGCGCGTGGCCCGATCAGCCAGTTCTGGATCTGGTCGTTGATCAGCGCATAGGCTTCGGGCGGGATGAAATCATCCGCCACGTTGAGATAGGTGCGGATCACCGTCGGATCGGCAAACGCGCTCCAGAGCGCGATGGTCGCGGAGATGCCGGGGAAGATCGCGAGCATGGAATAGAAGGCGACCCCCGCCGACACGAGGGTGATATTCGATTGGAACAGCCGCCCGAACAGGCTGACCGCGAATTTCGCCGTTTCTCTCACGCGCTACTCCTCGTTTCATTCACCATTGCTCAAGCCCCGCGTGATCGCAACGCGGGGCCCGCGCTTTGCTGAAAGCTGTTGCGTCTCAGGCGCTTGGCGTCGCGCGAGCCGAACCGTGCCTGTGCCCGATAGGGCCGAAAACACAAAATCATGCTGGAATAGGGTCTATTTTTGGCCACCGCTCATGTCAGTGCGGGCCGAGCCACGCGCGCCCTCCGCCCGTGGTCGGGGCCAGGATCACGAAAGCGCCAGATTGTCACAAAAGGGAATCACTTCGCCGTTAGGAGCGTCGTGAACGCAACTAGCCAAGGGATCAGCCATGTCGCTTCGTACGACCCTCCTCCAAGCCACCGCTATCGCTGTGCTGCCGCTTGCGGCGCATGCCGGTGACATCTCTTTCTCGCCCGTTCCTTTCGCCAAGGATGACGCCGCCAAACGTCAGGCCATCGCCTCCGACACGGTCACCATCGACGGCAAGGATTACAAGATCGGCTATCACGTGATGGCGCGCTCGGGCGACAAGATCGGTGACAACACCTTCGCCCTGCTGACCGACAAGGACGGCAACCCGGTCAAGTCGGCTGACGGCTCCGAGCATATCTCGGACTCCGCCGATTTCACCTCGCTCCTCCGTCAGGGCGACAAGCTTTATTCGGTGACGCATTTTGAATCGCGCCCCGGTGCGATGTATCTCAGCGAAGTCGAGCAGGATGCGGATGGCAACCTGAAGCTGGTCTCCACCAAACCGATCGACTTCTCCGAATATCACGGTCTCTGGGTTCCCTGCGCGGGGTCCGTGACGCCGTGGGAGACGCATCTGGGCTCGGAAGAATATCCGGCCGATGCGCGCGTGATCGAAGCGGCGACCTCGCTCGACGAGATCGACGACTACGATTTCCCGATGGTGCGTTATGCGGGCGTGAACCCCGAGGGTATGAGCCTCGAGCAGTTCCGCGACGCTTACAAACCCTATCGCTACGGCTACCCGACCGAGATCACCGTCTCGGAAGACGGTTCGGCCAAGGCTGACAAGCATTTCGCGATGGGCCGCGTGGCCGTCGAGCTGGCCTATGTCATGCCCGACCAGAAAACCGCCTATATCTCGGATGATGGCACCAATGTCGGCCTGTTCCGCTTTGAAGCCGACACCGCAGGCGACCTGAGCGCCGGGACGCTCTACGCGGCCAAGTGGAACCAGACCTCGGCAGAAAATGGTGGCGCGGCCGATCTGGAATGGGTCGATCTGGGCCATGCCGACGATGCGACGATCCAGAAGGCGATCGAAGCTGGCACCCAGTTCTCGGATCTCTTCGAGACCGCCGAGATGGGCGAGGACGGTTCCTGCGCCGACGGCTTCTCGGCTTCGAACGCCGAAGGCAATCCCGAGTGTCTGAAGGTCAAGGACGGCATGGATGCGATCGCCTCGCGTCTGGAAACCCGCCGTTACGCTTCGATGAAGGGCGCGACGACCGAGTTCCGCAAGATGGAAGGCATCACCTACGACGCCGACAAGCATCAGATGTATCTGTCGATGTCGGCGGTCGAGAAAGGCATGGAAGACGGTGCCAAGCAGGATCTGGGCGGGATGAACGCGATCAAGCTGCCCAAGAACAAGTGCGGCACGGTCTATTCGCTCTCGCTGGACGACAAGTTCACCGCGACGAAGATGATGGGTCTGATCTCGGGCAAGCCGCTGACCGAAGAGCACAAGGTCAAAGCGCAGGACGCAAGCTGCGATCCGGCGCATGACATGTGCGGCGACACGGCAGAGCTGAACAGCTGCGATATCAACGGCATCGCGAACCCGGACAACATCACCTACATGCCAGGCTACAACACGCTGATCATCGGTGAAGACACTGGTTCGGGCCACCAGAACGACGTGATCTGGGCGATGAACACCGACACCAGGGAGCTGACCCGCATCCTGTCGACGCCCTACGGTTCGGAAACCACCTCGACCTACTGGTACCCGAACGTCAACGGCCACGGCTACCTGATGGCGGTCATCCAGCACCCCTACGGCGAGAGCGACGAAGACAAGCTGACCGACCCGGCGCAGGCGCGTGCCTATGTGGGTTACGTCGGTCCGTTCCCGCAGATGGATGCCACCGCGAAGACCCAGTAACGGGCGCTCGCGAGACATTTCTGGCGAGGCCCGGCGGAGACCCGGGCCTCGCCTTTTCTTTCAAGACTGAGGGCTGACGGATGCTGCGGATTTCGATTTTGGCGCTGCTGGGTATGACCACGATGGCGGGGGCGGTCGATCTGAAGACCACGGTGCTGGGCAATCCGACGGCCTATATTCCTCCGCAATGCTATACCAAGACGGAAGACACGGCGGGCGAGGTGCATAACCCCTGCCAGACCTGTCACACCTATCCGCGCCATCCCAATTATGTGCGCGATGCCGATCTGCAGACCGAATATGCGTTTCCGGGACCTGCGCTCGAGAACCCGTGGCGCAACCTCTTCGTGGATCGCCGTGCCGCGGTGGCCGCGACGAACAGCGCGGAGATCCGCGCCTATGTGCGGCAGGACAATTACCACGATGCGGCGGGCGGGATCGCCCTGGCCGCGAAGCTCGCCGATCCGCCTGCGGCTTGGGACGCGAACGGCAATGGCGAATGGGACGGCTATATCCCCGACGTTCAATTCGCTTTCGACGACGAGGGGTTCGACCGCAGGCCCGATGGCAGCCTGACCGGCTGGCGCGCCTTCGCCTATCAGCCGCTGCCCGGCACGTTCTGGCCGACGAATGGCTCGACCGATGACGTGATGATCCGTCTGCCGGAGGCGTTTCGACAGAGTGCCGAGGGGGTCGAGGATGTCACCATCTACAAGACCAACCTCGCGATCGTGCAAGCGCTGATCACCCGCGCGGATGTCGCGATCGAGCCCACCGACGAGGTCGCGATGGGCGTCGATCTGGACCGCGACGGGGTGATGGGGCAGGCGGAGGTGGTGAAATTCGCCTTCGCGCCTCTCGACGGGATCACGATGCATTGGGCCGGGCGCGCGGGCGTCGAAGGTGCGCAGCTTGCCGCCGGGCTTTATCCCAAGGGCACGGAATTCGTCCATTCCGTGCGCTATATCGACCCGACGCCCGCGGGCATCGAAATGGCCGCGCGACTGAAAGAGCTGCGCTACATGGTCAAGACGGATTGGGAGAGCTATGCCGATCTTGAAGAGACCGCGCTGGCCGAGCTGAAGGAAGACAGCGCCTTTCCCGACCGCACCAAGCAGTTCTTCGGCAGTTCCGAGACCGGCGTGCCCAACACGTTCGGCTGGCGGCTGCAGGGGTTCATCGAGGATGCGACGGGCGATCTGCGCCCGCAGAGCTTCGAGGAAACCGTGTTCTGTGTCGGCTGCCACGGCACGCTGGGCGTGAACGACGATTCCACCTTCGCCTTCGCGCGCAAGCTGGGCAAGGAGGCCTATCGCAGCGGCTGGTATCACTGGACGCAGAAGGGGCTGGCGGGCACGCCCGACCGAGTGCGCGCCGATGGCAGCGGCGATTACGCCCATTACCTGCGCACCAACGGGGCCGGCGACGAGTTCCGCGCCAATGCCGAGCTCATCGAGGCTTGGCTGAAAGCGGGGACACTTCCGCCCGAGAAAGAGGCGGCTTTGGCCGAGGATATCGGCCCGCTGATCCTGCCCTCGCCGGAGCGTGCCGATGCGCTCAACGCTGCCTATCGGATGATCGTGCGCGACCAGAGTTTCACCCAAGGCCGCGACGCGACGGTGGCCCCGGTCGACGGCACGGTCTGGCGTGAGGTGGAGCAGGATCAGCCCACAGGGATCGAGGAAATCGCCCAGCCGTGGTATAAGCGCCGCTAATCTGAACCAATCTGCGCCAGCCGATTGCGTTTTTCGCCGTCAATTGGCAGTGTTTGCGCAAATCGGTACATTTTTTCGGGAGCGCCATCATGGCAAAAGTCATCCGCCAACTTTCCGCAAGCGCCGCCATCGCGGTCGCTGCTGTCTGCACCGCCGCGAGCGCGCAGGCAGAAAGTGGCGTGACCTTCACCATCGGCGCGGGCGCACGCTATGCCCCGTCCTATTTCGGCGCGGATCATTACGACACCAGCCCCACCGCGAAGGTGAAGCTCAACAGCTTCACGCTGCAGGGGATGCGGTTCGGCTCGGACGATCCGAATTACGAAAAGCTGGGCCCGAACGTGCATGGCTCCTTCCGCCTCGTCGGCGGTCGTAATTCGAGCGATTATTCCGAAATCGCGGGTCTCGACGACGTCACCACGTCGCTCGAACTGGGTCTCGGGCTTGGTTACCAGGCGCCGCAATGGGGCGCTTTTGCCGATATGCGCTACGGCGTGGTCGGGCATAACGCCGTGGTCGCCGAAATCGGCGCCGACTGGAAACCGATCAAGACCGACAATTTCAAGCTGAGCATCGGGCCGCGCGTCTTCTATGGCTCGGGCCTCTACAACCGCACCTATTTCGGCATCAGCCCGTCGGAATCCACGGCGAGCGGTCTGGCGGCCTATTCGCCCGATGGCGGCCTCGTCTCGACCGGTCTGGAACTGTCGGCGACCTACCAGCTCGGGAATGACTGGGCGGTCGAGGGCAAGCTGAACTACGATCGCCTGCAGGGCGATGCGGCGGACAGCCCGATCGTGCAGCAAGGCTCGCGCGAGCAAAGCTCGGTCTCGCTGATGCTGACCCGCCGGGTGAGCTTCCCGTTCTGATCGGGCCAAAGCTTCCTACGAGACACGTAAAGCCAAGCCGCATGGGTCGCCCGTGCGGCTTGCTTTTTTCGGGCGTCGCCGCGCATGTTGGCGGCAGATTTCCTCTCCAGACGTGATGCGCCGATGACCCAGACACAGCCGCCCGCCCGCGATGGCACCGCGCGCGCCCTGATCGAAGCCGGGATGCGCCTGTTCGGGACGAAAGGGTTCGCGGCGACCTCGACGCGGGAACTGGCCGAGGCGGCGGGCGCGAATGTCGCTGCGATTTCCTACCATTTCCAAGGCAAGGAAGGGCTGCGCCGCGCCTGTGCGCTGGAATTTGTGCACCGCATGGAAGAGGTCATGCGCCCGCTCGGCCCCCCGGAGGCGCTGTCGCCCGAGGCGGCGGAAGCGGAGCTCAAGGCGCTGATGGAGGCGATGATCTCGCGCATCCTTACGCAACCGGATGCGGCCTCGATGATCGGCTTCGTGATGCGCGAAGTGACCGAAGGCGGCGAGACGCTCGATATTCTCTATGACCGTCTGATTTCGATCGTGCATGGGCGGCTGCTGGCGCTGTGGGCCCGGGCGAGCGGGACCTCGGAGGACGATCCGGAGAGTGCGCTGCGGGTTTTCGCGATGATCGGCCAAGTGCTCTATTTCCGGCTCGGCGCGGAGGTCGTGCGCCGCAAGATGGGATGGTCGGAGATCGGCGCGGTGGAGGTTGCGCAGATTTCCCGGGTCGTCGCAGACAATCTGGATGCGATGCTGGTGCAGGCGCGCGCCAAGACCGCCCCCGACGCATGAAAAAGGCCGCCCCGGCGGGAGCGGCCTCGAATATTCCTAGCGTCTTCGCAGTTATACCGGCGGTTTGCCTTTTACCGCCCGGGCGACCATGGCCACCACGAACAGGATCAGGAAGACCACGAAGAGGATCTGTGCGATCCCGGCAGATGCGCCTGCGATGCCGCCAAAACCGAGCGCCGCGGCAATCAGCGCGATAACGAGAAAGGTCAGAGCCCAACCAAGCATGGGTATTCTCCTTCGGATGTTGCGTACATTAGCGCTGAGTGCTGCGCTTTCATGACATCCAAACGTGCCGTTTTCCCGAAAGTTCCATTACCCTGAGTCAGTAAATCCGCGGAACATCGTGCGCTTTCCGGCGTTTGGGCGGCGATTCACAACCTCACGAAAAAGGGAGATGGGGACATGGAAATGAATATGACGGGCCTCGGCGGCTTTTGGGGTATCTTACTTCTCGCACTTGATATCTGGGCGCTGGTCTCGATCGTCGGGTCGAATTCCAGCACCGGCAAGAAAGTGCTCTGGGCGCTTCTCGTCTTCTTCCTGCCGCTGATCGGTTTCCTGATCTGGCTGGTGGCCGGGCCGCGCGCCTCGAAGTGACGAAATCAAGGGGGGCGGCTGCGGAGAGCCTCAAGGAACCGCATTCCCCAACCCGCGTTGGAACAACAGAAATCGCGGCAAGAGGCCGTGACATGTTTGGGAGAGGTCGATGAGTTACCACGAGACCGAAGAACCTGACGGCCACGAGGGCCGAGGAACGGTGACCGATTTGCTGAACCGGGTGATCGAGCAGACGCGCGAGATCGCACGGACCGAGGCGGAATTGGTGCGCGCCGAAGCTGCCCATCGGGCGGGTCTTGCGCGCAATGCCGTCATTCTCGGCGCGGTCGCCCTGGTTTTCGCGCTCGGTGCGATCTTCCCCCTGACGCAATCCGCCATCTACGGGCTGGAATGGGCCGGCCTCGACCGGGGCCCCGCGACGTTGATCGTCGGCGTGGTGCTTCTGATCCTCGGCATCATCGCGGCGCTCATTGCCGCGTCGAAGCTGCGCAAAGTGTCGAGCCCACCCACCCGTCTCAAGGAAAACCTGTCTGCCGACGCGCAGGCGCTTAAGGAGAGCTTCAAATGACCGAGAAGAAAACCATTGAGGAAATCGAGAACCGTCTGCGCCAGGACCGTGCCGATCTCGCATCGACGCTCGGCGATCTGACCGGCCGCATCGCGCCGGACTATCTCTCCGATCAAGTGTCGCAAGTCGTGCGCGATTACGCGGCGCCGGCTGCGCGCAGTGCCGAACAGGCCGTGCGCAAGAACCCCGTGGCCTTCGCCCTCGCGGGTGCCGGTATCGCTTGGTTCCTGCTGCGCCAGCGCAACTCGGACACCGTTGAGCAAGAGGATCTTGTCGCCGATGCCGATCCGCTCGTGATGCCGAGCGAAGCGGGTGCCGATGGCTGGATCGACGAGATCGACACCCTGCGCCACGATGCGTCGGTGCGTCTAGAAGATCTCGAGGCCGAGCAGCGCAGCTCGACCGACAAGGCGCGCGACTTCGTCAAGGAGCGCTCCGAGGTGATGCAGAAATTCGCGAGCGACCTGCGCAACTCGCTGTCCTCGGGTCTGAGCGACCTCAATGAGGATGCGCGCGACCGCGTGGTGCGGGCCCGCGAAAGAGCCTATTCCGCCCGGATTCGCCTGCAGGACGGTGCGACCCAAGCCGGGTCGACGAGCAAGCAGATGGTCAAGGATCACCCGCTGATCGCCGCCGCTATCGGCTTCGCCATCGGTGCCGCGATCTTCAACGCGGTGCCCAAGCCGGACGTCAATGTCAGCCGCCGCAGCTTCGGCCCGCGTGCGAACCGTCTGTTCGACGAGGCCGAGCGCCTCTACCGCGACGAGAAGCGCCGTGCGGGCAAGGTTGCCGATCAGTTCACCGACGAGCTGAAGCGGACCGCGCGCTCGGTGATGAGCTCGGCCGGCGACGAGGCACGCAGTGCTGCACGCGACTTCGGCGATCAGGCGATGGCCGCAGGAGAGCAGCTGATCGACCGCCTCTCGCGCCAGCTTGCTCAGGAAGCCAACCGCGCGCTGCGCGATGTCGGCCAGTCGCTGCAGAAAGGCGAAGAGGAAGTGCGCGCCGGGGCCCAAGAGGCCAAGGATGCCGCGAAGTCCAAGGCCGAAGAGGTCGCGTCCAAGGCTGAGGCGAAGACTCACGAGGCGGCTGAGAAGGTGAAGGCGAACCATTCGTCCTCCTCCTCCTCGTCCACGTCGAGCGCGTCCTCGACCAACCCGACGTCCTCGTCGGCGCCGAAAACCACCCACTGATCCGATCGGTGGACCTGATTAGAAAAGGCCGGGCTTCGCGCCCGGCCTTTTTGCTTGGCGGCTCATGGCGCTCGCTGCGCGTGACCGACCCGCAAAAGAGAACCGGCGCCGCAATCTCTGCGACGCCGGTTTATGCTGTTTTACGCGGGAATAGGGTCTAATTCCGAAGATCAGACCGAGCTCGACCAGGTGTCGACTTCGCGCTCGGCGTCCTCTTTCGTCTTGCCGTATTTCTTCTGGATCAGGCCGACCATCTGCTCGCGATGGCCTGCGGCCTCCTCAAGCTCGTCGTCGGTCAACTCGCCCCAGTTCTCGCGGGCCTTGCCCTTCATTTCTTTCCAGCTGCCTTTAATCTGATCCCAATTCATGGCGTCGCTCCTTTCAAGATGAAGACGCGGGTCTCGGCGTCGTCCATCAACGTTTCGCCGGGGGCGATGTTCCTGTGGGTGAGGGCGCAAAAACTCGGGAACTGCGGGGGCTCCAGCGGCGTTAGCTCGCGAAACCCAAGAGGGAAGTAATTCTCGAAATGCATCGCCTGGAGACCCTGTCGCGCATCGCCATGATCGCGATCGCTGTAATCGCTGTCGTGGCTGCGCTTAGCCAGGTGGAAAGCTTGCTCGCCCCCGTCGTGCTCGCGCTCGTCGTTGGGATCGTGCTTTCACCAATTTCCGATGCATGGGAGAAAAGAGGTCTGTCGCCTGTCTGGGGGGCACTTACCTCGCTCGTTATTTCTCTGATGATCGCCGTGCTGCTGGTTCTCGTGATCCAGCCGGTGATCGCGGAGCTGATGCGTCAGGCGCCGAAGGTGATGGACGACATGCGCTCCACCATCATTCACATGCGCCACATGTTCCAAGGCATTCAGGACGCCTCGAAGGAAGTGAGCGATGCGATCACGCCGGCAAAGGATGCCGCGCAGGATGGCGGTGGCAATGGCGACAAGAGCGCCGTGCCGGACGCCAAGGATCTCGTCATGCTCGCCCCGGCCATCATTGCGCAGGGGCTGATCTATATCGGGGCGCTGTTCTTTTTCCAGCTCTCGCGGACCGAGATTTACAACTGGATCGCAAAGCATCTTGCGGAGCCGGCGAGCCGCGGCGCGACGGCTGCGCGGCTGCGCAAGGCGGAGACGCGGGTGTCGCATTATTTCCTCACGATCACCGTGGTGAATGCCGGCCTCGGGCTGGCGGTGGGCGTCGCGATGCAGCTGATCGGGCTGCCGAATGCGCCGCTCTGGGGGCTGGTGGCCTTCCTGATCAACTACATCCTGTATCTCGGCCCCGCGGCGCTGATTATTGCGCTGGGATTTGCGGGCGTGGCCACGTTCGACGGGATCCGGGTGATCCTGCCGCCGCTGATCTACGTCATGCTCAACGCGACCGAGGCGCAATTCGTGACCCCGGCCGCGATCGGGCGGCAGATGCGGCTCAATCCGCTTCTGGTCTTCCTGTCGCTGACCTTCGGGATCTGGCTCTGGGGGCCGCTGGGCGGGATCGTGGCGATTCCGCTGCTGCTCTGGGCGTTGGTGCTGACCGACAGCCTGCCGGATCCGAAATCCGAGGCGGAGCAGAAGCTCGAAACCAACTGAGCCGACGCGGCCCGCCCCAGATGAGGCAACGTCGCCCGCGATCCGCCAGTGCGGATCAGACCATCTCTTCGGGAATGAATGGCAGCTTGCGCGCAATTTTGCGCGCGGCTTCCATGTCGTAGGGGAGCACGAAGCCTTCCCGGTCCTCGGGGGCTTTGGTGCCGTTCTCGCGTGCGAGTTCGGTCCAGGCCGAGACCGCGCGCGTCGGGTCGAAGAACGCCTCTTCCGGCGCGGGCGGCAGCCAATGGCGCATCAGGCGACGGCGCATGGCCGGGATGCCGTCGTTGCGGCGTAGATAGACGCCCGCCTCGCTGTCCCAGTGCAGCGACCGGCCGTTGAGGTTCGCGGAGGTGATCAGCGCCGCGTCCTCGTCGAAGATCGAGACTTTCGCATGGACGTAGATCAGCGGCGCGCCACCGGTGCGCATCGCCCCGTCATCGTCGGGAGCGGCGAGGCGCGGCTCCGCCGGGCAGCCGATGAACAGGCGGCTGCCGAAGGCTTCCCGGATCGTATCCAGCGCGCGGACCTGAAGATACTCGCCATAGCGCACGTCGCTGGTCGGGCGGTCGGCCAGCATCAGCGTCTCGGGCACGGCGGGCAGCATCAGGATCAGGTTGAGATTGGGGTTCTCGCGCGCGGCGCGGGCCAGATGATTTGCGAGGTTGCGCGAGCGGAAGAACTGGCTTTCGAGATAGATCAGCTTCTGCGCGCGCGCGATCAGCATCTCGTGCGCGTTCTCGATCTCGGTCCGATAGAGCTTCGGCCCGATCCGGAGGGTCGCGAATTTGCGCCGCTGCGAGATCGTGCGGAGCAGGCGACGCGGCGGCTTTGCGAGTTTGTCGCCGGCACAGCTTTCGTGGAAGGTTTCCAGATGGGCCTTCGCTTCGGCGACCACGGGGCCGGTCATCATCAGCTGCACATCGTGCCAGGTCATCTCGCCGTCGCGCTCGTGGAGGGGCGTGTCGAAGCGGCGGTTGTCGAGATCCAGCCCGCCGATATAGAGCTTCTTGTCGTCGAACACGGCGAGCTTCTGGTGATGCGTCGCCGGGAACAGTTTCGGCGGCGCGCCGCGGAACTTGCGGTGAATTTTCTTGTCCGATCCGGCCTTGAGATATTCCCGCAGCCCCGGCATGTCGCGCATCGCCGTCAGCCGCTTGGCCTCGTCCATCTCGTTGAGCCAGCTCGCATGGTTGCCGAGCTTGTAATAGACATAGGGCCAGAAGATCGTGCGCGGCAGGATGCCCGATTGCGCCGGATGCATCAGCGCGCGCAGCCGCAGATTGGCGTTCGGCCCGGCCAGTTCGCGCGCGGCGCAGAACATGCGGATCGACGACCACGTCATGCGGTGCAGCTCGGGCTTGGCGCAGGGGTCGAAGTCGGTCAGGTCGATCTGCATCGCCACGCCACGTTTCAGCAGGTGGATGATCAGGTCGAACCAGGTCGCGCCGATGGCGCGCCCGCGATCCGATTTAAGCTTCGTGTTGAGGTCGAAGACGCGGAAGGAGCCGTGGATCGAGTGCCGCGAGTCGAGGAAGGCATCCTCGAGCACGGGATAAGCCTCGGCTGCTGTCAAAAGCAGTCTGACGCGGCTCTCGGCGTGAACTCCGGCTTGTTTAAGACGTTCCATGCGGCTCGTTTTTTCTGAACGGCCGCGAAGGTGACCAGAGGTCGCCGCGGCAGGTATCTCACTCAATTGCTCTCTTCAGAAACTGTTTCGTGTTTCCGAGATTTCAAGCGCTCTTCGTGACGCAATTCGCTCTCGACGAGGGGGCGCAATGTGAAGTCCGCATTGAGCAGGTACTCGTCGTCTGTGGTCTCGATCTCGATCGTGCCGGAGAGCTGTTGCACGAAGGCGTTGACCAGTTGCGACCCCAGCCCGGTACCGTCCACAGCCTCCAGCGGCGGGGCGTCCGTGTCGACGGTATTGCGCACGCTGAGACGCGCCTGCATCCCTTCGAGCTTGTTCAGCGAGATGTCGAGTTTCGGTTTGCCGTCGCGGGCGGAGGCGTATTTCATTGCGTTGGTCATCGCTTCGGTAAGCAGAAGCGAAAGCGGCACGGCCTGATCGGGCGTCAGGTGAATGTCGTCGATATGGCAATCGACCGAGACATGGCGCCCCGGCCCGGTTGCAAGGCGGGTGATCTGGCGCACGATATCGGGCAGCAGCTCCTGCGCGCGGATATCGGTGAGCCCGGAGGTCTGGTAGAGGCCGCGGTGGATCGTCGCGAGCGAGATGACCCGCTCCTGCAGCGATTTCATCAGCCCCTTGGCTTCGGGCGTGCGCGCCTGCCGCATCTGCATGTTGATGATCGAGGCGATGAGCTGGAGGTTGTTCTTCACCCGGTGGTGGACCTCGCGGAGCAGCACTTCCTTGTGGTGCACCATGTCTTCCAGTTCGGCCTCGTCATGCAGAATAGTCTCGGTCATCCGGTCATAGGCTTCGGCGAGATCGCGGATTTCCGAAGGCGCGGTCGACAGGTTGAGATTACCCACGATCCGGCTGCCGGTGGCAAAGCTGGTGATCGCGCTCGACAGTTTGCGGACATGGCCGATCACCAGTTTCTGCATCGCGAAATAGGCGACGAGCAGGCTCGCCATCCACATCAGCGCGGGGAACAGCACCGGCGAGATATCGGCGAAGGGGCTCAGCGCGGAGGCCGCCTGTGCGGGCCAGCTGCCGAGTGCGTAGAGTTGGTCGGGGACGAGTTCGACGACGGAATAGACCCGCTCTATGCCGCGATTGGAATCTCCCGAGAAGGTCACCGCGCCATTGCCCGCCAGCAGCTTCAGCGAGCGGTCGACGGGCAGGTGCGACTGCGTGTTCGCCAGCCCGTCCGAGGAGGTCAGGATCGTGCCCTCGCGGTCGAAGGTCATGATCACCAGCGGCCGGTCATCGGCGAGCTTCGGCCCGTCTTTCGCCAGCGAAAGCGAGGAGTGGCTCATCGAGATCGCGATGATCCCGATATGATCGCCCGCCGCGTTGTAGACGGGATGGGCCACGCCCAGAACCGAGGTGCCCGACACCGGCGCATCGCGATTGACGTAGAAGCTGGTGCGATCCGCGGTCATCATCCTCTCGAAGATGTCCTGACCTTTGAAATCGTAACTCTTGCCGGAGTTCGAGCAGCTCATCTTGCCGCTGTCGGGAATGAAGGCGACCAGCGAGAACTCGGGGAACGCGCCCGAGATCTGCCGCATCCAGTTCGAGCAGGCCTCGTCACTACCCACGAGCGGTTGGACGGTGCTGGCAAGGACGCGGGCTGCATCCTGCGCGTGCTGGATCACCCGCGTCTCGCCTGCGACGGCGCGCATCGTCTCGCCCATCAGGGCAGCCTCGGAGCGCGCCTGCGCTTCGCGAACGACCGAGGTCGATTGCAGCACGGCGATGATCAGCAGGGGAAAGAGCGCAACGGCCAGCATGAAGGCCAGACGCACGCCAAGCCCGTCAAAAAAGGGAATGACGCCCCGTTTCCGAGCTTGAAACGGGGCGTGGTCACTGTAGTGCTCGTCGTCTGCCGCTTTCGCGGCTTCCGAATTCATGCGGCGGCAACTCCGGATTTGCCCATCACGGCCAGCGAATTTCGATCCGAGCCGGACAGAATGTCTTCACCTTCTTCCAGCCCGAGCATCTCCGCAAGCCGGGCGCGGGCTCGGTTGGCACGACTTTTCACCGTCCCGACTGCGACGCCCATCATTCCGGCGGCTTCCTCGTAGGAGAAGCCCGAGGCGCCGACGAGGGTCAGAACCTCGCGATGTTCGGGGCTGAGCTGATCGAAGGCCACGACGAAATCGTTCATCGCGAGACGTCCGTCATGCGCAGGTTTCTCGTAGAGCGAAGCCGCGTGGATACCCTCGGGGTCTGCAACCTCGCGCTTACGCTTTCGGCGGTCCGAGTAGAAGGTATTGCGCAGGATCGTGAAGAGCCACGCACGCAGGTTCGTGCCGCGCTCGAATTTCTCGATATTCGACCACGCCTTGACGATCGTGTCCTGCACGAGGTCGTCGGCAGAGGCCGAATTCCGGGTCAGCGACAGGGCGAAGGCGCGCAGGGCCCCGAGATGATCGGGCAGTTCCTCACGCGGATCGCGGGCTTCGGTAGACGAGTTGGCTTTGGAGGACGAAGTCATTTTTCGCCCTCCTTCGCCTTGAGTTGCGCCAGCAAGTCTTTGAACCGATCTGGCACTTCTTCCTGAAGCGCCTCCTCATAAACCTTCTTCAGGTTTTGATTGATCTGGTCCCTGATACTGGACTTAGGCTTTTCGTCTGCCATATCACTATACATCCGGTTTCGATCCCACTCATTTTGCACGGAACCGAACGCGGGGCCAGAGAGTTTGGTTCCCGAAAAAACGCAAAAGGGGGTTTTCATGTCCGAAGACATCGCCGGCACCATCGGAGCCAACCTGCCGTATCTGCGGCGCTACGCCCGAGCCCTTACCGGCAGCCAGGACAGCGGCGACAGATACGCCGCGGCTACGCTCGAGGCCATACTCGAAGACACGACGCCTTTCGAGAATAACGATCCGAAGCTCGCATTGTTCCACGCCTTCCATCTGGTCTGGGCCTCCGCGGGCGCACCGCTGGGCGAGCCGGACAACCGGCTGTCGGCACGCGCGCAGGATCACATGTCGACGCTCACGCCGAACACGCGCGAGGCACTTCTGCTGCACTCGATCGAGGGGTTCCGCGTCGAGGAAATCGGCACGATCATGCAGGTCGACACCGACGAGGCGAAGGAACTGATCGACATCGCGATCCGCGAGATGGAAACCTCCGTCGCGGGCAAGGTGATGATCATCGAGGACGAGGCGATCATCGCGATGGATATTCGTGCCATCGTCGAGGATATGGGTCACCAGATCACCGGTATCGCCCGGACCCGGACCGAGGCGGTGGAGCTTGCCTCGACCGACAAGCCCGACCTGATCCTTGCCGACATTCAGTTGGCGGACAATTCCTCGGGTATCGACGCGGTGAACGACATTCTCGCGCAGTTCGGCAACGAACTTCCCGTCGTCTTCATCACGGCCTTCCCGGAGCGTCTGCTGACCGGCGAGCGGCCTGAACCCGCGTTCCTGATCACCAAGCCCTACACCGAGAGCCAGGTGCAATCGGCAGTCAGCCAGGCCATGTTCTTCTCCTCCACGGAGACGCTCGCGGCCTATCGGCCGGATCAGGCGAACACATGAAAAAGGCGACTCCGGGGATCGGGGCTGCCTTTTTCACATGCGGGTCGCGCGGCTTTTCGTTGAAGGCGGTCAGCCCTTCACGGCCGAACGATAGGCGGTGATCGCCGCGATCATCCCGGCATGGGACAGTCCTTGCGGGAAGTTGCCCAGCTGCGCGCCGGTCTCCGGGTCGTGCTCTTCCGCCATCAGGCCAAGATCGGTAGTGGCTTTCAGCATCCCCTTGATCTGGGTTTTGGCATCGTCGAGCCGCCCCGCCCGCACGAGGTAATCCGCCGCCCAGAAGCCGCAGGCGTTGAAATACCCCTCGACGCCAGGCAGCCCGTCTTCCCGCAGGTCGTAGCGCCGCAGATGGACGCCCGAGCCCAGCCGCTCGCGGATCGCGGTGTAGGTCGCGGCCATCTTCGGATCGTCGGCTGCGATCACCCCGATGCGCGGCATCAGCAGAACGCTCGCATCGAGCCAATCTTCGCCAATCGCCCCGGTGAAGGCGCCGATCTTCTCATTCCACGCCTCTTCCCGGATCAGCGCCTCGATCGCGGCGCGCTCGGCCTTCCAGAGCTTCGTGTCGGCATCGATCACGCCGCGCTCGACCAGCGCGATCACCGCGTTCAGCGCGCCCCAGCACATCGCCTTGGAATAGGTGTGGTGGCGGCGCGGATCGGGCATTTCCCAGATCCCGTTATCGGGCCGGGTCCATTGCGAGACCACGACATCCGCGAAATTCGCAAGCCGGATACCTTCGCCGGGATGCAGCTCGCCGCCCGCTTCGACATAGGCGCGCGCGGCCATGATCATCGAGCCGTACGCATCGAGTTGCAGCTGCGTCGCAGCGCCGTTGCCAAATTGCACCGGGGCCGAGTGGCGGTAGCCCTCGACCGTCTGCAGCTTGTGCAGCGAGACGTCGCTGTCGCCCCGCACCGTGTAGAGCGTGCCCAGCTCCGGCGCGGTTTCGCGCGTGGCCGCCATCAGCCAGCGGAAGAACGCGTCGGCCTCGCCGGTCAGGCCCTGATCGAGAAAGGCATGCAGGACGAAATAGGCGTCGCGCAGCCAGCAATAGCGATAATCGTAATTGCGGATACCGCCGATCACCTCGGGCAGGCCCATCGTCGGCGCGGCGATCACCGCGCCAGTGGGCGCATGGACCAGCAGCTGCAGGGCCATCAGCGAGCGTTTGAGCGACCCGGAGAAAGGCCCGTCGCTGAAATCCGTCTTCGACTGTCGCTTGCGCCATGCCTCGCGGGTGGCGGCGAGCGCCTTATGGGCCGCGTCCATCCCGCCGACATGGCCGTGACCGCCTTGGGTGATGGTGAGGGTGACGTAGCCTTCCTCTCCGGCGGCGAGGGTGCCGCGCCCGTTCAGCCGGCCCGAGCCTTCGATCTCCAACTCGATGGAGCTGTCGATCAGGACGATGTCGCCGTCTTGCGTGAATTGCCAGCTGCCCAGGCCGCGGCGGATGAAATCCGGGGTGTTCAGCGCGTAATCGCAGCGTGGGGCGATGCAGATTTCGACTTCGGCGTCCCCCTCCTGCGCCTCGAACAGCCGCACGACGGAACGCCCGAAGCTCGCCGCTTCTTCGAGCGAGTCCGGGAGGTTCATGAAGTCGGTGACCTTGAGCTGCCCGGCTTCGGTCGGGTGGGTCGTGGTCAGGATCGGGCCGTAGTCTTCATAGGCGCGTTCGGGGGTGGTCGGGCGGTCCGCATCCGGCACCGGGCCAAGGTAGAACGTCCCGCCGCGAAACTGGTCGAGCAGCCGCCCGAAGACCGGATCGCCGTCGAAATCGGGGCCGCAGAGCCAATCGATCGCGCCGTCGCGGGCCACCAGCGCCGCCGTGCGCGTATCCCCGATCACCGCGTAATCGCCAATCGGGAGGTAGCCCCGGCGCCCTTCGAGAAAGCGCAGCGGCGGGCTGTCCGGATCGGGCGTGGTCTTCGCGGATCGGTCGGCGGAAGGGTGAGTGAGATCGGTCATGGAATGCATGTCCTTCGTCAGCATCTCCGGGCGTCGCCCTCGGAGTCAGTCACATCCCTCTCATTGGTCGAACGGACCCGCCGCGCCGCAGTTCCTTGAACAAACCGTGTGCACTCGAGAGCCCCGCGTGGGGTAAACCCGGTCGCGGAGGCTGCGGCCTCCAGTCGTCCGCTAGGGCGCTTTGATCAGGACGGGCATCCGCGCGAAGCTCATGGAGATATGGCCGCGCCGCATATGGCCGAGCGCATCGAGATCGCCGAGCCGCAAGGCGCGCAGGATGTCGCGCAGCTCGTCATTGTAGATCTCGATCTCCTGCATCAGGTCGATCTGCGAGGCGGTGACCTGCTGCAGCCAGATCCGGGCCGTGCGGAAATACAGCGCCTCCGACATTTCCCTCAGCGGCGCATTCGCGGTCAGGTCCAGCAGGCAGAGGAAGGTATCGCGGTCCAGCTCGGCGAAAGCGCGGGCGGTGGGTGCATCGACAAGGGCGCGGCCGCGTTCCTGAAGCTTGACAAAAGACGCGATCAGCGCGGCGCTTGGCGGCACCGGGTCGAGCGTGGTCTGCAGCACCGTGAGTTCGCGCCGCAGCCGGAAGACCTGAGCAAGTTCGGTGTAATCGACATCGGTGACGAACGTGCCGACCCCATGCATCGAGCGCAGCAACCCGTCATCCTCGAGCCGCGCCAGCACCCGGCGCAGCGGTGTTCGCGAGATGCCGAATTCGGACGCCAGCGCGGTTTCCGACAGGCGCATGCCGGGCGGGTAGTCGAGCAGGCAGATGCGGCTACGGATTTCGGCATGGATGAGATCCAAGCGGTCGCGGCCACGCAGTCGTTCCGGTTCGGTTTGCCGAGGGATCAGGGGTATCTCGTTCATCGGGTTTTGTCGTCTCTTCGCGCGAGGGCCATGATCGGCGGCGGCGGCGCGCAGGTCAATCTGCTTCGCGGCGACGGACCAAAAGGCATTTGATTTCACATATTGCGCCTGTGGGGGCGGAGCAATCGGCCCGATGCGGAGGTTGTTGCCCGCACAGGACCTGCACGGGGCCTGCACTGCGTCCGCACGGGCGCGCGAGATATGCGCGTTCCGTGTTCAACGCTGCGATATTGGGCAATATTGGTGCACAACATCTGCGCAGGGAACTTCACAAGCCCACGATATCTGTCTGGCAACCCTGTATAATCAATGTGATCTGCTTGACACTCCCCGGAATCTCATAGGTGTTGTGTACATCAAGCGCGGAAGGCTTTCGGCTTTCCGTTAACAAGAGCCAACAGGAGAGACGCATGAAATCGATTTGGAAATCTGTCGCCGCTGCCGGTATGGGCCTCGCCATGAGCGCCACCGCCGCACTGGCCGGACCCCTGATGGACCGTATCAACTCGGGCGAGCCGATCCGCATCGGCTTTGCGAACGAAGTTCCGTGGGCCTATCCGGGCGAAGACAACAAGCCGCTGGGCTTCGTGAACGCCTATGTTCTGGGTGTGCTCCACGAGATGGGCTATGACAACATCACCCCCGTCGTGACCGATTGGGGCGGGCTGATCCCGGGCCTCAACGCGAACCGCTTCGACATGGTCACGGGCGGTCTCTACATCCTCAACTCGCGCTGCCAGAACGTCGCGTTCTCGGAGCCGATGGCGAAGGTGGGCGATGCGTTCATCGTGCCGAAGGGCAACCCGAAGGACCTGAACAACTACGAGCAGGTCGCCAAGGCTGGCGCGACCTTCGTGACGGGTGCGGGCTACAACCAGGTGGAATCCGCAGCCAAGGGCGGCATCGAAGACAGCAATGTCATGACCGTGCCGGGTCCGACCGAAATCCTCGCCGCCGTGAAAGCGGGTCGTGCGGATGCAGGTGGCGTGACCTACTTCACCGCGCAGAACCTCGCCAAGCAATCGGACGGTTCGGTTGAAGTGTCGGACGTGAGTCAGCTGCCGGAATGGACCCAGAACTGGGTCGGCATCGGCTTCCGCAAGGCGGATCAGGACTTCGTCGACAAGTTCAACGAAGCCCAGAAGAAGTATCTCGGTTCGGACGCCATGATGAAGGCTGTTGAGGAATACGGTTATTCCAAGGACAACCTGCCGGGCGACAAGACTTCGGCTGAAGTCTGCAAGATGCGCTAAGCGCAACTGCTGAAGATATGGACGGGCCAGCGCATGGCCCGTCCATTTTGACATTCACCGCCGGGGCGGGACGGGAATGAGTTACATAGAATTTTTGAAAGAATACGGGCCGCGCTTCTGGGACGGCACGCTCGTGACGGCGGGCCAGTTTTTTCTGGCGTCCGCTCTGGCGATCGTCATCGCGCTTGTTGCCGGGCTGATGAAGCTCTCGCGCAACGGGCTGATCCGGGGCATCGCCGTCGTCTATATCGAAATTTTCCGCGGCACCTCGCTGCTGGTCCAGCTGTACTGGATCTTCTTCGTGCTGCCGCTGTTCGGGCTGACGCTGCCGAAATTCACCGCGGGCTTCGTCGCGGTGGGGATGAACCTCGGGGCCTACGGCGCCGAGCTGGTGCGCGGCGGCATCCAGTCCGTGCCGAAGGGGCAATGGGAGGCGGCCTATGCGCTGTCGATGAGCCCGATGAGGCGGATGTGGCGGATCATCCTGCCGCAGGCTTTCGTCAACATGCTGCCGCCTTGGGGCAACCTGCTGATCGAACTGCTGAAGAACACCGCGCTGGTCGCGCTGATCTCCGTGTCGGACCTGATGTTCGAAGCCAAGCAGATCAACGGCTCCACCTTCCTCTCGGCGCAGACCTTCGGCACGGCGCTGATCATCTACTACGTCTTTGCGCGCTTCATCGTGACGCCGTTCATGCGCTGGCTGGAGCTGGTCATGCGGCGCAAGCTGGGGAGGGCCTGATCCATGGGGTTCAACTGGAACTGGGAATTCACTTGGGAAATCCTGCCCAAGCTGATGCATGCGACGCTCAACACGCTGATGGCGGCAGGCTTCGGCTATGCCATCGCGGTGGTGCTGGGCATGGTCTTCGCGCTGGCCCAACGCACGCCCTACTGGGTCCTGACCAAGGTCGTGCGCGAATTCATCGAGTTCATCCGCTCGACGCCGCTGATCCTGCAGATCTTCTTCGTCTATTACGTGGGCCCGCAATTCGGTCTGAAGCTGGGGCCGTGGACGGCAGGCATGATCGCGATCGGTCTGCACTATTCGGCCTATCTGTCGGAGGTCTATCGCGGCGGTCTCGACGCGGTGCCGAAGGGCCAATGGGAGGCCTGCACCGCGCTGAACATGTCGACCCGCGACACCTACTGGCGCATCGTCATCCCGCAGGCCATTCCGCCCGCGCTGGCGGGGATGGGCAACTACCTCGTGGGGATCTTCAAGGACACGCCGATGCTCTCGGTGATCGGGGTGGCAGAACTGATGCACACCGCGAATGCGATCGGCTCGTCGAGCTATCGCTATCTCGAACCCTATACGCTGGTGGGGATCATCTTCCTCGCCATCTCGCTTCCCACCGCTGCCCTGATCCGCGTCTTCGAGGATCGCGTGCGGCGTAAACTCGGATTGAAATGATGGAAGACCTTTCGAACTATCCGCTCGAACTGACGGGCGACAATGTGCCGATGGTGCGGTTCCTGAAAGTCACCAAGCGCTATGGCGATCTGGTGGTGCTCGACCAGCTCGATCTCGACGTGGCCGAGGGGGAAATGGTCACGATCATCGGCCCGTCCGGCTCGGGCAAGACGACCGTACTGCGGATGCTGATGACGCTCGAGACGATTAACGAGGGCGTAATCTACGTGGACGGCAAGCCGCTGACCCATATGGAGAAGAACGGCAAGCTGGTGCCCGCGGACCGCAAATATCTGCGCAAGGCGCGCAGCCAGATCGGAATGTGTTTCCAGCATTTCAATCTCTTCCCGCATATGACCGCGCTAGAGAATTGCATGGAAGGCCCGGTGCAGGTGCTGGGCATGAAGAAGGCCGAGGCGCGCGAACGGGCCGAGGAACTGCTGGAGCTCGTGGGCATGTCCGACAAGCGCGACCAGCACCCCTCGCGGCTCTCGGGCGGTCAGCAGCAGCGCGTGGCGATCGCGCGGGCGCTGGCGATGCGCCCCAAGGTGATGCTGTTCGACGAGGTGACCTCCGCGCTCGACCCGGAGGTGATCGGCGAGGTGACCAATGTGATCCGGTCGCTCGTGGAGAAGCACAATCTGACGATGCTGATGGTGACGCACCAGATGGGCTTCGCGAAGGACATCTCGGATCGGGTCTGCTTCTTCTTCGACGGCAAGATCGAAGAGCAGGGCGCCCCCGAGGATCTGTTCGGCAACCCGCAGAAAGAGCGCACGCAGCAATTCCTCTCGGCGGTGAAAGAGGCCGACTGACGCGCCTCACGATTTCGCGCAATGGCCTTTCTGAAAAGGTCATTGCGTGCGCGGACGTCTCGTTGCCTTATGGGCCTGCTTCCATCGCAGCGAGGGGCCGACATGCCGATCATCATAGACAATCCCTGGCGCGGTGACGGGCTCGATCCGGAGGGTGTTCAGCCCATCGCGGATGCCTCGGGCGTGGCCCGCCTGCTCGCCCAATGTCCGGCCCATCGCGAGACCCCGCTGCGTGCGGCGCCCGAGATTGCGCAGCTTGCCCGGGTCGGCAAGGTCTGGATCAAGGACGAGCGTGAGCGCATGGGGCTTGGCAGCTTCAAGGCGCTGGGCGCGGTCCATGCGATTGCCCGGGAGGCGGCGGCGAGGGCCGAAGGCGGCGACCTGCAAACGGCCCTCTCCGGTGAGACCTATGTCGCGGCCAGCGCAGGCAACCACGGCCTCTCGGTCGCAGCAGGTGCGCGGATATTCGGGGCCCGCGCGATCATCTATCTGGCCGAGACCGTGCCCGCCGCCTTCGCCGCGCGGTTGGAGGCACGCGGGGCTGAGGTCGTGCGGGCTGGCGCGGAGTATCAAGCGAGCATGGAGGCCGCCGAGACCGCCGCCGCGGAGAACGGCTGGACGCTTCTGTCGGACAGCTCGTGGGAGGGCTATGTCGAACTGCCGCTGCGGGTGATGGAGGGCTACACCCAGCTTGCCGCCGAGGCCGTCGCGCAGATCGACGCACCGCCGACACATATCCTGCTGCAGGCCGGGGTCGGCGGTCTGGCGGCCGCCGTCGCGGCGCATGCGCGGCTGGCTTGGGGCAACGGGCCTCAGATCATCGTGGTCGAACCCGATGCGGCTCCCGCGCTGATCGAGAGCATTCGCGCAGGCCATCTGGTGAGCACGGAAGGGCCGGTCTCCGCGATGGGGCGGCTCGATTGCAAGACGCCTTCGATGGTGGCGCTGGCGGGTCTGTCGCGCGACGCGGATCGCTTCGCCACGATCACCGAAGCCGAGGCGCAGTCCGGCGTCGATATCCTCGCAGCGCACGGGCTGGCCACGACGCCTTCGGGTGGGGCCGGGCTGGCGGCTCTGCTTGCCGGAATGTCGCTGGGACCGGAGGCACGGGTTCTCGCGATCCTCAGCGAAGGCCCGGAAGATGGCTGAGCGCTCGCTCATCTTCCCGGCGGAGGAGTTTCGCACCCGCGTCGGTCGCCTGCAGGCCGAGATGAGCGCACAGGGTCTGGAGGCGCTGTTCCTGACCTCGGCTGCGGATATCTTCTACGTCACGGGCTTCCTGACCCGGTTCTGGGAAAGCCCGGCGCGCCCGTGGTTCGTGATCGTTCCGGCCAGCGGTGACCCGATCTCGGTGATCCCCTCCATCGGGGCGGAACTGATGGGCCGCACATGGATGACGCAGGTTCGCACTTGGGATGCGCCCGACCCTGAGGATGACGGTGTGAGCCTGCTTGCCGAGACGCTCTGCGATCTTCTTCCGGAGAGCGCGCAGATCGGTGTGCCGATGGGGTTGGAGACGCAGCTGCGGATGCCGCTCGCGGATTATGCGCGGCTCGGGGAGCGTATCGCGCCGCGGCGCTTCATCGACGGCACCGCCGCGATCCAGCGGGTGCGCGAGGTCAAGAGCGAGGCGGAGATCGAGAAGATCCGCACGGCCTGCGCCATCGCGGGGCGCGCCTTCGCGCGCGTGCCGGAATTCGCGGGGCAGGGGCGTCCGCTCGACGGGATTTTCCGCGCCTTCCAATCGGCGCTTCTGGAGGAGGGGGCCGATTGGGTCAGCTATGTCGCCGGGGCTGCGGGGCCGTCGGGCTATGACGATGTGATCTCGCCCGCCGGGCCCGAGCCGCTGCAGGCGGGCGATGTGTTGATGCTGGATACCGGTGCGGTGCGCGACGGGTATTTCTGCGATTTCGACCGCAATTTCTCGGTCGGCCCGGCGTCGGAGCCGGTGCGGCGCACCCATGCCGCGCTGTGGGAGGTGACCGAGGCGGTGATGGCGCAGCTGCGGCCCGGGATGCAGGCGCATGATGCGCATCGTCTGATGGTCGAGGGGCTCGCGGCGCGCGGTGTCGCGGCGGGCGGCGGACGTTTGGGCCATGGGCTGGGGATCACGCTGACGGAATGGCCCTCCTTCACTCCGCGCGACGACACGGAGCTGCGCGAGGGCATGGTGCTGACGCTGGAACCCGGCGCTTGGGTCGAGACCGCGGATGGCCCGCGCCGCCTGTTGGTCCATGAGGAAAACATCGTCCTGCGCGCGACCGGGGCGGAGCTGCTGTCGCCGCGCGCCCCCGAAACCCTGCCGGAGCTGAGCTGATGGCCGATTTCCCCTATCGTCTTCGCGAAGACGCCACGCCGACGATGGGGCTGATCGTGCTGCGTGTGGACGAGACCATCGAGGATGAATTCCGCCGCTACATCCCGCCGGGTGACGCGCGGATGCATGTCACGCGCGTCCATTCGGGCGATGACCTGACCCCGTCGAGCATCGCCGAGATGGAGCGCGCTTTGAGCGGCGCGGCGGCGCTGCTGCCGCCTGCGGCGACGTTCGATGTGGTGGGCTATGGCTGCACCTCTGGCGCGACGCTGATCGGGCCGCAAGAGGTGCGGGCGAATGTCATGGCGGGCGTCACGACGCGGCATGTGACCGATCCGCTGAGCGCCGCGCTGGCCGCGATTTCCGATCTCGGGCTGGAGCGCGTGGGCATCGTCTCGCCCTATGTCGCCTCGGTCGCGGAGCCTTTGCGGGCGGCCTTTGTCGCCGCGGGGATCACCGTCCCCGCGACGCTGTCTTTCGGCGAGGAGGTTGAGGCGCGGGTGGCGCGGATCGACCCGGCCTCGATCGCGGAGGCCGCGCGAAGCCTTGCGGGGCAGGCCAAGCTGGACGGGATTTTCCTGTCCTGCACCAACCTGCGCACGCGGCGGATTTTGCCGGAGCTGAAAGCGGGGCTCGGGATGCCGGTGCTCAGCTCAAATCAGGCGCTGGCTTGGCATATGCGAAAGCTGGCGGGGCTGGGGGAGCCGAAGTGAAACAAGGCGCCCGTCGGGGCGCCTTGTAAGGTCGTTTCGAAAAATCAGCGGCGCGATCTGACGAATTCGACGATGCCATAGACCGCGAGGGCGGCGACGCCGACGATCAGCATCGGCTCGACACCGTGGGTATGGAAATGCGTGCCGGAATGCGCGAGGGCCGGGCTGGCGAGCGTTGCGCCCAGAAGCGTTGCGAAGCTGGTCTTCATTGGTCGATCTCTTTCTTGCGTTGAGTCAGGAAGTCGCGGATGTCGAGCACGGATTTCTCGTCCATCGACACGTAGATCAGCGACATGTTGGTGCGTTCGCGGACCATCTCGCCCGGGAACGGAAGGTAGGACAGTTCACGCGAGCCGAAGGAGGGCGAGGCGGTGCCCACCTGCCATTCGGTCTTCAGCTCCACATCCACGAGTTTCAGCGATTTCGGCCCCGTGGACGAGGGACGCTCGAAGGGGACACCCGCGAGCTTGAGATAGCTCGTCTTGTCGGAGGCCTGCATGAAGCCGTCGATGAACTGGGTGGCGAGAACCTGCAGGTCCGCCGCCTCGTCCTCGTGCTGCATGTGGCTGTGCAGATGCTCGCCATGGGCGTGGTTGTGACCATGCCCGTGATGCGCGTGGTCATGGGAATGCCCGTGGCTGTGCCCGTGATCGTGGTGGTGATGGTGCCCGTGGGGGGCGTGATCATGCGGCATGGCTCAGCCCACCTTATGCGGTTCGGAATTCGACCAGCGCTTGCCCTCAAACTCGCCATGGGGCAGCGAGACGGGCTTGTCGATATGCTTGCGATGCGCGCCGAGTTTGCCATTGGCGACCAGCGAGCCCAGCACATCCACGATCACCCGCGTGCCCATCAGCGCGGTGATGTCGGACACGTCGTAGGGCGGCGCGACCTCGACCAGCTCCATCCCGCAGATGCCCTCGGCGGCGATGCCGGAGGCCAGCGCCAGCGCCTCGCGGGGCAGGAAGCCGCCCGGTTCGGGCCAGCCGGTGCCGGGCACGAAGCCGCAATCGATGGAGTCGATATCGAAGGACATGTAGACCATGTCGACCCCTTCCCACGCCATTTCGAGCGCCATCTCGATCGTCTTGTCGATGCCCATCTTCTCCATGTCGCCCATGGTGATGATGTTGGTCTCACGCTCGCGCGCGACCTTCACCGCCTCGCGCGGGACCTGCCAGCCGCCGATGCCGATCTGCACGAGGTTCTTCGCAGGCACGTTGGGCAGGTTGGTCGAGTGGAACCACGGCGTGGTGTGCATCCGCTCGTCGAGGTCTTTTTCCTGAATGTCGGCATGGCGGTCGAAATGGACGATGCCGATCTTCTTCGAGGTGCATTCGGCGATGCCGCGCACGCAGGGAAAGCCGATCGAGTGGTCGCCGCCGATCATGATCGGGAGCGAGCCCGAGGAGAAGACGTGGCTGACCGCGCGGCTGATCTGGTCGAAGCTCTTCTCGATATTCGCCGGGATGGTGAACACGTCGCCCGCATCGCAGAGCGTCATCTGCTCGCGTAGGTCGACGCCGATCTCGTAGTTGTAGGGCGTGTAGAGCGCGGAGATCTTGCGCACGCCCTGCGGCCCGAAGCGGGTGCCCGCGCGATAGGTGGTGCCGCCGTCGAAGGGGATGCCCAGCACGGTCGCGTCGTAATGCGAGACCTCCAGCACGTCCTCGGCATAGGGCGCTTTCAGGAAGGTGTTGATGCCCGCGTAATGGGGCAGCTCGCCGCGCGCGAAGGTCGGGATCGACTTGTCCTCGATGCTGTCCGCGCCGGTCAGACCCATGCGCAGCGCCCAGCGGCGTTCCTCGTCCCAGCGGCCTTCGGGGAGTTCCGCCTCTTTGCGCATCGCCTTCCAGCCGGCGAGCTTGGTCAGGTCCGGGTGGTGCTGGCGGCGCTCGCGCAGGGCATGCGCCGCGATGGCCGCTTGCGGGTGGTGCGGGCGCGATCGCCCGCCTGGCAGGTCATGGAACATCTCTGTCTCCAATCTATCGAAGCCCCTGATCGGGGCAGGCTGTCTGGACCTTGGCGGCGGCCCGCGCGCGGGGCCCAGCGGCGCGCGCGGTGAAACTTTGATCTCAGTCCGGCGCGGGCGCAGGGTCGCTTTGCGCGGCCAGAGACGGGATCTTGTCGAGGATGTGCTGATACGGGATGCCGTGATCGCGGGCGTCGAAATCATAGGTGATCGTCGCGCCGTAGCGTTCGGGATAATCCGGGTCCCAGCGGGTCTTGTCGAACACCAGAACGCGGTCGCCCAGTTTGAAGCCCTCGCCCAGATCATGGGTGACCATGAAGACGGTCATGCTGGTCTCGGCGCGCAGCTGCGTCAGGAATTCGTGCATCGAGAGCCGTGTGCCCGGATCGAGCGCGCCGAAGGGCTCGTCGAGCAGCAGGATGCGGGGCCGCGCATGCAGCGCCTGCCCTATGGCGAGACGTTGCTGCATCCCGCCCGAGAGGGTCGAGGGGTAGTTCTTCGCCACATGGGCCAGCCCGATCCGCTCGAGAACCTCATCGGCGCGGGCCCGGGCCTCGCGCAGCTTCGCGCCACGAAACCAGCCGAAGCCTTTCGGGAAACTCTCGGCGGCGACGATGTTGTCGCGCACGGTCATATGCGGGAAGACCGAGTATTTCTGGAACACCACGCCGCGCTCGCGGCCCGGTTCGCGCGCGGGCCGACCGCCATCGACGGTGATGCGGCCCCGCGTGGGGGTCTCGTCAGCGAGCAGAAGCCGCAGGAAGGTGGATTTGCCGCAGCCGGAGGCGCCGACGATCGAGACGAACTCGCCCTCGGCCACGTCGAGATTGACGCGTTCGATGATCGGGCGACCGTCGTATTCCTGGAAGACATCGCGGACGGTGACGAAGCTCATAGCCCACCTCCCAGCCACGGGAAGGCTTTGCGCGAGAGCGTCTTGAGCGCGAAGTCGATCAGGAAGGCGAGTAGCGTGATCCAGATGACGTAGGTCAGGATGATATCCATCGCGAGGTAACGTCGGACGAGGAAGATGCGGTAGCCAAGGCCGACCTCGGCCGCGACGGCTTCTGCGGCAATGAGGAACAGCCACGCGGCGCCAAGCGACAGGCGGATGGCCGCGATCAGGCGCGGCAGGATTTGCGGCAGCACCACGCGCAGCGCGATGACCCATGTGGAAGCGCCCAGCGTCTGCGCCTTCACGATCTCTTCGTGCGGAATGTCGAGCACGCGTTGCGAGAGGTCGCGGATCAGGAAGGGCGTGATGCCGATGACGATCAGCACGATCTTCGAGGTCTCGCCCAGTCCGAAAACGATGAAGAGGATCGGCAGGAGCGCCAGCGGCGGCACCATCGAGAGCACCGCGACGAAGCTCGACAATCCGCGTCGCACGTAAGGCAGCAACCCGATCCCCACCCCGACCGTCAGAGAAATCAGCGCCCCGATGCCGACCCCGAAGGCCAGACGCCGCAGGCTCGCGAAAGTATCGGCCCAGAGGAGGATTTCGCCGGTACGCTTGTTCGGCTCGGTGAAGAGCCGCCCGGCGGTGTTCATGATGGTCTCGGGCGCGGGCAGAAGCTTGTCTTGCGGGTTCGCCGCGAGCCGGATTTCCGAGCCGATCCAATAGGCGATGAGCACCGCCACGAAGGGCAGCGCGGCCAGCAGGATGCCGGTGGGCCGGGTCGGATGTCGGTTGAGCAAACGCATGGGCGCTTTCGGCAATTGTCGGAAAAGGGCCCGGCCCGAAGGCCGGGCAAGTCAGATCAAAGCGCGCCGTCGGCCGCCATCTGCATGTAGGTCGTGTCGAAGCGCAGCTTCACATTGGCTTCGTCGCCCGTGACTTTGCCGTCAGGATATTCGACGCCCACGAAATCGGCCGAGGGTGCATCGACACCAAGGATGCCCTTGTCGAACAGGAAGTTCGCGACCGTGGTCATGGTCTCGGGCATCTCTGCGCTCGAAGCCTGCTCGACCGCCTTGGCCGGATCGTAGAACATCGCCGTCGCGGCGAGCTGCGCCTTGTAGCCTTCGAGATCGGTGCCGGCAGCCTCGGCCATCGCGGTCAGGGCCTCTTCGTCGCCTGCGGCCATCTTCGACATGACCTCATACCAGGCGCCGACCACGGCCTTGCCGAAATCGGGATTGTCCTTGAGCGTCTCGGTATTCACCACCATCAGATCGAGGATCTCGCCCGGGATCTGCGAGCTGTCGAAGAGCTTGTTCGCATCGGGGTTGGTGTCGAGAATTTCCGACACCAGCGGGTTCCACGTCACGACAGTCTCGACCTCGGGGGTCGCGAAGGCGGCGATCATGTCGGCGTCGGAGGTGTTCACGACACCGGCGAGATCCTTCTCGGCCAGCCCGGCCTTGTCGAGCGCGCGCGCCAGCAGGTAATGCGAGACCGACAGCTCGACGAGGTTCACCTTGGTGTCCTTCAACTCCTCGATCGAGGTCGCTTTCTTCGAGATGATCGCGTCATTGCCGTCGGAATAGTCGCCGACGATCAGCGCGGTCGTGTCGACGCCGCCGCCCGACGGGATCGAGAGCGTGTCCATGTTCGTCGCCGAGACGCCATCGAAGCCGCCCGCGGTGTATTGGTTGATCGATTCCACGTAGTCGTTGATCTGAACGATATCGACGGTGATGCCGTATTTCTCGGCCCATTTGTCCATGATCCCCGAGCTGTCCAGATAGCCCCAAGGCATCCAGCCGGCATAGATCGACCATGCGAGTTTGAAATCGGTTTTCTGCTCGGCCATCGCGGGCGAGAGAGAGGCGGCGAGAACGCCCAAGCTGAGGGCCGTGGCGGACAGGAATTTCGTTCTGGTCATGGTCTTCCCCGTTGGCATGCGTCCCGCCTTTTTATGGCGTAGAGGCCGACCCGCTGGCGGAACAAGAGATGAGGCGCGGGTCAGACCTGCGCAGTAATCTCCCGGGATTTTGGCCCGCCGTGTGCCCGCACGGAATTTGCCGCGTGGGTGGCACTTCTCGGACCAGACCTGCCTTGTCGGCAACGGAACCCTAAGCGCCCTGCAGGTTCATTCGGGCATGACCTTGGTGCGTTTCCAAAGGTGGAGAGGGGGCAAAAGCCGCCCGGATTGCGCCCCGCATGGCAATTGGGCGCAAAAAACTCTCAAGTGATGGCTTTTTGGGCAGCGCCCCAAGCATATTTGATCGGTTGGTGCGCTTTTCGTGCGGCTTCGTGATTCCTCGCGAGGTGTTGAAGGCGGGGCGTGAGGCGCAGCTTAATCGCCCGATCGGGCCTCCACCGGTGCGCCGTCTTCCAGCGTTTCGACGGGATAGAGCACGACCTTGTCGCCTTCGTTCAGACCGTCCTGAAGCTCGGCATAGGTGCCATTGTCGGTCCCGATTTCCACGTTCACTTCCCGCGCACGCCCGTCCTCGACCTTGAAGACGGCCCAGCCGGTGCCGCGCCGGAACAGGGCGCTCGACGGCACCCTCAGCGCGTCGGGGTTCTGCCAGACCACGATCCGGGCGGTCACCTGAAAGCCGTGACCCAGACCGGCCCGCTGCGCGGCATCGCCGGTAAAGGCGATGACCACGCCGACGCGTTGCTCCTCGACGCCCAAGGCGGAGACCTTCGTCGTGCCCGATGGATCGATGCGGACCACCTTGCCCTCCAGCACGTCCGGCCCGCCCCAATCGGTGATTTCCACCGGATCGCCGAGGCGCACGCGCACCGCGTCGCGCGACAGAAGATTGGCCACCACTTCGAGCCCCTCCGAGATGTCGCCGATCTCCATGATCGGGGAGCCCGCAGAGAGCACGGTCTCGTTTTCCTGCAGGATTTGCAGCACCGTTCCCGTGGCGGGCGCATAAAGGGGGATCGGCTCGACCCCGTCGCTGTTGTTCGCGGCGGCATCGTTCTGCAGCACGGATTTCGCGGAGGCCAGCGCCGCCTCGCGCATCGCGATGGCAGCTTTCGCGGCGGCTTCCTGCGCGGCGGCGTAATCGGCATTGATCTGATCGCGGTCCAGCTTGGACTGGCTGATCGTGCCGGAAAGCGCGAGCCGCTGCGACCGCGCGAGATCGCTATCGGCCTGTTCGCGCATCGCGACGGCGGCGCGGTAATCGCCCTCGGCGGCACTCAGCGCGGCTTGGGCCTCGGCCAGCGCGGCTTCCGCCTGCGCCCGGCTGCGCGCATCCAGCACGGCGGGCAGGGCAGGGCGCATCCGGGCGACGACCGTCTCATTCGCGACGACATGATCGCCGACATGGATATCGAGCCGCTGCAGCCTGCCGCTCACCGGGGTCGAGACGGTGTAGCTTTCGCTCACGCGGGTCCGGCCATCATCCTCGATGACAAGCTTCATCGGGCCGCGCGTGACCTCGCCCATATCGACGGTCTGCGGCTGCGGCCAAAGCAGCGCGGCAATTGCGCCCGCCGCGATCAGGCCGATCAGGATGAGAATGAGCCATCTGGTCCGGGGTTTTGGTGTCACGGGTCAGTCCCTCGCCTTGAGCGCCGAAATCATGTTCAACCGATCCAGCGCGCGGCGCAACATCAGGATCGAGGCCAGTGTCGCGGAGACCACGACCAGCACCGCCGTCGCGATGCTGGGCAGATCGAAGCTGACGCTGACCCGGTAGAGTTCATTGGAGAAAACGCGTGCGATCAACTTGGCAAGCGTCCAGCCGAACCAGATGCCGACCGGGAGCGCGCAGGCGACCAGCAGGGTGATCTCCCCGGCCAGGATCAGCGTCACCTCTCCGCGGGTGAAGCCAAGGACGCGCAGGCTCGCCAATTCATGCGCGCGTTCCGCGAATGCGTTGCGCGCGGCGTTGTAGACGATGCCGAAGCTCAGCACGAAGGCGATCGCCCCGAAGACGAAACGCATCTGGCCCGCGCCCTCGTCGGCGATTTCCCGGAACGCCGCCAGGCTGTCGGATTTGATCGAGACGCCCGCGACTTTGGGACGCTCGCGCAGCTCGTGCAGAAGCTCAGGCGACGGGGCGCCCTCGGTGCGGATCGAGACCGAGGTGATCCGGTCCGCCTCGCCCACGGCCCGGGTCAGCGAGTCGAGGCGCATATAGGCCGGAGCGCCCAGCAGGGTGTCGGAGATCGCCGCGACCGGCAGCGAGAGGGTCCGCTTGCGGCCCTCGGTGACCTCGGCGGTGAGGTTTTCGCCGGGCTGGAGTTTCAGTACATCCGCGAGCCCCCGCGAGATCACGACGCCCTGCGCGGGTAGGGCGATCGGCTCCAGATCGGGGCGCAGCGCGCGGTTGAGCTGCGCATCCTCGGACAGGCCGGTCAGTTCGCCGCGATGGGTGATGACGCCGTTGCGGAAGAGGACCGGCACATAGCGCGTCGGTTCGGCCTCCAGCACGCCGGGCAGGTGCGCAATCTCATGCGTCACATCGCGCGAGACCGGGTGGATGAAGCTCACCGTCGCGTCGGAGCGGTCGGCAAAGCCGAAGGTGACATCCATCGTGTGGTCGAAGCCCGAATAGATCATCAGCATCGCCATGTTCAGCGCGAGCCCCGCGGCCACGCCCGCGACCGTGCCGAGGCTGCGCACCGGCTGCCGCGTGATCTGGCGCAGGATCATCCGCCCCGGCTGGTCGAAGACCCTCGTGACGGTCGCGAGGAAGCCGACCCGGCCATGGGTAAAATCGGGCGGGGCCGGGGGGCGCATCGCCTCGGCGGGTGTCAGGCGGAACACCGTGCGCAGCGCAATCGCCGCACCGAGCGCGGCGGCGATCAGCGAGAAAGCGAGCCCCCCGGCGAAGGGGCCGGGACGCATCGAGAAGACGAGATAGGGAAATTTGTAGAATTCCATGTAGAGCCCGGTGATCGAGCGCCCGAGCATCACGCCCAGTGCCGATCCGAGCAGCGCGCCCGCGAAGGCGATCATCAGCGCCATTTCGAGGTAGTGCCCCGCGATCTCCGCCCCGCTATGGCCGAAGGCTTTCATCAACCCGATCTCCCGCCGCTCGGCCTGCACGATCCGGGTGATCGTGACGTTGAGCAGGAAGGCCGCGACGGCGAGGAAGATCGGCGGCAGAAACACCCGCGACTGGCGCAGGCCTTTGAGTTCCTCCTCGATGAAGCGTGCCGAGGTCTGCTGGTCCTGCACATAGCCCGCGCCGCCGCCATAGGGCGCCATCAGCCGGTCGAGATCGGCCAGCACCGCCTTGCGGGGCCGCTCGCGTGTGGTGAGCGCCAGCACCTCGTTGAACGCGCCGTCGAGATCGAGCACGGCACCGGCGGCCTTGCGCTCCATCCAGATCACGGCGAAGCGGCCATCGGTCGGGAAGAATTCGCCCGGTGCGGGCATGAACAGAAACTCCGGTGCGCGGGCGAAACCGACGACCTGCAGTTTTTGGTGGCGGCCTTCGACGGTGACGCCGAGCGTGTCGCCAAGCGCGATCCCGCGGGCGGCTGCGAATGTGTCGAGCAGCACGACCTCGTCGCTGCGCCCGGCGATGGGCTTGCGTCCTGCCGTCATCAGGATGCCGTTGAGCCCCGCCGCACCGGGCAGCGACAGGATGCGCGCCTGCACCGGCTCGCCGCCGTCTGCGTCGATCCGGCCGAAGCCGCTGATCCGGCCTTCGGCGGCCAGCACGCCGGGAATGGCGTTGACCTGTTCCATCATCGAGCTGGGCGCGCGGGTGAGCGGCTCGAAAACCTGCGCCAGCCGGTGCCGTTCGAAATAGGCGTCGCGGGTGACGGTGAGCGTGTCGGTCAGCCCCGCCATCATCACTTGCACCATCACGCCCAGAGCGACGACCGCCGAGATCGCAAGCGCCTGCGCCCGGATGCGCCAGAGGTCGCGGAAGAGCTTGCGATGGAGAACGGTCAGGGCCATCGGCTTACCATTCGATCTCGGCAGGATCGGCGCGGGTCTCGTTGACGATCGTCTCGCGCAGTTGGCCATCGGTGAAATGCAGCACGCGATGCGCCATCGCCGCTGTCGCCGCCGCATGGGTGACGATCAGCACGGTGGTGCCCAGTTCGCGATTCACATCGTTGAGCACCTGAAGCACACGGCGCCCCGTCGTGCTGTCGAGCGCCCCGGTCGGCTCGTCGCAAAACAGCACCGCCGGACGCTTCGCGATGGCGCGCGCGATGGCGACGCGCTGCTGCTCGCCGCCCGACATCTGCGCCGGGAAGTGGTCGAGCCGTTCCTCCAGCCCCACCAGCCGCAGCGCCTCGCCCGCATCCATCGGGTCATGCGAAATCTCGGTCACCAGATCGACATTCTCGCGCGCGGTGAGGCTGGGCATCAGGTTGTAGAACTGAAAGACGAAGCCGACATGGCTGCGCCGATATTGCGTCAGCGCGCGGTCGGACATCTCGGTCAGGTTCTGATCGCCGAACCACGCCTGACCCGAGCTTGGCCTGTCGAGCCCGCCGATGATGTTGAGAAAGGTGGATTTGCCGCTGCCCGAGGGGCCCAGCAGCACGACGACCTCGCTGCGCGGAATTTCCAGCGTCACCTCTCGGAGCGCGTGGACCGCGGCAGGACCTTCGCCGTAGGTCTTCGACAATGCTTCGGTGCGAAAGGCAGGCTGCACGCTCGGCCTCTTGAGATAGATCGGGCAAAGTGCCCGACCCAGATCAGATCACAGCTTCTTCAGGCAGTCAAAATTTGTCGGCTCTGGCGGGGAGTTGAGCGCTTCAGCGTGGCCCCGCCGCATCGAGGCGCAGGGGCGCGTTACGTGCTGAGGCTGTGGAAGAAGAGGTCGATCTCGAGCGCCAGTCCGAACTCGAATTCGTTCAGCTCGGGATGGGTCCATTCGTGCTGCTCGAGATGGTCGAGGAAGTCGCGCCGTTTGCGCTCGTCGCTCGCATCCAGCGACAGGGTCTCGGCGGCGCGCAGCAGGTCGATCCGCTTATGGACCTCGCGCATGGCGGAGAAGGCTTCCATCATCACCGGCATCAGGCGCGGCTCGCTCTGCCAGGTTTGCCCGCCGAAGACCTCCTGGACGACACGGTTGCCCGAGCCGAGGCAATCATAGGCGACGCAGCCCGACATGCCTTCCTGCGTCAGCTTGTCGTGGATCGAGCATTCGTGCCCACAGAGATGCCGGCAGGGCTCGCCGGGGTTCTTGCTAAAGGCGAAATCTTTGCCCTTGTCGAAGGCCAGCACCAGACAGCACAGGGCTGCGCATTGGGAACAGTCGGTCTTGAGACGGTCGGTCTGGGACATTCTGGCCTTCGCTTAACGGGACCTCGCATGCGAGGTCGTCGGGCCGTGATATCCCGCAAAACGGCTCTCGAATGCAAGGGCTGCGCGGGAGGCGCGCGTCGATGCCCCGGCAGCGGAGGAGGCCTCGCTGCCGGGGTCATTCCAGCTCAAAGGGCTTCAATCGCCTTTGCCAGCATGTCGCGCACTTCACCTGCGACCGACTTGAGCTGCGGATTGTCGATCGCCGTCATCGAGGCTTCCGGGTCGATCGCGCAGACGAGGATGTCCGAACCGTCCTGCCGCAGAATGACGTTGCAGGGCAGCATCGCGCCGACATTCGGCTCCAGCTGGATCGCCTGATGCGCCATCTTCGGATTGCAGGCGCCGAGGATCAGGTAGCCGGGCATGTCCGCGTCCAGCTTCTTCTTCATCGTGCCCTGCACGTCGATCTCGGTGAGCACGCCGAAGCCTTGTTCCTTGAGGGCCTCGCGGGTCCGGGTGTCGGCCTCTTCCAGCGTGGTATCGGTGAGGCGTTTGTCGATGGTGTAGCTCATGGTGTTGGCTCCTTGAGTTGAAAGCGGTTCAGGTTTCGACCGGGTAGTCCTGCGCGGACCATGCGCCGAAGCTGCCCGGTACGGCGGAGACGTTTTTGAACCCGGCACGGTGCAGCAGGCTCGCAGCGACGCTGGCACGGTAGCCGCCCTGACAATAGACCGCATAGTCGGTCGAACGGTCGAGCTGGCCCATCTCGTCTTCGAGCGTGCCGAGGAAATGGTGGATCGCGCCGGGGATATGGCCGCCGTCCCATTCCTCGTCCTTGCGCACGTCGAGCGGGGTCAGATCGCTGCCCTTCAGCGCCTGCACGGTGACCTGCGGGATATGCGCAAGCGGTCGCCCGGAGGTGCGCCATGCGGCGATGCCGCCGTTCAGGTAGCCTGCGAATTTCGTGAAGCCGACGCGCCAGAGACGCAGCACAGCCTCGTCGATGTCGCTAGCTTTTTCGCTTACAAGCGCGATGGGTTTGTCGGGATCGAGCATCCATCCGGCCCAGACCGAGAGGATCGGCTGCAGCCCGATGTTGATCGAGCCCTCGATAAAGCCGCCGCCGAAGGCGAGCATGTCGCGGAGATCGACGAGCTGCACGTCATCCTTGGCAATCAACGCCTCGAACTCCTCCGGGGTCTTGCCGATGCAGCGCGGCAATCCGTGCATCACCTCGGGGCCCGCCGCGTTGACCTTCTTAAGGCGCGGGTAATGCGTGGGCACCGGCGGCGCGTCCTTCGTCATCTCGTCCTTGAAGGCCTCCAGATCGGTGATCTGGACGTATTTGTTATGGGCTTTCTCATAGGCGATGCTGGTCGACATCCGGTCGCCGATATTCGGCCCGCAAGCTGAGCCCGCGCCGTGACAGGGATAGACCAGCACGCCGTCAGGGAGTTGCATGTAGAATTCCTGCGTGGTGCGGAACAGCGCCTCGGTCAGTTCCTCGGTCTTGTCGTCGCCCAGCAGGTCGGGGCGGCCGACCGAATCCACGAAGAAGGAATCCCCGCTCAGCACGCCCCACGGGTCGTCATTCTCCTTCTCGTAGAGAAGGAAGGAGACATGTTCGGGCGTGTGCCCCGGCGTGTGCCGCGTCTCAAGCGTGAGTTGGCCGAAGGTGAATTTGTCGCCATCGCGGATGCCCTCATGCGCGAAGTCATATTCGGCGCCGCCTTCGACGCTGACGCAAAGCTTGGGCGTGCCATCCAGCCGGTCCACCAATTCGCGCGCGCCCGACAGGAAGTCGGCGTGGATATGGGTCTCGAAAACATGGGTGATCGTCAGGCCGAGCGCCTTGGCGCGCTCGATATAGATATCGCAATCCGGGCGGGGATCGACGACCGCGGCGGTGCCGCTGCCGGTGTCGCCCAAGAGGTAGGAGCACTGGGCGATCCCTTCCGCAAGGATCTGTTCAAAACGCATGGTCATGTCATTTGCCTCCGAATTTCCGTCAGCTCGGGATTGCCGGAGAAATGCGCCGCGATCGATTCATGTTCCAAAACTTGAATATGTAGGCAGGACATCGCTCATAAACGATGCGTGAGGATGATGACCGTTTCAGGTGTTCAGGAGCGGCGCGTGCCGGGAAGGCCAGCGCGGGCGTCGGGAAGGTTTAGCGTCACACGCAGCCCGGTCTCCGCATTCGCGATGCTCAGCGTGCCGCCGACGGCCTGCGCGATCTCGGCGCTGATCGACAGTCCCAAGCCATGGCCGCTTTCATCGGCGCGCGCACCGCGTTTCTGAAGATGTTCGATGCGGTCCGCCGAGATGCCGGGGCCGTCGTCCTGCACCTCGATCGCGATCGCCGCGTCGCGGCGGCTGGCGCGGATCGTGACCTGCGATGTGGCGTGTCGGCTGGCATTCTCGATCAACGCGCCCAAGGCTTCGGCAAGATCACTGGCGTCGAGCGTCACCTGCAGATCCTCGGGCACCGCGATGTCCCAATCCACCGCGCTGCCCGTGGGCGTGCGCCGGACGACCGAGACGATCTGCTGCACGACAGGAGCCACCGTGGCCTTGTCTTTCACCACGCGCCCCGCGAGGCGCGAGCGGGTCAGCTCGCGGTCGACATGGCGGCGCATCGCTTCGGCAATTTCCTCGATGGCGGCGGCAGGCTCGGTCTGGCCGGTCTGGCGCAGCCGGTCGGCCTCGCCCATCAGCGCCTGCAGAGGGGTCTTGAACCCATGCGCGAGATCGGCGGCGCGGTGGCGCGCGCGGTCGAGCTCGGCCTCGCGAGCGTCGATCAGCGCGTCGACTTCATTCGCGAGGGGCTGCACCTCTTTCGGAAAATCGCTCCCGAGGCGGCGCTGTTCGCCCGAGCGCACGGCGAGCACGCGGCGCCCGACTTCCGACAGGGGCCGCAGGCCGAAGAACAGTTGAACCCATCCGGCGACGATCAGGGCGGCTGCGAGGATCGCGTTATAGGGCAGAAGTTCTTTCAGAAAATCGCTGCGCGCCTGATCCAGATCGACCGTCGTCAGCGCGACCGCCGCGCGCACTTGGCTCCCGCCCAGCGAAGGCGGCAGAGTCACGCTGCGCTCCAGCGTCAGAAGGGTGTCGCCTGTTTGGTCGGGGAGACGATGCACGTGGATATGCCCGTCGGGCAGCTCATCGGGCGGCAGGGGCAGCGCGTAATCCCAAAGCGAGCGCGACCGCAGCAGCGTGTCGCCGAGGTCGATCTGCCAATAAAGCCCGCTGAGAGGTTGATCGAACCGCGGATCGGCGGGCGGCGTTTGCAGCGCCAGCCTCCCGTCGGCATCGCGCCCGAGCCCCGCCACGACCTGATCGAGCTGCACCGACAGTTCGGCCTCGGCCCGGCGCTGAACATGGGCGGCGAACAGCGCCGTCAGCGCCGCGGAGGCAATCGCCAGCGCCAGCACCACCGCCAGTGCGCCGCCAAGCGCGAGCCGGAGGCGCAGCGACAACCGCATCACGCGTCGCCGCCTTCGAGGAAATAGCCAAAGCCGCGCCGCGTGCCGATCACGCCGGGGCCGAGTTTGCGGCGCAGCCGCGCGACGAGCGCTTCGAGCGCATTGGCCTCGCGCGAGTCGTCATCGCCGTAGAGATGTTCGAGCAGTTCGGTCGGCGGCACGACCCGGTCGCGATGCAGCATCAGGTAGGAGAGCAGCCGGAATTCCAGCGCCGTCGCCGCGATCGGCACGCCGCGGATCGACACGCTCATCCGGTTCGCGTCGAGCGTCAACTCGCCCACGCTCTGGTTCGACGAGGCCCGTCCCGCCGAGCGCCGGATCAGGGCCCGCGCACGGGCGACCAGCTCTTCCATGCGGAACGGTTTGGGCAGGTAGTCGTCGGCGCCTGCGTCGATGCCTTCGACCCGCTCGGTCCAGGCGCCGCGCGCGGTCAGCACCAGCACCGGCATCTCGCGATCATTGGCGCGCCATTTCTTGAGGATGCTCAGCCCGTCCATCTTCGGCAGGCCCAGATCGAGAATGACGAGGTCGTAATCTTCGGTATCGCCCAGAAACCACGCATCAAGCCCGTCCGCGCAGGTCTCGACGAGAAATCCCGCCGCCTCGAGCGCAGCCTTGAGATCCGCCGCGATCCTCTGGTCGTCCTCGACCGCCAATACGCGCATTACTTGTCCTCGTCGCGCTCGCTGTCTTCGGGACCACCAATCGGCAAACCGGTCGCCGCGTCAACCTCAAGCTCGATAATCCGGCCTTCCGGGGTGATCAGCTTGAGCTCGTAGACATAGTGACCGTCATCCGATTCGAGATCCAGCTTGATGACGCGGCCGCCGAAACGGTTGCGCACACTGCCGAGGATTTTCGACAGCGGAAGGATTTCCTCGCGCTCGACCGCGCTGCGCGCCCGGTCGTGATCCGAGCTGCCTCGGCCCGAGCCGCCGCCGCCTCCCGCACGATCGGCGAGGGCGGGCGTGGCCATGGCCAGCGAAAGAAGGAGGAGGGTCGTGAGCGTTTTCATGCGGCCTTCCTAGCGCAAACAAGCTGACAGAACGCTGACAAAACCCGTCAGCACGGCGTCAGAGTGAATCTGCCAATGTCGTCTCATCCGGGCAACTCGCCCCTATCCGATCACAGGAGTTAAAGATGAAACGCACTCTTCTCTTCACCGCCGCCCTCGGTGCCGCTGTCGGCGCATTCAGCCTCGGTGCCGCACAGGCGCAGGGTCCTGGTGGCAATGGGAATGGCGGCGGCGGGCAGTCGGGCGGTCAGGTCATGCTGCCGCAGAAGAATGCCACGCAGACCAAGTCCCAGAACCGCGAGACCTACGAATACCGGAACGAATATCGCAACTCGTATCGCAATGGCGAGTCCGAGGGCGAATATGGCATGCCGTCGAACTACCGCGAGGAAGTTCGCAACATGAATCAGGCGCGCGAGCAGTGGAAGAAGATGGACGAGGTCGCCAGCGACCTGCGTGCCGAGGGCTACCAGATCAGCAAGATGGAGATGGAGCGCTACAGCTACGAAGCCAAGGTCCGCGATCGCGACGGTCGTCGGCTTGAGCTGAAGCTCGACCCGGTGTCGGGCGAGATCATCGGCTCCGAGCTGGACTGATGAGCGAAGGAGCGGCCAGGCGGGTCTGAGGCCCTTTCGTCCGCTTCGGATACTGCGGGCTGGTGGCGAGATTCGCCACCGCCCACCTGACACTCGATTTGAGTGTCCTACATTTGGGAGGCGTGCACCTCGCGGGCCACTCCCATCCCGAACACCTCGCGAGAGCCATGGTCACCGGCCGCAAACACGCCTGACCTGAGCCGCGGGGTATCGAGCGAGCTTTGTTGTGCCGTCCCCACACCCCTCACAAAGCTCGCTCGATTATTCTCCAAAGCTCCGAAATGGCGAATATCCGAACGCCGCTATCTGCTGGCCCGCCGCTCGGGCCTGCCCGCACCTTGGACATGGACGCAGTTGCGGGGCGCCCTCCGGTTGACCCGCACTGGACTTCTGTGTCAGGCACGCGACCTTTCATGAGGACCCTCGGCGCACGTGCCGGGCCCAGCCGAAGGAAGGACATATGGCACTTACCCTGCGCCGCAACCGCGACCGCGATCTGGCACCCTTGGCAGCAATGCTGTCGGACGCCGAAATCCCGCTGCTCAATCCCAATGCGAAAGTCCCTTTCGACGAGATGGAATGGCATCAGAAGTGGCTCGGAGACCGCGAAGATGTCTCCTTCTACCTGCAGGATGCCGCGGGGCGAGATGTGGGTTTCTTCGCGCTGCGTGAGGGTGTCGGGCCGGAAGTGCGGCATCTCACCTATGTCTATCTCATCGAAGAGGCACGCGGTGGCGCCGCTGCGGAGCTTACGAGCCATGTGGAGCAGGCGGCGCGCGACCTCGGGGCGCTGACCCTGACCTTGAAGGTGGAAGTCGACAACGCGCCAGCCCACAACGCCTATCTCTCGGCTGGCTATGAGGAGCTGTCGCGGCGGCAGGGCATGGCCACGATGCGGCTGGATCTGGAGGAGCGGCACGCCGAGTGAGCGGGCCCTCTGGTCGCAGTTTTGGGCCGCGGTCGTGAAGATCGCCTTCGTCTCCCGCGATGCACCCTGCGGCTTCGGCAATTGCCGTCGCTCTCTGCGAGGGCGTTCGCGTGCGGCGAAATTCGTGCTATTCGGAGCGCTACCTGACCGCCCCGAGGGTTTTCCGAAATGGACAAGCTTTCCGTCATGCAAGCCTTCCGCCGCATTGTCGAGCGCGGCAGTTTCGCGCGCGCGGCGGAGGATCTCGGGGTGTCGCCCGCGCTTTTGAGCCGCGAGATCAAGCTGCTGGAAGAAAGCCTCGGGAGTTCGCTGCTGACACGCACGACGCGCTCGATGTCTCTGACCGATGCCGGGCGTCTTTACTATGACGAGGCGAGCGGTATCCTCGACGCGGTGACCTCGGTCGAGACACGTATCCGCGACGGGGCGGGGGCGGTGCGCGGGCATCTGAAAGTGAACGCCTCGAGCTCTTTCGGGCAGACGGTGATTTCCCCGATTCTGCCGGAGTTTCTGGAGGCGCATCCTGATCTGCGGCTGTCGCTCTCGCTCGATGACCGAGTTGTCGACATGGTGGAGGGCGGCTTCGATGTCTCGATCCGCATCCGACCGGCGATGCCGGACTCGGCTCTGGTCGCGCGCAAGATCGGCACCATGCGGCAGCGCATCTTCGCCGCGCCTGCCTATCTTGCCCGAGCTGGGACGCCCGAAGGGCCGGAGGATATCGCGGGGCATAGGGTCATCGGCTTCCTGCTGGCCGACCATCTGACGAAATGGGCGCTGCACGGGCCGTCCGGGGCCACCACGCTAGATCTCGATCCCGCCATTCGCGTGGGCAACAGTCTCGTGCTGCGCGACCTGCTGATCGCGGGGCAAGGCATCGGCACCTTGCCGGATTTCGTCTCGAACGAGCCAGAGAGGCGCGGCGATCTGGTGCGCGTCCTGCCCGAGTGGGAACTGCCCGCGCCGGAGATTTTCGCCGTGACCGCCTCGCGGCTGGGCATGGATGCGAAAGTGACGGCGTTTCTCGATCACCTGCGGGCGGCGATGGCGCCCTGACATTCTTCAACCGGCGTAAAGAGTGATTTGCGCATCGGCCGCTTATTCCCAAGCGGCTGATCCGCGATCTTCTCAGGCAACGAAACCCATGCCCTGAGAGGATCAAATGACCCGCGTTCTCGTTCTCTATTACTCCAGCTACGGCCATGTCCGTGCGCTCGCCCAAGCCGAGGCGGAGGGCGCACGCAGCGTGCCCGGCACGCATGTCGATCTGCGCCGCGTTCCCGAAACCCTGCCTGACGACATCCGGCAGAAGGCTGGCTTCGCCGCAGACGATACGCCCGTCGCCAGCCCCGCCGATCTCGAAGCCTATGATGCGATCATCTTCGGCACGCCCACGCTGTTCGGGATGATGGCCGGGCAGATGAAGTCCTTCCTCGATCAGGCGGGCGGGCTCTGGGCGCGCAATGCGCTGGTCGGCAAGGTTGCCGCCGTGTTCACCTCGACTGGCTCGCAGCATGGCGGGCACGAGGCGACGCTGCTTTCGACGCAGATTCCGCTGCAGCATTTCGGGATGCTCATCGCCGGGATGCCCTACACTTTCGCCGATCAGACGCGGGCCGACGGGATCGTCGGCGGAGCGCCCTACGGCGCTGGCACGATCGCCGGGGCGGACGGGTCGCGGACACCGACCGAAACCGATCTCTCGGGCGCACGCTTCCAAGGCGCTCATGTCGCGCGCATCGCGGCGCGGTTGGCAGGAGCCGCTCTGAACGAGGAGGCCGCGTGATGCCCAAGCTCACCATCGATTTCTTTCACGACGTCGTCTGCTGCTGGTGTTTCAACATCTCGTCGCGGATGCGCAGCCTCGCCGCCGAGTTCGATCTCGACATTCGGCATCGCACCTTCGTCCTGCAAGCCGATCGTGCCGAAATGGCCACGCGCTGGGGCTCCCCCGAAGCCGCGCGCGAGACCATCCTCGGGCATTGGGCGGTCTGCAGAGAGGTCAGCGACCGGCCAGAGCTTGTCGATATCGAGGCCATGCGAGCCGCGCCGTTCGACTATCCCCACGGGATGACCGCCGCGCTCGGATGCAAGGCCGCAGAGGCGCTGGGCGGGCAGGACGCCCATTGGGAGATGTTCGACCGGCTGCAGCGCGCGCATCTCACCGAGGCCCGGAACATCGCCGATCCGGTCATCGTGCGCGACGTCGCACGAAGTCTCGGGTTCGAGGCGGCGGCCTTCGCAGAGGCGTTCGACGATCCGGCCACGGCGGAGGCTGTCGAAGCCGATCGTCAACGCGCCCGTGCCCTTCAGGTGCGCTCCATCCCCGCGCTGATCGTCCGGGAAACCGGTGCGCGGCTCGTGAACGGGACGCGTGAAGACCTCGCGGCACAGCTGCGCAGCTCGCTGAAACTCGTCGCCTGAGGAATGCCCCTGATGAAGATCCGTTTGTTGTTCCGTGGTCTCCGGCATCGGCGCTTCCATCCGCGACGTGTGCCGCGCGATCTCTCGCCCCATCTGATGCGCGATATCGGGCTCGAGCCTTGGCCCGAGCGCCCCTGTCTTTCTCCTCGCCACTTCCGCTGAGCGACCCGACCGAAGGCGCCAAAGGCACCTTCACGCGGTCCGCCGATACCGCCCGCGAAAGCCCGGTCTTCTCCCTGAATACGAGTCACCCAATGTCACGCACCACCGATATTCTTCTTACGGCGCTCGCCCCGGCTATCTGGGGGAGCACCTATCTCGTCACCACCGAGGCGCTGCCCGCTGGCTACCCCATCACGCTTGCGGCCCTGCGCGCCTTGCCTGCGGGGCTGTTGCTGGTCGCGTTCACGCGGTCGCTGCCGCCGCGTGCATGGCTTGGCCGCACTTTCCTCCTTGGCAGTCTGAACTTCGCCCTGTTCTGGAGCCTTCTCTTCGTGGCGGCCTATCGTTTGCCCGGCGGGGTCGCGGCGACGCTCGGCTCGCTTCAGGCGATGATGGTCATCCTCATGGCGCGCGGCTGGCTTGGCACGCCGGTGCGCGCCGGGGCCGTCACCGCTGCGGCGACGGGCGTTCTGGGTGTCGCGCTTCTGCTGCTGGGGCCCGAGGCCGCGCTCGATCCCGTGGGTGTTATCGCCGGTATTGGCGGGGCCGCGTCGATGGCGGCGGGCACCGTGCTGAGCCGCAAATGGCAGCCGCCTGTCTCGGCGCTGAGTTTCACCGGCTGGCAACTGACGGCGGGCGGGCTGGTTCTGCTGCCGCTGGCTTTGATCGTCGATCCGTCGCTGCCGCCGCTGACCGCGCTGAACCTGTCAGGTCTGATCTGGCTTGGCCTGATCGGGGCGGGCGCGACCTATGCGATCTGGTTCCGGGGCATTGCCCGTCTCGAGCCCGGCGCGGTCTCGATGCTGGGGATGATGAGCCCGGTCACGGCGGTCACCCTCGGCTGGCTCTGGCTGGGGCAGGGCCTGTCGTTGCTCCAGATGAGCGGCGCGGCTATCGTTCTAATCTCGGTTTGGGCCGGGCAGCGCGCGAACCGTCCGCATGCGCCGGGCACCTTCAGACCCACGGTCGTGGCGCAATCGAGAGCGGTCTGACAGGCAATCAATGGAGGACTTCCGCGTGGCCCAACTTTCCCTGACGGACGACCTGATCCGAAAGTCGCGCCTCGCTGGGCTGCTATATCTCATCATCATCGTCATGGGGCTCGGCGCGGAGCTTGGCCTTCGCGCTCCGCTTATCGACCTTTCGGATGTCGCGGGCACGGCCTCGGCGATACTGGCGGCGCCGGGCCAGTTCCGGCTGGCGATCATCGCCGATCTGGTGATGGCGCTGAGCGATGCGGGCCTTGCCGTCTTGCTTTATCTGATTTTCCGCAGCATCGCTCCGGGTCTTGCCCTGTCGGCGATGGTGTTCCGGCTGGTTCAGGCCGTCCTCATCGCGGCAAATCTGATGGCCTTGCAGACGGCTTGGCTGCTCCTGTCAAACGCAAATGATGTGGCCGACGCCCAGTCGCTGGCGCTGATCTTTCTCGACCTGCATGGCCATGGCTACGATCTCGGGTTGGTCTTCTTCGGTGTGAACAGCCTGATGATGGGCGTTCTCGTCTGGCGCTCGGGCCTCTTCGCGAAAGCTTTCGGGGTGGGGCTCGCGCTGGCCGGTCTGGTCTATCTGATCGGCAGCGGGATCCGGTTTCTCGCCCCCGACCTCTCGGCGGCTTTTGCCCCGGCATATGGGGTGACGATCCTCGCAGAGACTGCGTTCTGCCTCAGGCTACTGTTTCCGCCGCGCCGACACGGGCGGAGCGTGAGCTGACCATGGTTTGGCCCTGCGACTGTCGGTGCATCGGAATCCGAAGCGGCCCGGATCGGATCGGGGCCACTTCGGCGATGCATCATCAGGACCAGGGGGTCACGAGGTATTTCTCGCCGGTCTTCATCTTCCGGTAGTCGGTCACGGCTTCCTTCGTCAGCATCTCGTCGAGATTGACGCGCGTCTTGTAATGGCTGGCGAAGGTGGTGGTGAGATTGTCGCGCACGCGCTTGCGCATGCGGCCGACGGTTTCTTGCCCCGCCGCTTGCAGGAACGGGAACAGCAGCCAGCCTGACAGCGTCCAGCCGAAACCGTAGCTCGGGGAAAGCGTCGTCGGGCCGGTGTCGAGCCGCCCGTAGATGAACATCCGCTTGGGCTGGTTCGAGCCGTAGCGCGAATATTCCGTCATCCGGCTCACCGCGACCTGTTCCATCGCCTTGAAGGCGTTGTCGACCGCGTGGCCGCCGCCGATCGGATCGAAGCCGTAGAAGGCGCCGGTGTCGTCGATCGCGGCGCTGAGTTGCTCCATGAAGTCATCCTGCGAGGAGTTCACGACATGGGTCGAGCCGATCTTCTCGAGCAGATCGACCTGATCGTCCTTGCGCACGATATTGACCAGACCGAGCCCGTCCTCCTGACAGATGCGGGTCAGCATCTGGCCGAGGTTCGACGCCCCCACCGTGTGCAGGATCGCGTCCTGCTTATCCATCTTGGCGTTCTCGGCGAACCCCAGCGCGGTCATCGGATTGACGAAGGCGCTCGCGCCCTGCTCGGAGGAATGATCGCCTAGCGGCAGGCACATCTGCGCGTCGGCGATGCAATATTGGCTGTAAGCGTTGCCCGGCACGCAGGACACGCGTTGTCCCATCAGCGCCTTGGCCGCGTCGCTGTCACCGGTCGCGACCACCGTGCCCGCGCCCTCGTTGCCCGCAGGCAGCTTGAGGCCGTGCCGCGCTTTCGAACCCGCGTTGAACGGCTCGGGCATCTTGGCCACGAATTTGCCGGGGGAATATTCCGCGTTCTCCATATCCGCCGCGCCGACGAGTATGGCGAGGTCCGACGGATTGATCGGAGCCGCCTCCATCTTCACGAGGACTTGGTTGCCGGTCGGATCGGGGCAGTCCACGTCCTCGATCGCGACGGTGAGCGTACCGTCTGCCTCCAGCGTCGTGAACAGTTGCTTGCCAGTGGTCGCCATGTCGATCTCCAGATTTGAATGTCGTCGGGAAGAGGTTGGTTCACGCACGGGGGTTTCCGAGGGCGCGCTTGCATTGCCAGATAGAGCGCCCTGCGTCCGAGGCGACCGCAAAGCGTGCAGCGACAAGGCGCGCGGCTACGTTCCGCTGCGTCTTTTCCGGGGTCTTCAAATGCTTGGCCCCGGGTGAGAGCGACAAGGCCGGGCTTGGGACAAGTTTTCGTGGTCAGCAGTGACCGTTTCGCGGGCCGAAAGACGCCGCGTTACCGTCGGCGGCGCTGGAACTCCTCCACTGCGGTGCAAGTTTCCCCGGTGAAATCGAAGGAGTTCTCATGTCCACGATCACCACCACCAACCCTGCGACGGGCGGGACGATCCAGACCTATCCGCTGATGTCCGAGCAGGAGGCCGTCGAGAAACTCGAGGCCGCGCAGTCCGCTTTTCTGGAGTGGCGCAAGATGTCCCATTCCGAACGCGCGCCCTACCTGACCAAGATCGCCGAGAAACTTCGCGAGAATGCGGAGGAGCTGGCCGCGCTGATGACGCGCGAGACTGGAAAGCTGTTGAAGGACGGCAAGGCCGAGGTCGAGATCTGCGCCGCGATCTTTGAATATACCGCGAAGACCGGGCCCGACGCGCTCGCCGACGAGGAACGCACCCACGGCGCTAACGGATCGCGTGGTGTCGTCACCTATCAGCCGATCGGCGTGATCTACTCGATCCAGCCGTGGAACTTCCCGCTCTATCAGCCGGTGCGCGTATTGGCGGCGAACCTGATGGCGGGCAACGCCTGCGTGCTCAAACATGCGAGCATCTGCACCGGCTCCGGGCTGCGCCTGCGGGAACTGTGCATCGAAGCTGGGCTGCCGGAGGATCTGTTCCAGGTCATCCTGATCGACCACGAGACCAGCGACAATCTGATCGAGCATCCGCTCGTGCGCGGTGTGACCCTGACCGGCAGCGACGGCGCAGGTCGGCATGTGGGCAGCGTGGCGTCGAAGGCGCTGAAGAAGACCGTGCTGGAGCTGGGATCGAACGATGCCTATCTCGTGCTGGAAGATGCCGATATCGAAACGGCGGTGAAATTCTCGCTGATGGGGCGGCTGTATAACAACGGCGAGACCTGTGTGTCGGCGAAGCGGTTCGTCGTGGCGGACAAGGTCTATGACGCCTTCGTCGAGGCCTTCGTCGAGCAGATGAAGGCGGTGAAGATGGGCGATCCCACGAAAGACGACACCCAGCTTGGTCCGCTGTCCAGCGAGGATCAGTTCGAAACCGTGAAGGAGCAGGTCGAGCAGAGCCTCGCCAAGGGTGCAAAGGCTCTTTGCGGTGGCGAGGCCCCGGGCGGCACCGGCGCCTATTACCCCGCGACGGTGCTGGTCGACGTGGTCCCCGGCATGCCCGCCTATGATGACGAAATCTTCGGTCCCGTCGCTGCGGTGATCCGCGCCAAGGATGACGAGGATGCGATGCGCATCGCCAATGATAGCCGCTATGGCCTTGGCGGCGGGATCTTCAGCAAGGATGAAGACCGCGCCCTCAAACTCGCCCGCGATCACTTCGACACCGGGATGGTCCGGATCAACTCCTTCGGGACCGCCGATCCGAACATGCCCTTCGGCGGGGTGAAGGATTCCGGTTACGGGCGAGAGCATGGCGGCTTCGGCATGAAGGAATTCGTCAACGCCAAGGCGGTGTTCCTGCCATGATCACGCTTCACGCTCTGCACTATTCCCGCGCGACCCGGGTGCTGTGGCTGCTCGCCGATCTTGGCGAGCCTTGCCACCGGGTCGATTATCAGCGCACCGAGAATTTTCGCGCGCCGGAGGCCCTGTCCCGGGTTCACCCCTTGGGCAAGTCTCCGGTGATCGAGGACGGCAATCGGATACTCGCGGAGTCCGCGACGATCCTTCGCTACCTCGTCGCGAAATACGGCGACGAGACCCACACACCGCCGCGGGGCACTCCGGAATTCTGGCAGCACGAGGAGCTCCTCGATTACGTCGAGAGCTCCTTCGCCGAGGTCGTGCTGCAAGCGATTTTGCCAGCCTTTCGCGACAAGCCGGTCCCCGCTCAGGCGCAGGCGGCGCTTGATGCCCATCTCAATTTCATCGCACGGGCGATCGGTACGGGGCCTCTGCTGTTCGGCGACAAGGCGATGCTGGCCGATATCCAGATGTCCTATGTCATTGCCTTGTTGGCGCGGTTCGACCTGCTCGCGGATCATCCGAAGGTCGCGGCCTATTGGGCGGCGCTGCGAGCGCAGCCGGGATACATCGCGGCGACGGAAGCCGCCGGCCCGATGGCGCCTCCCGGGTGAGAGCCGTCGCGGATTTCGCTGCGGTGACTCGGGCTTGAAAGGCCGGATCGATCTGGTCAACCCGCCGGCCCGAGCGCCCGCGGAATGCCCGCTTGCAGACCCTGACATTCTTGTAGAGGTCTTCTTTACCGCATCCATCGGGTTGCGGTGACGACTGGCGGAGCAGGAGACAGCTATGCAGCAATTGACAGCCTTTGGACCGGATTTCCCCTTTTCCTATGAGGACTGGATCAGTCATCCCGCGGGTCTCGGCACTATTCCCAAAGACATGCTTGGCGCGCCTGTCGCCATCATCGGCGCCGGAGCGGCCGGGGTGATCGCGGCCTACGAATTGATGAAGCTGGGACTGCGGCCCGTTGTCTACGAGTCCTCTCAGTTCGGCGGGCGGCTACGTTCGCAGAGTTTCGAAGGAACGAATGGGGTCGTGGCGGAGCTTGGCGGGATGCGCTTCCCCGTCTCCTCGCGTGGGTTCTACCACTATGTCGATCTCGTCGGATGCGAGAGCCGACCCTTTCCCAACCCGCTGACGCCCGCCGCCGGGTCGACCGTCATCGAGCTCGAAGGCCAACGGCATTTCGCCCGCAGCCTCGAGGACCTGCCCGAGCAATACCATCAGATTGCAGAGGCCTATGACGAAGCGCTGCGCAGTCAGGCGGCTTTTCCCGACCTGCAAGCCGCGGTGCGCGCCAAGGACATTGAGGCCATCAAGGCGATCTGGGATCCGCTCGTCCAAGACTGGGATGAGCGCACCTTCTACGATTTCGTGGCCCATTCCGACGCGTTTCAGAAGCTCGATTTCTCGCACCGGGAGATTTTCGGTCAGGTCGGCTTCGGCACTGGCGGCTGGGACTCTGATTTCCCGAACTCGATGCTGGAAATCCTGCGGGTGAATCTGCTCGGGCTCGACGACGATCAGCGCTACATCGTGGGCGGGGTGGAAACTGTCCTGCATCGCCTCTGGAACGCGGCGCCTGCCTGCGCGCCTTGGCCGGAGGGTACGACGCTCGCGAGCCTGCATGGCGGTGCGACGCGCAGCCGGGCGACCGCCCTGAGCCGCGCAGGCGAGATGATCCGGCTTCGCGACCAATGGGGCAACGAGGACGACTATGCGGCGGTGCTGGCGACGTGCCAGACGCACCTGCTGACGACGGCGATCGAGACCGAAGAGGATCTGTTCGATCAGAAGATGTGGATGGCGCTCGACCGGACCCGCTACATGCAGGCCGCGAAAACCTTCGTCATGACCGACCGACCGTTCTGGAACGACATCGATCCGGAAACCGGCGAGCCGCTGATGTCGATGACGCTGACCGACCGGCTGACGCGCGGCACCTATTTCTTCGACAACGGGCCCGACCACCCCGGTGTGATTTGTCTCAGCTACGCTTGGATGAGCGACGCGCTCAAGGTGCTGCCGCTCAGTGCGGAGCGCCGGGTCGAGCTGTCGCTGCAGGCGCTAGGGAAAATCTACCCCGGCGTCGACATTGCCTCGCATATCCGCGGCCAGCCGATCTGCGTGAGCTGGGAGGCGGATGAAAACTTCCTCGGGGCCTTCAAGGGCGCCCTGCCGGGTCACTATCGCTACAACCACCGCATCTACGGCCACTTCATGCAGCAAGACATGGCCGAGAGCCAGAAGGGCGTCTTCCTCGCCGGTGATGGTGTGAGCTGGACCCCCGCCTGGGTCGAAGGTGCGGTGCAGACGTCGCTCAATGCGGTGTGGGGGATCATGACGCATCTCGGAGGACGCAGCCCCGCGGCAAACCCCGGTCCCGGCGACCTCTATCCCGAGCGCGGGCCGATCAGGCTGGCCGATTGACCCAAACGGCGCGCGCGGCAGGAATGTCATGCCGCGCGTGGGTCAGGTGTCCTGCCCTCAGGAGGAGGCCGCCCCAAGGGATGCATGCCGACCAATAGGCCCTGAGCCTAGTCTTGGCTCGGCGTCTTCATCGCTTTGATGGCTGTTCGATTCCGTACGTTTCGCTGGTGACTCGGGCGGTTTGGCGTGCTGCCCTTGGGGCATGGTGCTCAGGAGGTTTCGCGGGGGTGGGTGATTTGCGCAAGATTCTTCCCTGCGCTGGTTTGGTGTGAATTGGGTGCATTTGCGGTGGTGTTGAAAACGTAGCGATTTCAGTGGTTTGGTGAGTTCTTTCGAGAAAAGTGACAGTTTTTCGAAAAAGGCACTTGCGACTCCGCGGAGTGATCCGTAAATACCGCCTCACCGAAGCGGCACACACCGCAACGGGGCGCCGGAAGGGATCGCAAGAGACTGAAGGCGAAGGAAATTTTGGAGATACGGTTGGCAGGCGGCGCCCCAAGAGATTGAGGCGAGGCCGGTTGATTTTGTCTCCGCGCTCTTTGACATTGATAGATATCTGAAGAGATATGCGGGCGGTTTGGTCGATGATCGATGCGGACCGGAGCATATC
>NZ_MPZR01000034.1:0-633 GCF_002020075.1 Thioclava sp. F36-7 | reverse complement strand
CGTGGCAGATGAGGCCGTTCCCACGATCACCCTGACAGACGGGGTCATCGCTCCGCAAACGATCGACCTGCCAGCAGACACCGGGGTGACGCTCACCGTTTCCAATACCGGCAAGACTGCAGCGGAATTCGAGAGCAAGCGCCTGCGTATCGAGAAGATCATCGCGCCGGGCCAGACCGAGACGATCGACCTTCCGGCACTACCTGCTGGCAACTACCCCTTCGTCGAGGAATTCCACGAGGATCTCGACACCGCCAAGGGCACGATCGTCGTCAAATAATCCATCTTCCACCCGCAGGAGAATGTCATGGACGGACAGATCATCTTCATCCTGTGGCGCGAAAGCGTCGAGGCGCTTCTCGTCATCGGCATTCTCGCAGGTTGGCTCGCGCATGAAGGCGCCGGACGTCGAGCGGCGCGCTTTCTTTGGGGCGGCGTGCTGACGGGGCTCGCGCTGGCGCTGACCTTTGCGCTGACGCTGTTGGGCTTCTCGAAGCTTCTGTCGGCGGATGTCCGGCAGGACCTGATGACGGTGATGGTCTTCGTCGCGGCCGGGCTGATCGTGCAGATGGTGGTCTGGATGCGCGGCCATGGCCGCACGCTGAAACGCGACCTCGAGGCCGGGCTGAAAGC
>NZ_MPZR01000033.1:0-681 GCF_002020075.1 Thioclava sp. F36-7 | reverse complement strand
CGAATGCTGCGGCATGGTCGAATGGCGGCTTAGCCAGAGAAATCAAACCTGACTCCCCTCGGCTTGGTACTCCGTTGCCAGCAATCCCATGATTACGTCGTCATACCAGGCGTCCCCAATCCGAGCTGCCTCACGTTCTCGTCCCTCTTCGACAAAACCGCATGAGCGATAACAGCGTATCGCTCGTTCATTGAACGCCAAAACCCTCAGATCGACCCGATGCAACCCCAAAGTTTTAAACGCATGCGACAAGACTAGTTTAATCACCTCACGCCCCAGACCCTTCCCGAGCTGTGAAACATCATAAAGCCCAGTTGCCAAGCGCGCTCGGCTGTCATGCAGGTCAAGTCCGTCAAGACGCGCCTCGCCCAGCAAACGGCCATCGACTTCGACCGCCCAACACAGAGGATGCTTAATGTTCCGCTCTACCCAAGAGCGTGCATCGTTCTCTGTATATGGAGGAAGGCCGTTAGGATTGCCTCCAAAGCAACGCACAATTTCCGGCGAGCGTCCGAGAGCCAAACGTCCGGCAACATCTGAACGATGGAATTGGCGGAGGCTAACGCGGGGGCCATGAAGCTCGGGAGTAGTTTGGTTCATACTGAAGAATGGCACGCTTGCCGTCGCATGACTATTGCAAAGCGGACTTTGGTGCACATGCCGCGAATAAGCGCTTTGTCC
>NZ_MPZR01000032.1:0-941 GCF_002020075.1 Thioclava sp. F36-7 | reverse complement strand
CTCGACGTCTATCCCTACCTGCCGCGGGCCGAGGTCGGAAAGACCTCGGCGGCCAGCTACATGTGCCTGATCTCGGAGGAGGCCCGATGACCGACGCGCCCGACCTGCTGCTCGCCCATCATCTGAAGACGCTCAAGCTGCCGACCTTCCTGAGGGAATACGACAAGCTCGCGCGCCAGTGCGCCGCGGAGGGACAGGACCACGTTCGCTTCCTGGCGCGCCTGGTGGAACTCGAACTGATCGACCGCGAACGGCGGATGGTCGAGCGCCGCATCAAGGCGGCGAAGTTCCCGGCGACCAAAAGCCTCGACAGCTTCGACTTCAAGGCGATCCCCAAGCTCAACAAGATGCAGGTGCTGGAACTCGCCCGCGGGGAATGGATCGAGCGGCGCGAGAATGTCATTGCCCTCGGCCCGAGCGGCACCGGCAAGACCCATGTCGCCTTGGGCCTTGGACTGGCCGCCTGCCAGAAGGGCCTTTCCGTCGGCTTCACCACCGCCGCCGCATTGGTCCACGAGCTGATGGAGGCCCGCGACGAGCGCCGCTTGCTACGCCTGCAAAAACAGATGGTCGGATACAAGCTCCTGATCATCGACGAGCTGGGCTTCGTGCCTCTGAGCAAGACCGGCGCCGAGCTGCTCTTCGAACTGATCTCGCAGCGCTACGAGCGGGGCGCCACCATGATCACCAGCAATCTGCCCTTCGACGAATGGACCGAAACCTTCGGCTCCGAGCGCCTGACCGGCGCTCTGCTCGACCGGCTCACCCACCATGTCCACATCCTCGAGATGAACGGCGACAGCTATCGACTTGCCCAAAGTCGCGCCCGAAACAGCGCCAACACCTGATCGCATCGTTCAGGTTTGGCCCGCTGGGCCAAAGCGCCCCGGCAGCCGCCAGCTATCTGAAAAGCGCAGCTGCCGGGGCGCGAAGCGTTCCCT
>NZ_MPZR01000031.1:0-1097 GCF_002020075.1 Thioclava sp. F36-7 | reverse complement strand
GCGATGAGATCGCCGCCGCAGCCGATCGCCACCTCGTCGACATAGCCGCGCAGCCAGACATCGCGGTGGCCGTAGGCGACCGGCACGGAATAGTCGTTGGTCTTGTAACGCACCAGCGCCTGCGAGGTGACCCGCCCGCTCGCCTGATCGCAGGCATCGAAAGAGGCTGGCGGCAGCGCCGACATCACCTCGAGATCCCGGTCAAGGCGCGTGCCGATCGTCTCGGTATGGCCGCGCAGAACATCGCCCTGACGCTTGCGGCATTGTTCTTCCAGCGAGGCGTTGAAGGCCTCCCAGGAGGGGAAGCGCGGCACCGGCACCATGAAGTTGCGCCGGGCATAGCCCACCAGCCCCTCGACGCTGCCTTTGTCATTGCCCTTGCCGGGGCGGCCATAGCGGTCACGGAGCAGGTAATGTGACAGGAACCCGCTGAACAGCCTGGCCCGCTTGCGGGTGCCATCCGGCAGGATCTGTGCCACCAGGCACCTGTCGTTGTCGTAGAGCACCGACACCGGCACCCGACCGAAGAAGCCGAAGGCGTGAACATGCCCGTCGACCCAGGCCTCGGAGGTCGCAGCCGGATAGGCCCGGATGTAGCAGGCATCGCTATGTGGCAGGTCGAAGGCGAAGAAATGCGCCTTCTGCTCGACACCATCAATGATGACCATCGCTTCGCCAAAGTCGGCCTGGGCATGCCCGGGCGCATGGGCCAGCGGCACGAACATCTCGCGACCGCGCCGGTCATCCTCACGAATGTAATCCTTCACGATCGTGTAGCCGCCGGTGAAGCCGTGTTCGTCCCGGAGCCGCTCGAACACCCGCTTGGCGGTGTGCCGCTGTTTGCGCGGCATGCCGCGGTCCTCTTCCAGCCAGGCGTTGATGATCTCGGTGAAACCATCCAGCTTCGGGCGCTTGATCGGCGCCTTGCGCCGGTAGCCCGGCGGAACCGAATACGCCAACATCTTCTGCACGCTGTCGCGTGAAATCCCGAAGTGACGCGCCGCCTCGCGCTGGCTCATCCCCTCGGCGCAGGCAAGTCGAACCTTGCGATACAAGTCCACGGTGAAAATCCTCCCGCCCTCCCGTCGCCAGAAAGG
>NZ_MPZR01000030.1:0-1235 GCF_002020075.1 Thioclava sp. F36-7 | reverse complement strand
GCTGTGATCGATCTCAACCGCAATCGCCGCGAACCACCGGCCCGCCTCCCGCGAGATGGTGACGGATTTCAAGGTTGGATTCATTTCGAAACCAAAGCGCAGGGCCTCCCGCATAGACACCCAGCCAATGCGCGGCAGTTTCAGGCGTCGCCCTTCGACACGGAATGTCCCGGGGCCATTGTCCGGCCGAAAGCTCTCACGACAGAGATCTTTTGCTTTGAAGTTGGGATAGCGGGAGCGCCCCTCGAAGAAACCCTTGAACGCGGCACCAAGATTCTTGATCGCCTGCTGTGGAACCGCTTTGGGCGCATGCAGCATCCAGGGGTATTCAGCCCGCTTGATGGCATTGAGTTCGCGTCGCAGCGCAGCCTCGGAAGGCTTGGGCAGGGAATTGTTTTCGCAATGCGCGGTATATTGGGATTTCCATCGGTCGAGAGCCCAGTTCCAGCTGAACCGGGCGATGCCGGCGCATTGCGCAAACAGTGCGTCCTGCGCCTTGTCTACATCGAGGGCGATGCGGTGAACTGTCATGATCCGGGTAGAGATCGCTGCTCCATCAAGCGCCATCATCGCCTCCTTCGGCCGCGGCCTTGATGTCTGCGATCAATTTCGCATTCTTGCGGGAGCGCGCACCGTAGAGCCGTGCGCTGAACACCGTGATGATCTCGAGCACATCCCGGGCAAGATCCTCTTCGAAACTGGTGTCTTCGCCCTGGTTCAGGATTACGACCTCGACGTTCTTCGCCTCACAGATCGCGAAGACGAGCTCGGCGCCGAAGCGCAGCAAACGATCCTTGTGAGTGATGACCAGTCGGCCGACGCGATCCTCGACAATGTCTTCGAGTAGGCGCTTGAGGCCCTTCTTGCGATAGTTCATGCCAGAGCCGAGATCGGTGACCACCTCGTAGGTCCAGCCCTGCCCGGCGCAATAGGCCTCGAGAAGCTGCGCCTGGCGCTCCAGGTCAGGTTTCTGGTCATGGGAGGAAACGCGTGCGTAGGCAACCGTGCGCCGGGCAGCTTTATCCTGCTGCCGATGGAGCTCCGGCTGAAGTTTGGCGAGGTTATAGCGGCGCCGCCCACCCTCGGTTACGAGGTCGGGCTTGAGCTTGCCGCTCTCATCCCATCTGCGCAAGGTGAGCGGTGTCACGCCCAGGGCCTTTGCGGCCTCGCCAATACTTACAAGCTTCTTCATCATTTAGATGATATATGATACGAAAAGCATAAGTCAAATTGAA